>NZ_JBIUYD010000014.1:147136-181651 GCF_044744345.1 Kitasatospora sp. NPDC087315 | reverse complement strand
TGGGGGGGGGGGGGGGGCGGGGGCGGGGGGGGGGGGGGGGGGGGGGGGGGGGGCGGCGCGGGGGGGGGGGGGGGGGGGGGGGGGGGGGGGGGGGGGGCCCCCCCCCCCCCACCTCCCCCGCCCCGCGCCGTCTCCCGTTGCCCCTCGCTATCCCGCTCCCATGGCACTCCAGAACGGGCAGCACACGTCGGGCAATGGCGCCCCGCCCGGGGCCACGGGCACGCCGTGCGGGTACGGCACCCACTCCGAACGGGCCACCCCCGGCGAACCGACCGTCAGCCCGGCCTGGCCCAGATCGCCGAAGACCAGCGCGAGTTGGTAGCCGTCCGGGGTGACCGCGGCGACCCCGGGCAGCTCCCGGCCGACGTTCACCGAGGTGACGGTCCAGCCGCAGCGCCGCCAGTGCCGTTCCACCATGCCGACCAGCGCGCCCCGCCGGGCCGCCGAGACGATCGTGACGATGTCCCGGCTGCGGGTGACGTACCAGTGGACGTCCGCGTCGTCCGGGCCGGCCCCGGGCATCGGCAGCCGCGCACCCGCCCGGGCCACCCCGTGCCGCCAGGCCGGCTCCGGCCGGACGCCGTCCAGCGTGTCCCGCAGCAGCGCCTCGCACCGCTCGGCGGCGGCCGCCTGGTCGGCGGTCACGCCGGGCGCGGAGCGGGCGCCGGGCACCGCCGGAACCCGGTCGGGGCGGCCACCCGAGAGCCAGACGTTCAGTTCGGCACCACCTGGCTGCACAGAGCCCTCCGTAGTCCTCCCGGCGTTCGACCCGGGCAGGGATTCCGTCACCTCTTGGACGACGCGCCGGGCACCGCAGTTCCACGCCCCTCCGGCCTGCCCGCCCCGGGTGACCTGCGCCACATTCACCCCCTGTGCCGTCACATTCCCGCCGCCCGATCCGCTCAGGGGACGTCCGACCCACCGCCGCCGACCCGCACTGACCTATCGCCACCCCCGACACCACCGCACGGCAGGCGGAGCCCCACAACGGAAGGCGACGCGCCCCGATGAACGAACACGACTCCCTGGCCCGGCCGTTCGAGCAGCACCGCCCCCATCCGCGGTCCGCGGCCTACCGGATGCTCGGCCCGCCGAGCGAGACCGAGGACGCCGTCCGCGCCGTCAGCCGCCTCACCAGGTTCGACGGCCGCCTCAAGCCGTACGGCGCGGATGCCGGAGGGGCTCCCAGTAGTCGTCCGAGCCGGCGAAGGTGGCGGTCACTGCGGGGACGGCACAGGCGGGACAGGGCCCGTCCGAACGAGCCGTCGGCCGGACAGGTGGTGCGGCCGGGACCGGCCGGGTGCTCCAAGGCCAGCCCCTCAGCACCCTTCTGACAGACGATTCGTCACGGCGTGTAGGTGCCGGTCGTCACAGTGCTCCAGACGCCGCTCTTGACGCTGGAAACGGCGAGCTGACGGTCGGTCGTGTCGCCGTACTCGTCGAAGGCGATGTGGCCGGTGACGCCGTCGAAGGAGACCCGGCCCATGGCGGCGGCCACCTCGGCGCGGGCGTCGGCGGGCAGCCTACCTCTGTTGGCGGACACCACGGCCTTCACTGCCTCGATCACGGCCCAGGTCGCGTCGTAGGCGTAGCCTCCGTAGGGATCGGCGTTCCCGGAGTACCCGGCGGCCCGGAAGGCAGACAGGTAGGTCGCGGCGCTCGGCAGCGTGTTCATAGGCACGCCGACGGAGGTGGCGAGGTCGCCCTCCGCCTTGCTGTTGCTCCTGATGTACTCGGCGTCGTAGATGCCGTCGCCGCCCATCAGCGGCACAGCGGCGCCCGCCTGCTTGATCTGCTGGGAGAGCGGTGCCGCCTCCGGGTACTGTCCGCCGTAGTACACCGCGTCGGCGCCACTCGCCCGTACCTTGGCGGCGAGGGCCGAGTAGTCGCGGTTCTGGCTGTCGTGGTGCTCCGCGCCGACGATCGTGCCCCCGAGCCTGGTGAACTCCGCGCGGAATCCGGAGGCCAGGCCCGAGCCGTAGCTCATCTGGTCATCGATGACGAAAACCTTGGTCTTCTTCGCGTCGTTGAACAGGTACCTGGCGGCAAACGGGCCCTGCGCGGCGTCCGTGGTACTGGTGCGGTAGTACGCGCGATGCGGGCGGGACTTTGCACCGCTGGCCCAGTCCGAGCCCTGACTGAGTTGTGGGGCGGTGTTGCTTGGGGAGACGTCGACCAGGTGCGCCGGGTCGAGGACGGGCAGCATGGTCTGAGCCGCGCTGGCAGTGAGCGGCCCGACGACGCCGAGGACCGTCGAGTCGGCGACGAACTGAGTGGCGTTCTGCTGAGCCAGACGCGGTTGTGCCTGGTCGTCCAACACCTTCAGCTTGAAGGTGACTCCGGGTACGTGCCGCATCCGGTTGGCGTCTTTCACTGCCAGGTCGGCGGAGTCCTTGATACCGAGGCCGTGGGTGGCCAGCGCCCCGGTGAGCGGCGCATCCAGTCCGATCACGACGATCGCGGTGCTCGCGTCGTTGGCCGGGGCCACACTGGTACCGCTTCCACCAGTGGCGCCGCCCGTACTGCCGCTGCCGCCCTGGGCCAGGTCCCAGGCGAGGATGCCACCAGCGGCAACGGTGGCGAGGGCCAGTACGAGGACAGTCGCCCGCCGCGCGACCGGCCGCCGCGAGGGCGCCGCTTTCCTCGGTGTGGCATAGGCGTTGGCTGCCAAGGCCCGTGGGAGGTCGTCGGCGGGTCGAGCGCCGCCCGGCCCCCGGAACGACCCCGGGGTCAGTTCCGGGGCGGGAGCCGGTGGCAGTGCCGGCGTCGGGGCCGCTGCATCGGCTGGCGCCGGAAGGGTCGGGAGCCATGCGTACGGACTGTCCGGTACCGGGGTCGGTGCGAGGGCGGGTGGCGGCTCGGGCCCCTTGGATGCCTCGGACGGCTCGGGCGTGTCGGGTGTCGCCGCCGCCTCGGGGGCCGCTGTCGCACCGGGTTCCGGGCGGACGTCTGGTGCCGTCGGTGTCCACTGGCGAGCGGGCCCAGCCGCAGCGAGGGAGGGCGTGCTCGGCCCGGGCGCGTCGGCATCCCGCAGGACCGCCGTCAGCAGTTCCTCAGCCTGTGCGACGGTCGCTCGCCGCGCCGGGTCCTTGATGAGCAGCGCCTCCAGCAGCGGTACAAGCGGACCGGCCTGGACGGGTGGCCGGTGCGGTTGGGTGAAGATGGCGATGGCCAGGGCGTGCAGCCCCTCCGCCTGGAACGGCGTGGTGCCCTCGACCGCGTGATAAAGCGTGGCGCCGAGCGCCCAAAGGTCGTTGGCGGTGGTCGGGCGCTTGCCCTGCAACTGCTCCGGCGGCATATAGTGCGGGGTGCCAATCAGAGTGCCACTGTGACTCAACTTGGTACTGGCGTCGGCGAGATAGGCGATGCCGAAATCGGTCAGGACGACCCGGTCCCGGGCCAGCAGGATGTTGTCCGGCTTGAGGTCGCGGTGGATGATCCGGGCCGCATGCGCCTCAGTGAGGGCGCCGAGCATGGCCCGGCCGATCGCCGCGACCAGGGGGACCGGCAGCCGACCCTGCTCGCGAAGCGCGGCAGCGAGCGACTGGCCCCGGACGAGTTCCATCACGATGACTGGCGAGCCCCGGTGCTCGACCACGTCGTGAATGGTGACGATGCTCGTGTGGCTGAGGATCGCGGCGGCCCGGGCCTCGCTGGTGAACCGCCGCAGCAGCATTTCGCGTTCGTCCTCCTCCAACCCTGGCGGGAAGAGGATCTCCTTGACGGCCACCTCACGGTCAAAGACCTGCCGGTCGACGCCGCGCCAGACGCGACCCATCCCGCCCTGCCCGATCCGGTCGATCAACTGGTAGCGGCCGGCGATGAGGTCGGCGTCGTCCTGAGTCACGCCCAGCACTCTAGAACCTGGCGAAGACGGCCGGTCACGGTATTTCCCTTGCGCATGCCGGGCGTTGAAAATCTGCTACAACGTTAGATTGCGGCCTTGGCCCGGCGCGCTTCCGACTGCGCCACCAGTCCCGGCCACCTCGCCTGTGCCGCTCCCCTGCCCGGGCCACGCGCGGTACCGCGTGGCTGTGGTGACGCTGGTCGGTGGGCGCGCGGTGTTGCGGGCACGAGGCGACAGGTGTGAGAGTCCCGCACCCGCCTCCTGCGGTGCCGGTTATCGCCTGGGGCGGTGCGTGTTGGGCACGGGCGGTACCGGCTGCTGGGTGGCCGCAGTCGCTGCCGGGGTGGTGGCGCGGCGGGTGGTGCTCCTGGACAGTGCCGCGTTGGCGCGTCGTTCCTCTCGTGTGGTCGGGGGTGCGGGGGAGGGTAGGCCGGCGTCGCGACGGATGCGCCAGGTGAGGACGGCGGCGGGGGAGTCGGTGGTGGCCAGTTCGCGTCGTCCGGCCGCATCGGTGAGCAGGGCAGTCGGGTCGTGACCGGCGGCCCCGGCCTCGGCCTCGGCCTCGGCCTCGGCGAGGGTGGCCGCGAGGGCCGCCCAGTTGTCCTCGGCGAGCAGGCGGACGGCCTGGTCGGCGGGCAGGGTGCGGCGAACGGCGCCGGCCTGCCGGTCGTGGTCGGATGGCGGGAGGCAGTGGCCTTCGAGGGTCAGGTGGGCAATCGGCTTGACCGCGTGCCGGGTGTAGGCGGCGCGAAGGTGGCCGGCCGCCGCGTGGGCGGCGTCGGCCTGGTGCCGGTGGCCTTGGGCGGCGTGCCACTTGGCGATCACGATCGCGAGCAGCACGAGGCTGAACAGGATCGTTGCGGCGGCTGTGCCGTCCTCGCCCCGGCTGTCGGCGGGTCCGGCGTAGAGGAGTTCTCGGGCGGCGGAGCGCATCGCCCGCAGGTCGGCGCCGGCGGCGCGGGTGTGGGCGGTGCGGGTGCGTTGCACGGCCCGGGCGGCCTGGTGGAGTTCCTTCCTGCTGAGGGTCGGGCTGGTGGCGGTGAGCGTGTCGAGGACTTCGAGGCCGCCCCGGATCACCGCCTCCGCGCGGGCGGCGTCCTGCCCCTCTGGCACGGCGAGGCTGAATTGGTCAGACAACACGAAAGCCGCAGGTCGTGTGACCTGCGGCTTTGCCGTATGGAGCGGGCGACGAGAATCGAACTCGCGCTATAAGCTTGGGAAGCTCATGTTCTACCATTAAACTACGCCCGCCTGATGAGCTGTCAGAGACCGCTCGATCCAGCATCACTGTACCCCATCCGTGACGCCCGTTGCACAGGTGGCGGGGGGACGTGGCGGAGCCGCGGGAGGTGCGGTGGGGGGCGTACTGTGTGGGCCGCGTGAGAGTGCTCCGGTGGGTGGACTTCGGGGCGGCGAGCCGCGGTGTGGAATGTCCGGAACATCCCCTAATGTGACGTCGTCCCGGGGGCTCCGCCGTTCGGGGCACGATGAGTACGGGTGAGTACTGGGGTAAGGATGGGAAGGGGACCGATGGAGCAGCGCGCCGTCGTTCGTTGTGCCGAGGGGCACCTGTTCAGCACCACCACGTTCCCGATGCAGAACCTCGGGCCCGGCCGGCTGGGGCCCGGCAGGCTGATCCGCTGTCCGCAGTGTGGACGGCTGAGGAGTTCGGTGCTGGCCGATGTACGGGAGCTGTCGGCGCCGCAACTGGCCCGGGCGATGCGGCTGGAGGCCGCGGAGTTCCTGGCCTGACGGGCGGCACGAGGACGGAACGGGCCCCGGGCGATTCGTCCGGGGCCGCGTCGTGCACGTAACCTCGAAGCGTGCTGCTCTCTGACAAGGACATTCGGGCCGAGATCGACAAGGGCCGGGTCATGATCGACCCGTTCGACCCCGCGATGGTCCAGCCCTCCAGTATCGATGTGCGACTGGACCGCTTCTTTCGCGTGTTCGAGAACCACCGCTACCCGCACATCGACCCCTCCGAGGAGCAGCCGGACCTGACCCGGCTGGTCGAGCCGGAGGGCGACGACGCGTTCATCCTGCACCCGGGCGAGTTCGTGCTGGCGTCGACGTACGAGGTCATCACGCTGCCGGAGGACGTCGCCTCCCGGCTGGAGGGCAAGTCCAGCCTCGGCCGGCTCGGCCTGCTGACGCACTCCACGGCCGGCTTCATCGACCCCGGCTTCAGCGGGCACGTCACGCTGGAGCTGTCGAACGTCGCGACGCTGCCGATCAAGCTGTACCCGGGGATGAAGATCGGGCAGCTCTGCCTGTTCCGGCTCTCCTCGCCGTCCGAGCACCCGTACGGCTCCGAGCGGTACGGCTCGCGCTACCAGGGGCAGCGCGGCCCGACGCCGTCCCGCTCGTACCTGAACTTCCACCGTACGCAGGTCTGAGGACGCCGGAACACGGAGCGCACGCACAGCGGGCGGTCACCCCTCTCGGTGAGGGGTGACCGCCCGCGGCGTCGTTTCAGGCGCGCTTGGGGCGGGTGACGGCGACCAGTTCGCTGCCGTCCTCGGACAGGCGCAGCTCGGTGCGGAGTTCGGCCAGCTCGCCGAGGTGGTGCAGGTGGGTGCCGCCGCAGAAGATCTGCGCCGGGCCCTCGGGCAGCTCGCAGTGCCACTGGCGGCGGGCGGTCAGCTCGGGGCCGGGGACCTCGATGCGGACCGGGGCGTCGGCGGCGACCCAGGCGGCGAGCTGCTGGTTGACGGCCTCGGTGAGGGCGGGCAGGGCGTCGGCGAGGGCGGGGAGGTCGTCGGTCGCCTCGGTGGTGAAGCCCTTCTTCCGCAGCGACTTGCCGAGCCGGTAGGTGTCGGTGCTCGCCTCGGTGTCCATCACGGAGGTGGCCATCGCGAGGCTGTCGAAGTCCGGGTGGCCGAAGGCGTCGGAGCGGCCCGGGTCCTTGCGCCAGCGCGGGGCGAGCGCGGCGTTCAGGGCGAGGGCGAGCAGGTGGCAGCCGCTGTGCGAGGCACAGAGGGCGGCCCGGCGCTCGGGGTCGACGGCGAGGGCGGCCGGCCGGCCGACGAGGTCGCCCGGGTCGCCCTCGACCACGTGCAGCACCAGCCAGGACCACTCCTCGTCGCCGCGGCGGACCGGGATGTCGCCGCCGACCAGCGGCGCGCCGCCGTCCGGGCCGACGGCGCCGGTCAGGCAGTCGACGACGGGCAGCTCGGTGCCGTCCACGGTGAGGGTGCCGAGGTCGGCGGGCTGGTCGGGCCAGGTGTGGTCGAGCGGGTGGAACGGGGTCGCCGCGGTGACGACCGCGTAGCGGCCGTCGGCGAGCGGATGCACCGCGAGCACCGGTGACTCGCCGGTCACCGCCCCGGCCGGGAAGCTGACGTGGGTGGTGGGGAGGGTCATGCCTGGCTCCGAGCGGTGAAGGTGAGGGTGGGGGAAGGAAGGGGCAGGGGGAGGGAAAGCGGAACGGGCCCCGAGGCGGGGCCCGTCGACCATTCTCCCCCGGCCGGTCGGGGACCGGCCCTGGTCAGCCCAGGGTCGGCAGCTTGATCAGCACCAGCAGCGCCGCCAGCTGCAGCGCGGCCGCGCCGGCCGCCTTGCCCCAGGGCAGGTCGTGCACCCGGCGCACCATGGTGGTCAGCAGCACGGCGCAGAGCAGCCAGGTGGCCCAGCCGACGACCTGGACCACCAGGTTGTCGGACGGCAGGAAGAGGGCCAGCAGCAGCCGGGGTGCGTCCGTCGTCCAGCCGATCAGGACCGCGAGGCCGACCGTCGACTTCCACGGGCCGTCGCCGCCGAACTGGCGGGCCAGCGCGTACGTCACGGCGCCGAGCGTCGCGCCGGCCAGGGTGAAGGCGATCGCGGCGGCGACCATGGCGGTGATCGCGACGGTGAAGGTCGAGTCGACCACGTCGTCGTGGGTCATGCCGATGCCGAGCACGGCGAGCACGCCGTACAGCAGTGAGACGGTGAGCGCGGGCAGCCAGACCTGGTGGTCGCGGGTGCGGTCGAAGGTCGCGGTCGGGGTGCGGAGGATACCGACCAGCAGCTCGCGCCAGTGCGGGCGCGGGCCTGCCGCGTGCGGGGCGGACTGACCGCCGGCCCGGTAGACGCCGACGTTGCCCTGGCCCTGTTCCTGGTAGCCCGTCTGGTAGGGGGCCTGGGGGTACTCCGGGCTGTATTCCTGGCCGTACTCCGGCGGGTGGCCCTGGTACGGCGCGCCCGCGTGCGGGTCCCCGGCGTACGGCGTACCCGCGTACGGCTCGCCCGCGTACGGGTCGGTGCCGACCGGGAACGCCCGGGTGTTGCCGGGCCGGTCGGCGGCGTAGCGGTCGTGACCGCCGGCCGCGCCCCCCGGTATGCCACCCGGTACGTCACCCGGCGCGCCGTTCACCGCCGCGTGCGGGGCCGTGAAGTACTCCGGCCCGTCCGTCTGCCCGTACCCCCCGGGCGCCCCCGCCGAAGGCGGAGGAGCCGACCACCCGCCGGGGGCGTCGGCGCCCTGACCGCTGTCGTATCGATTACCAGCCACGTTCCGACGGTACCCGCCCGGCCGCGCCCGTGGAGGCCGCGCACAGAGCCGGTGCCGGTTTGCAGCGAGCCTGTGACGACGGACGCACCCGGCACCCGGCACCCGCCCGCCGGAGCCCTACCGCTGGGCGGTCACCGCCGGCGCGTGCACCGCCGCCGCGGCCGAGGCGCCCGCCGGGCAGCCGCCGGGGCCGGCCGAGGTCCGGACGGCGCCGACCGGCAGCAGCGTGCCGCAGGCGATCCGGACGCCGTTCGGCAGCTCGTTGTCCGACTCGACGATCGCGCCGTCGCCGATCACCGCGCCGTCCAGCGCCGAGCGGTCGCCGACGGTGGCGTACGCGCCGACGATGGAGTCCTTGACCAGGGTGTCCGGGCCGATGACCGCGCCGGGCAGGATCACGCTGCCCTCGACGATCGCGCCGGCCTCGACCACGGAGCCCTCGGAGACCACCGTGCCGCCGCTCAGCACCGCGCCCGGGTGGACGGTCGCGCCGGGCAGCAGCAGGGCGTCGCCGGTCGGGCCGGGCACCGCCGGGGAGTCGACCTTGCCGAGCACCAGGTCCGCCGAGCCGCGGACGAACGCCGCCGGGGTGCCGAGGTCCAGCCAGTACGAGGTGTCCACGACGCCGCGCAGCAGCGCGCCGGTGGCCAGCAGTTCGGGGAAGGTCTCGCGCTCGACGGACACCTCCCGGCCGGCCGGGATGCGGTCGATGACCGACCGGGTGAAGACGTAGCAGCCGGCGTTGATCTGGTCGGTGACGATCTGCTCGGGCGTCTCCGGCTTCTCCAGGAACTCCAGCACCCGCCCGTTCCCGTCGGTCGGGACGAGCCCGAAGGCGCGGGGGTCCTCGACCCTGGTGAGGTGCAGGGTGACATCGGCCCCGGCGGCCAGGTGGCCGTCGCGCAGGGCGGCGATGTCGACGCCGGAGAGGATGTCGCCGTTGAAGACCAGGACCGGGTCGTCGGGGCCGCAGGTGAGTCCGGAGGCGGCGTTGCGGATGGCGCCGCCGGTGCCGAGGGGCTCGCGCTCGGTCAGGTAGACCAGCTCGATTCCGTACGGGGTGCCGTCCTGGAAGTGGTCCTCGAAGACCTCGGCCAGGTAGGACGTCGCGAGCACCACCCGGGTGACGCCGGCGGCGGCCGCGCGGGCCAGCTGGTGCGCGATGAACGGGACGCCTGCCACGGGCAGCATGGGCTTGGGGGTGTGGGTGGTCAGCGGACGCAGTCGCGTGCCCTTACCACCGACCAGCATGATCGCCTCGGTCATGGTCTGCGCTGTTCCCCTTGTGGTCTCTTCGGCCCGGCCCGGCGGGCCGATACCTCCGTCGGTGGTCTGGACCCCTCCGGAGGGCCGGAACGGGTCGACCGGCGCGGGACCGGTCTGGCGCCTACTGTATTTGCTTCCGACACGGGGCCCGTCCGGCGGTCGGGTGGTTGGCGCTCGGGCCCCGTGGATCCCGCGCCGCCCGCGCCCGAAAAACCCGGCCCGGCGGGTGCGTTGCGGCACCTGCCGGGCCGGGCGGTTGTAGCAGAACTGTCGAACAGGGGTCCGTCAGGTGTCCGGCGGCCGACGGGCGCCCCGCCCGCCGGCTGTCAGGCGTCGACCGGCTGGGCCCCGTTCTCGGCCGACGGCGCGGCCTTCACCGAGTCGAGCAGCAGCTGGGCGACGTCCACGACCTTCAGGTGCTCCTTCGCCGCGCCCTCGTTCTTCTTCCCGTTGACCGAGTCGGAGAGCATCACCAGGCAGAACGGGCAGGCGGTGGAGACGATGTCCGGGTCGAGCGACAGCGCCTCGTCCACGCGCTCGGTGTTGATCCGCTTGCCGATGCGCTCCTCCATCCACATCCGCGCGCCACCGGCACCGCAGCAGAAACCGCGTTCCTTGTGACGGTGCATCTCCTGCTGGCGCAGACCGGGGACCTTGTCCATGATCTCGCGCGGCGGGCTGTAGACCTTGTTGTGGCGGCCCAGGTAGCAGGGGTCGTGGTAGGTGATCAGGCCCTCGACCGGGTTCACCGGGACGAGCTTGCCCTCGTCGATCAGGTGCTGCAGCAGCTGGGTGTGGTGGATGACCTCGAAGTGGCCGCCCAGCTGAGGGTATTCGTTGGCGATGGTGTTGAAGCAGTGCGGGCAGGTGGCGACGATCCGCTTCTTCGGAGCGTCCTCCAGCGCGGCGTTGAGGGTCTCGACGTTCTGCGCGCCGAGCATCTGGAACAGGAACTCGTTGCCCAGCCGGCGGGCGGAGTCGCCGGTGCAGGACTCCTCCTTGCCGAGGATCGCGAACCGCACGCCCGCGGTGTGCAGCAGTTCGGCGAAGGCCTTGGTGGTCTTCTTGGCGCGGTCCTCCAGG
Source organism: Kitasatospora sp. NPDC087315 (assembly GCF_044744345.1). Lineage (NCBI taxonomy): Bacteria > Bacillati > Actinomycetota > Actinomycetes > Kitasatosporales > Streptomycetaceae > Kitasatospora > Kitasatospora sp. NPDC087315. Next base: position 170,960 of record NZ_JBIUYD010000014.1, on the reverse strand, counting down.
GCCCCGGCGCAGCCGACCCAGTAGAGGTACTCGACCTCGGCGGGGTCGATGTCCTCGCCGATCACCGGCACCTCGATGCCGGTCTCCTTCTTGAGCTCCTTGACCCAGTCCAGGCGGGCCTTGGTGGCCATGCCCCACGGGTTGCCCTTGTTCTCCAGGTTCTTGAGCATCGTCCCGGCCTCGGTCGGGAACGAGGACTCGATCATCACCTGGTAGCGGCGCATGTCGACGATGTGGTCGACGTGCTCGATGTCCACCGGGCACTGCTCGACGCAGGCGCCGCAGGTGGTGCAGGACCAGAGGACGTCCGGGTCGATGACGCCGTTCTCCTCGGCGGTGCCGATCAGCGGGCGCTCGGCCTCGGCCAGGGCGGCGGCCGGGACGCCGGCCAGCTGCTCGGCGGTGCCGGTCTCATTGCCCTCGGCGTCCTTGCCGCCGCCGGCCAGCAGGTAGGGCGCCTTGGCGAAGGCGTGCTCCCGCAGGCTCATGATCAGCAGCTTGGGCGAGAGCGGCTTGCCGGTGTTCCAGGCCGGGCACTGCGACTGGCAGCGGCCGCACTCGGTGCAGGTGGAGAAGTCGAGGATGCCCTTCCAGGAGAAGTGCTCGACCTGGGAGACGCCGAAGACGGCGTCGTCGGCCGGGTCCTCGAAGTCGATCGGGACGCCGCCGCTGGTCATCGGACGCAGCGCGCCGAGCGCGACGTCACCGTCCTCCTCGCGCTTGAAGAAGATGTTGAAGAACGCCAGGAAGCGGTGCCAGGCCACGCCCATCGAGGGGTTGATGCCGATGGTGATCGCCCAGGCGAAGGAGATGCAGATCTTCAGCATCGCGAAGAGGTAGACCAGGTTGACCAGGGTGCCGTGCGCCAGGCCGTTGAAGGCGGCGGTCAGCGGGTACGAGACGAGGTACGCCGGGTCGTAGGAGTCGACGCCCGCTAGGGCGCCCTCCAGGCCGCGCAGGATCATGATGCAGAGGCCGATGCCGAGGATCGTGTACTCGACGTAGAAGGCCTGCCAGGCGATCGATCCGGCGAAGCGGGACTTGCGGCCCGCCCGGCCCGGCAGGCTGAGCAGCCGGATCACGATCAGGGTCGCGATACCCAGCGTGGTGAGGGTGCCGATCAGTTCGGTGAAGACCTCGAACGGCAGCCAGTGGCCGATGACCGGCAGCACCCACTCGGCGTCGAAGAGCTGTCCGAAGGCGTTGACCAGGGTCAGCACCAGGCTGAAGAAGCCGACCGCGACGAACCAGTGGGCGACGCCGACGACGCCCCAGCGGTTCATCCGGGTGTGGCCGAGGAACTCGACGGCGACCGTCTTCGTCCTCTGTACGGGCTGTCCGGTCCGGGTGGCGTCCGGCTGGCCGGTCATCACCACCCGGTAGATGTGCGCGGCCGCCCGGGCGGCGAGCGCGGTGCCGATCACAGTGGTGACCAGCGAGATGACGATCGCTGCAAGCTGCATCGGCTCTCCGTCTCCTGCGGCTTTCCTAGTGCGGTCCTGGCGAGTGCTGCGGTCCTGACGAGCGAGTGTACTGGTCGGTAACTTCCCATGCCGACGGCCCGGACATTACCGCTCGTCAACACTTCCCCAGAAGACGCTCAAGGTATGGCGGCAGTCACGTAAGTCCGCACCCGGCGCGCACGGGACGCGAAACCCGTTCAACGCGGGATGCCACTCAGCAAAGTTGAGTGAACTGGACTCATGGCTGTTGACGCTACCCCTCGGGTCGTGCATCCTTGAGCCTGTAAAGCTCAACTCTTCCGTGGAGGTATTTACGATGGCACGCGCGGTCGGCATCGACCTCGGCACGACGAACTCGGTCGTCAGCGTTCTGGAGGGTGGCGAGCCCACCGTCATCACGAACGCCGAGGGCGCTCGGACCACGCCGTCCGTCGTCGCCTTCGCAAAGAACGGCGAGGTTCTGGTCGGCGAGGTGGCCAAGCGCCAGGCGGTCACCAACGTCGACCGCACCATCCGCTCGGTCAAGCGCCACATGGGCACCGGGTGGAAGATCAACCTGGACGGCAAGGACTTCAACCCGCAGCAGATCAGCGCCTTCGTGCTGCAGAAGCTGAAGCGCGACGCCGAGGCGTACCTGGGCGAGACCGTCACCGACGCGGTCATCACCGTCCCGGCGTACTTCTCCGACTCGGAGCGCCAGGCCACCAAGGAGGCCGGTGAGATCGCGGGCCTCAACGTCCTGCGCATCGTCAACGAGCCGACCGCGGCCGCCCTGGCCTACGGCCTGGACAAGGACGACCAGACCATTCTGGTCTTCGACCTCGGCGGTGGCACCTTCGACGTCTCCCTGCTGGAGATCGGCGACGGGGTCGTCGAGGTGAAGGCCACCAACGGTGACAACCACCTCGGTGGTGACGACTGGGACCAGAAGGTCGTCGACCACCTGGTGAAGGTCTTCCAGGCCGGCCACGGTGTCGACCTGTCCAAGGACAAGATGGCCCTCCAGCGTCTGCGCGAGGCCGCCGAGAAGGCCAAGATCGAGCTGTCCTCGTCCTCCGAGACCTCGATCAACCTGCCCTACATCACGGCCTCCGCCGAGGGCCCGCTGCACCTGGACGAGAAGCTCACCCGCGCCCAGTTCCAGCAGCTCACCTCCGACCTGCTGGAGCGCTGCAAGGTCCCGTTCCACAACGTGATCAAGGACGCCGGCATCGCGCTGTCCGAGATCGACCACGTGGTCCTGGTCGGCGGCTCCACCCGGATGCCGGCCGTCGCCGAGCTCGTCCGCGAGCTGACCGGCGGCAAGGACGCCAACAAGGGCGTCAACCCGGACGAGGTCGTCGCCATCGGCGCCGCGCTCCAGGCCGGTGTCCTGAAGGGCGAGGTCAAGGACGTCCTGCTGCTCGACGTCACCCCGCTGTCCCTCGGCATCGAGACCAAGGGCGGCATCATGACCAAGCTGATCGAGCGCAACACCACGATCCCGACCAAGCGCTCGGAGATCTTCACCACGGCCGAGGACAACCAGCCGTCCGTGCAGATCCAGGTCTACCAGGGCGAGCGCGAGATCGCCGCGTACAACAAGAAGCTCGGCATGTTCGAGCTGACCGGTCTGCCGCCGGCCCCCCGCGGCCTGCCCCAGATCGAGGTCACCTTCGACATCGACGCCAACGGCATCATGCACGTCGGCGCGAAGGACCTCGGCACCGGCAAGGAGCAGAAGATGACCGTCACCGGTGGCTCCGCGCTGCCGAAGGACGACATCGAGCGCATGATGCGCGAGGCCGAGCAGTACGCGGAGGAGGACCACAAGCGCCGCGAGTCGGTCGAGACCCGCAACCAGGCCGAGCAGCTCGTCTACTCGACCGAGAAGTTCATCGCGGACAACACCGACAAGCTCCCGGCCGACGTCAAGACCGAGGTCGAGACCGCCATCGGCGAGCTCAAGGAGGCCCTGAAGGGCGAGGACATCGCGGCCATCCGCGAGGCCTCCGAGAAGGTCTCCACCACCGCCCAGAAGCTCGGCCAGGCGCTGTACGCCAACGCCGACGCCGCCTCCTCCGGCCCGGCCGGTGACGCCGCCGGCGCCAAGGACGACGACGTCGTCGACGCCGAGATCGTGGACGACGAGAAGCCCAAGGGCGGTGCGGCATGACGGAGAAGCCGCAGGGTGCTGAGCCCGGCGACGACTCCGCCGCCGAGGAGGCCGTGATCAAGGCGGCCGAGGAGGCCGCCGCGGCCGGGGACACCTCCGGTGGCGCGGACGAGCTGGCCAAGGCCAAGCGGGAGCTGGCCGAGCGGACCGGCGACCTCCAGCGTCTCCAGGCCGAGTACCAGAACTACCGCAAGCGGGTCGAGCGGGACCGTCTGACGGTCCGTGAGATCGCGGTCTCCAACATCCTGGAGTCCCTGATCCCGGTCCTGGACGACATCGGCCGGGGCCGCGAGCACGGCGAGGTGACGGGCGGCTTCAAGTCCGTCGCCGAGTCGCTGGAGACGGTCGTGGCCAAGCTGGGCCTCCAGCAGTTCGGCAAGGAGGGCGAGCCCTTCGACCCGACCATGCACGAGGCGCTGATGCACAGTTACTCCTCGGACGTCACCGAGGACACCTGTGTCCAGATCCTCCAGCCCGGCTACCGGATCGGCGAGCGGATCATCCGCCCGGCGATGGTGGCGGTCGCGGAGCCCCAGCCGGGCACCCAGACCACCCCCGCGCCGGACGCCGAATCGGCGAAGTCCGCGGAGTCGGACAAGGCCGACGGTGGCGCGGACAGCTGACAACCTGTGCGCTGCGGAGTCGTACGCCGGCCAGTACGGCGGCCGGCTCCGCAGCGCCTTGTCGATGGGCGCTCCGTCGACGGACGACAGACCCGCCATTGACAGCACAGTGACTATGGACTTCGGGAGGTGGCGGCAGCCATGAGCGGCAAGGACTACGTGGAGAAGGACTACTACAAGGTCCTCGGCGTGCCCAAGGACGCCTCCGCCACCGAGATCAAGAAGACGTACCGCAAGCTGGCGCGCGAGTTCCACCCCGACGCCAACAAGGGTGACACCAAGGCCGAGGACCGGTTCAAGGACATCTCCGAGGCCTATGACGTCCTGTCGGACGAGAAGCGCCGCAAGGAGTACGACGAGGCGCGCACCCTCTTCGCCAACGGCGGCTTCCGCTCCGGCGGCCCCGGCGGCGGCAACTACAGCTTCGACTTCGGCGACCTGTTCAGCGGCAACCAGGGCGGCCCCGGCGGCAGCGGCGGGCTCGGCGACGTCTTCGGCGGCCTGTTCAACCGCGGCGGCCGGCAGGCCCAGCCGCGGCGCGGCGCCGACGTCGAGACCGAGGTGACGCTCTCCTTCGAGGAGGCGGTGGACGGCGCGACCGTCCCGCTGCGGATGACCAGTCAGGCCCCCTGTCACGGCTGCAACGGCACCGGGGCCAAGTCCGGCACCACCCCGCGGGTCTGCCCGACCTGCGTGGGCGCCGGCACCGTGAGCCGGGGTCAGGGCGCCTTCGCCCTCTCCGAGCCCTGTCGCGACTGCCGCGGCCGGGGCATGATCGTCGACGACCCGTGCCCCGACTGCCACGGCAGCGGCCGGGCCAGCTCCGCCCGCACCATGCAGGTCCGGATCCCGGCCGGGGTCCAGGACGCCCAGCGCATCCGGCTCAAGGGCAAGGGCGCGCAGGGCGAGCGCGGCGGCCAGCCCGGCGACCTCTACGTCACCGTCCACGTCGACTCGCACCCCGTCTTCGGGCGCAAGGCCGACAACCTCACCGTGACGGTGCCGGTCACCTTCCCCGAGGCCGCGCTCGGCGGCACCATCGAGGTGCCGACGCTGGGTGGTCCCTCGGTGAAGCTCAAGCTGCCCCCGGGCAGCGCCAACGGCCTCACCCTGCGGGCCCGCGGCAAGGGCGCCACCCGCAAGGACGGCACCCGCGGCGACCTCCTGGTCACCGTGGAGGTCGTGGTGCCGCAGCACGTCACCGGCGACGCGCTGACGGCTCTGGAGCAGTACCGCGAGGCCACCGCCTCCGACGACCCACGAGCCGCCCTGTTCCGGGCGGCGAAGGGAGCGTGACGACCAGATGATGACCCCCGACAGCCCGATCGGCCCCGGTATCGGCGAAGGCCTCCCCGGCGGCGGCCCCCGCCCCCGCCGTACCGCCGCGGCCCCGCACTACGTCCTCACCGAGGACACCCCGGTGTACGTGATCTCGGTCGCCGCCGAGCTCTCCGGCCTGCACCCGCAGACCCTGCGTCAGTACGACCGCCTCGGCCTGGTCTGCCCCGACCGCACCGCGGGCCGCGGCCGGCGCTACTCCGCCCGGGACATCCAGCAGTTGCGCGACGTCCAGCGGCTCTCCCAGGACGAGGGCATCAACCTGGCCGGGATCAAGCGGATCATCGAGCTGGAGAACCAGGTCACCGCCCTCCAGTCCCGTATCGCCGAACTCGCCGACTCGCTCGAAGGCGCCGCCAGCGCACTCCAGCAACGCGAGGCCGCCGTCCACGCGTCCTACCGCCGTGATCTCGTGCCGTACCAGCCGCCGACCCAGTCGAGCGCCCTGGTGGTCTGGCGTCCCAAGCGCTGACCGGCCAGAACGGCCACCGCCGCCGGTTTCCCTCCTGATCGGGGGGTGGCCGGCGGCTCGCGTTACTGCGAGAGTGCAAAGCGAGCAGGATGGGCCCCCGCAACGGACACCGACCTGATCTGTGCGTCGAGTTGCATATCATCCGTACGAATTCAGGCGGCGTGCGCGCACGGCCCAGGGGTCTGACGCCGGAAAGGAGCTGAAAGTGAACCCAGTCGACGACCGGGACGACTTCCAACCCGGGGGGCAGATCCTGTCCGACGCGGCCCGAGCGCTGTACCTGGCCGCCGTGCGTTCGGAAGGGCGCCTGACCGCCTCGAAGCAGGAGGCCGCGAAGTCGGAGGTCCAGGAACTGCTCGACCTCGGGCTCCTGGTGCCGGATCTGGACGACCCGGAATCCCTCGTGGTCGCCGACCCCAACCGGCTGTCGACCACGCTCAGCGCGACCTGGCAGCGCCGGGCGCTCCAGTTGCTCTCCCGCTCGACCAACCTCGTCAGCGAGCTGCAGGACCTCGGGGACGTCTACAACGAGCACGGCAAACAGGTCGAGACCGGCGGCCGGATCGAGTACATCAGCGGCAAGGTCTCCATCAACCAGCGCCTCGGCGCCCTGGTGGAGCGCTGCTCCAAGGAACTGTTGACCGCTCAGCCCGGCGGCGGGCGGCGGCCGGAGACGGTCCGCACCGCGATGAACCGGGACCTCGGGGTGCTCCAGCGCGGTGGCACGATCCGGACGATCTACCAGCCGAGCGCGCGGTACTCCAGCCCGACGCTGGAGTACGTCGAGACGATGACCCACGAGGGCAGCCAGGTCCGCACGCTGGACGAGCCGTTCAACGTGATGATCGTGATCGACAGAAAAGTCGCGATCATACCCGCGAGCGACGACATGACCGTCGCGGCATTCGTCCGGGACGACGCGGTGGTGAGCTATCTGGTCCACACCTTCGAGGCACTCTGGGAACGGGCCATTCCGTTCCCGGGAAGCCGGGAAGTCCCGCCCCAGGTGCTTTCCAGCCTGCGCCGTCAGATCGTCAGGCTGATGGTCCAGGGCATCGGCCACCGCGTCATCGCCAGGAACCTCGGACTCAGCGAACGGACGCTGGCGCGCCACATCGCGGAGATGCGCGAGGACCACGGCGTGGACACGCTATTTCAGTTGGGCTGGAAGCTCGCCCAAAAAGAAGGCGATTCCGAATCCACGGACTGACCGGACCAGGATCGGCGGTCCTTCTACTGCCAGCCACTGTCCATGGTGGACAGCGCCGACGTCGTGGGGTTCGTGCTCTGCCAGCCACTGTCCGCATCCGTGGAAGCGCCCAGGAAGAACGCGAAACCCAAAAGAACCGCGGAGACAACGAGGCGACGCGCATAGCGCACGACAGCACCCCTTTCAGAAGGACGCAGCAGACTCTCGGCAGGACGGCTGATACAGAATAGATCCTGACCTACTGCACGTCAGTACGGATAGTCGGAGAGTGTGTCATCTCGCTGCCATGCAGGGAGATGACATCTGGTGATGCTGGACCGAAGTACAGCGCCAGATGGACGATCAGTTCGCTGTCGACGGGTCTGGGCAATTTTTGCCCGTGTTCATTCAATTGCAGGTCAGCGACTGCGAGGCCCGGCCTTCCGCGACACGGCACCACACATATCCACAGGCCAGTCAGGCACCGACCCTCTCTCGCCGACTACTCCCCCGGAGTCGACAATGACCGAGCCCTACCTGCGCCACCACGACAGCCAGGCCCCCGAGGGCCGGCGTGCACGAGTCTTCCTGGCCGCGCCGTTGATGCGACTGACCGGGCCGGCCGACAGTGTCGTGACGCTTGCCAGCCGGACGCGGCTGACGACGCTCCGCACCACCCTGCTGCGCAGCGGTGCCGCCGTGTACAGCGCGCACCACAGCGACGCCTGGACGGTGGCCGGCCGGGCGCCGGAGCCGCGGGTGCCCTCCGACTTCCGGGCGCTGCAGTCGGCGGACCTGGTCTTCGCCTACGTCGGGGCGCCGCTCTCCGCCGGAGTGAGCCTGGAGCTGGGCTGGGCCTCGGCGCTGCGCAAGCCGATCGTCCTGCTGGTCGACGAGGCCATCACGCACAACCCGCTGATCGCCACCATCGAGCAGGTCGCCCCCGTCCTGCCGCTGGTCTTCGACGACACCTGGTCCCAGGAGGCCCTCCACCACACCGTGGAGACCGCCCTCGACTGGGCCGGTATGGCGCTCTCCCTGCGCGAGGGCTTCTGGACCGCCCCCGGCGAGCAGTTCAGCGTCCCCCGGCAGCAGCCCCCGGCCGTCGGCCCGACCGGCTACTGGCCGACCGGCGCGGCGACCGGCTGACCACCGCGGCGGCTCAGCCATCGGACTCCCCGGTCCTGGCTCCCCGCATCTGCCAGCCGAGCTGGAACAGCGTCTGAGCGTCGTACAGCTCGCGCAGCCGCGAGATGTGACCGGCCACCGTCCGCTCGCTCAGCCCCAGCCGGCTCGCGATCGCCCGCTGGGTCAGCCCCTGGGACAGCAGCCGGCCGACCTGCTCGTGCACCAGCGGCTCGGTGCCCCCGTCGGCCAGCGCCGTCCAGTTCACCCCCTCCGCCTGCTGCCACTGCTGCTCGAAAACGCCCACCAGGAAGGCGACCGTCGCCGGGTCCTCCACGAAGGCCGCACTGGTGTTGTCCGCGGCGGCCGGGATCACCGCCACCGTGCGATCGAAGATCAGCAACCGGGAGAACGGCGCGGCCAGCACGCGGATCGTGCACCCGAGCCGGGTGACCTCGACCGCGAACTCCACCGTGGGTCCGTCCACCCGGGCGGCCGGCTCGTAGACCGCCCGCATGGTTCCGCCGTGTTCGAGGTAACGGAGGGCGTGGTTCAGCCGGTCGGGCAGCGCCGCCACCGGGCAGGCGCCACCGGGCGTCGCGGTCAGGTACTCGTCCCGGAACTCCAGGGCCAGCTGGTCGACCTGATGCCGGATCTGTTCCATGCCCGACACGTACCGGACCCCGGTGGGGCGGTTGCCGCGATGCGAGGCGGCGTCGTACGCCTGGGTCAGATCGCCCAGCAGGTCCGGCAGTTGCTCCGCCTCCGCCAGCAGCCGGGCGCTCATCAGCCGGATGTCCGCGCCGATCCGGTCGGTGACCGACCGCGGGTCCACCGCGCTGTACGAGGCGTCCATCAGCTGCGGCACGACCAGACCGGTCTCGACCAGCCGCCGCAGCGGCCCGGCCTCGCCGGTGCCGACCTCGGCGGCGCGCAGCCGGCCGCCGTTGCGGAGGATCGCGCGGTAGAGCGCGCGGGCGTCGTCGTCGGGGAGCGCCGCGGTCAGCAGGTCCGAGGGCGTACGGGTGTCAGCCATCGCGCTCTCCCCTCATCAGCCAGCCGAGCTGGTACAGCGTCTGGGCGCCGTGCCGGTCGCGCAGCCGGGAGATGTGGGCGGCGACGGTGCGTTCGCTGAGGCCGAGGCGGGAGGCGACGGCGCGCTGGGTGAGGCCCTTGGCGAGCAGCCGGCCGACCCGGTCGGGGGCGGCGCGGGTGGGGCCGTGGGTGAGGGGCGCGGCCCAGTCGGTGGTGTCGGCCCGGGCCCAGTCGCGTTCGAAGCCGCCGACCAGGAAGGCGATCGCGGCCGGGTCGGAGATGAAGGCGGCGGTGCTGTGGTCGTCGTTGGCGGAGATCACCGCGACCGTGCGGTCGAAGACGATCAGGCGCTGGAACGGCTCGTCCAGGGTCCGGATCAGCGATCCGTGCCGGGAGACCTCGTCGGCGTAGGCCCGGGCGGCCGGCTCGGAGAACGCTATCGGCTGGTAGACGGTGCGCAGCGAACAGCCCCGCTGGAGCAGTTGGACGTCCTGGCGGACGGCGATCTGCAGGGCGTCGGCCGGACGGTGGCCGGGCTGGGCGGTGAGCACCTCGGTACGGCAGTCGGAGACCAGCTGGGAGATGCGCTGGCGGATGTGGACGTGGCCCTCGATGTAGACGGCGCCGCCGGACCGCTCGGGCCGGCGGGGCATCGCGTCGTAGGCGCGGGTGAGGGTGTCGAGGGTGCCGGGGAGGTTCTCGGCGCGGACCAGCAGGCGGGTCGCCTCGCTGCGCAGCTCGGCGCCGAGGCGGTCGCTGACCGAGCGCGGGCTGACGGCGGTGTGGCAGGCGTCGACCGGGTTGGGGATCAGCAGGCCGATGGCCACCAGCCGGCGCAGGGCGGGCTGATCGCTCTCCGGGACCTCGGCGAAGGGGATGCGTCCGCCGCGGCCGACCACGGCCAGGTAGAGCCGACGGGCCGCCTCGTCGGGCTCGCCGACCGCCGCCGTGGTGCCAGGAGCGGCCGTCGGATCCGCCGTCACCTCGAACACTCCCTGCCGGATGGATCTCGGATGTGTCTTCGTCTCCCGCGCGGCCGATGCTTTCCGGTCATGGGCTCGGCACCGTGCAGCGCACCCGATCACGGTACTGCGAGCCGGCGGGCCCCCGGGCCCCGGGTGCCGTCGCACACGGGTTCCCCGGGGGCCGCCGGTGCACGTCGAGGCCACGGCGCTTCCGGCGAGGCGGAGCAGCAACGCCTCGCCGACTCCGGTCCCGGGCGCCATCACCACACATGGCACCCGGCCGACGCTCTTCCCCCCGATATGCAGGTACTGACGTACCTCACGCATCCAGTACTGAAGAGCAAGTCGCCACCATCGGGCTGCGGTTGCCCGGACGGCCTGACGTGACTCCACCCTCACAGCGTGACGGCCGGTGAACAAGGCCAGCCCGAGTGCATGTTCTCGCAATTGCAGGAACCTGCAGCGGCCGGCCGGCGCGGGGCGCCGGGCCCCGACGTGGCTCCACGCGAAACCGCTGGTCACAGCGGTGCGGTGGCGGAGTCCTCCCGTCCGTTCATTCGTCTCCGGACGACCGCGCTCCGCCTGTGCGCACCGTGCGCGGAGCTTGTACGCCGTCTCCGTGCGCGGAGCTCGTACGCCGTCCCCGAGCGCCGTCCGGGCCGTTCGCGAAACCGCAGCAGGCGCGCGTCCTGCGGCCGGAGCACTCAGCGCGCCAGCAGGCGGCCGCCCGCCAGTCCTGCCGCGGTGCCGCAGGCGGCGACGGCCCAGGCCGCGATCAGCAGCACATAGAGCCCGGCGGCCAGGCCGGTGAAGCCGGCGAACCCGGTGTGGCGGGCGAGGCCGGCGGCGCCGGTGACGCAGGTGCCGACCGGGAAGGTGTACGCCCACCAGGTCATCGCGAACGGCATCCCGGCCCGGCGGGCGCGCAGGTTGGCGGTGACGGCGATGACCAGCCAGAGCATCGCGACGCCGAGCACCGCGACCCCGTACAGCTCCGCGAAGGCGAGCGCGGCGGGGGCGAGTTGCGGCAGGACCGGCCGGGCGGCGTCGGCGAGCTGGTGGACGGCGGTGGTGGACTGGCCGAGCGGCCCGAGCACCAGGAACAGCGAGGGGGTGAGCACCAGCGCGGGCAGCTTGCTGTGGACGAGCCCGGTGAGCACCACCGGCAGCAGGGCGAGGGTGGCCAGCAGGCCGACGCCGAGCAGCGCGTAGCAGCCGTACAGCATGGCCTGCTGCGCGGTCCCGGCCGGCAGGTGCGGGACGAGCGCGGGGCCGGTCGCGGCGGCGACCAGCGGGGCGACCACCGGCAGCAGCCAGGTCGGGTTGGCCTCCAGCGCGGAGAGCGAGTGCCTGGTGATCATCAGATACGGGATGCCGGCCGCGACGGCCAGGGCGTACAGCGTGCCGGCGCTCCAGAGCACGGCGTCCAGGGCGACGGCGGGGCCGGTGCCGATCACCCGGGAGCCGAGCAGCAGGGTGCCGAGGCCGACCGCCAGCAGGGCCATCGGCGGACAGCCGTAGAAGACCGCGGTGGCCGGGTTGTCCAGCAGCTGGGTGCGGGCGGCCGCGCGGTGCCGGGTCAGGTGGACCGCCCGGGCGCCGCCGAGCAGCAGCAGGCCGGCCAGCCCGAGCGCCCACATCAGCTCGCCGAACCCGATCAGCCCGGGCAGCCGGACCGGAAGCACGGCCGCCCCGTTGCCGACGATCGCGGTGCCCATGATCGCGGCGTACCAGTTGGGGCCGAGCTGGGCGAGGTCGAGGCGGGGGGTGCGGGTGAGCGGTCGGACGCTGAGAAGGGTGGCCATGAGACCCACCGTGCCCTCGGCCGACCGGCTCCGGTAGCGCCGGGCGATCTATGAGGACATAGCCTGGATCTATGGCCCTCTCCCCGCGTGTCCCCGAACTCGGAGCGCTGGAGCTGCTGCTCGCAGTGGCCCGGCTGGGCAGCGTCGGGCGGGCCGCGGCGGAACTGGGGGTGAGCCAGCCGACCGCCAGCGCCCGGATCAAGGGCATGGAGCGGCAGATCGGCGTCCCGCTGCTGGACCGCTCCCCGCGCGGCTCGCGGCCGACCGAGGCGGGCCGGCTGGTGGTCGAGTGGGCGCGGCATGTGGTGGAGGCCGCACAGGCGCTGGACGCCGGGATCGACGCGCTGCGGGAGCGGCGGGACGCCCGTCTGGTGGTGGTGGCCAGCCTGACCGTCGCCGAGTACCTGATGCCCGGCTGGCTGCTGGCGCTGCACACGGCCAGCCCCGGCACGGCGGTGACGCTGCGGACGGCGAACTCGGCGGACGTCGCCGGACACGTGCTGGCCGGGGAGGCGGACCTCGGCTTCGTCGAGGGCCCGTCCACCCCGCCGGGGCTGGCCGGCGCGGTGGTGGCCGCCGACCGGCTGGTGGTGGTGGTCGCGCCCGGACACGCCTGGGCCCGCCGCCGGGCACCGCTCACCGGGGCCGAGCTGGCCGCGACGCCGCTGGTGCTGCGCGAGCCCGGTTCCGGCACCCGGGAGGTGCTGGAGATGGCGCTGGCGCCGTACGGGGGCGCCGCGAAGCCGCGACTGGAGCTGGCCTCCTCCACGGCGCTGAAGGCGGCGGCGATGACCGGGGCCGGGCCGGTCTGCCTGAGCGAGCTGGCGGTGGTGGAGGAGCTGGCGACCCGGCGGCTGGTGGCGGTGCCGCTGGCGGACGGGCTGGACCTGCGGCGCCCGCTGCGCGCGGTCTGGCCGGCCGGGCGGCGGCCGAGCGGGCCGGCCAGGGAGCTGCTGGGGCTCACCCGGCAGAGCGCACCGTACCCGCGGGTGCGGGTAGGGGCGGGGGCCGCGGGCGCCGCAGGGGCCGGTCCGCGTCCACGGAAACGTTCATCTGAAAGTTGAGCGGAATAGACTCAACTTAGTGCATGCTGTAGTCAGCAGCACCGAAAGCCCGAAGACCGGAACCGGGAGACCGGCGCCCGAGACCGGCGCCCGGAACCCCGGACCGGAACCCGGAGTACCGACAGCGAGTCCGAGGAGGACACCCCAGCAGTGGACGCCAGCAAGTTCACCACCAAGACGCAGGACGCCCTGTCCGCCGCGATCCGGCAGGCCGGCGGCGCCGGGAACCCGGACGTCAAGCCGGTGCACATCCTGATCGCCCTGCTGGAACAGCCCGAGGGCATCGCCAGGCCGCTCCTGGAAGCGGTCGGCGCGGACGCCGCGCAGACCGACGCCGAGGCCCGCCGCCTGCTGACCGCGCTGCCCAGCGCCAGCGGCTCCACCGTCGCCGCGCCGCAGCTGTCCCGCGACACCCTGGCCGTGCTCACCGAGGCCGGCCGGCGCGCCGACGACCTGGACGACCAGTACGTCTCCACCGAACACCTGATGGTCGGCCTGGCCGCCGAGGGCGGGGCGGTCGCCGAGCTGCTGGCCCGGCAGGGCGCCACGGCGAAGGCGCTGCTCGCCGCGTTCAAGGACGTGCGCGGCAGCGGCCGGGTCACCTCGCCCGACCCGGAGGGCACCTACAAGGCGCTGGAGAAGTACGGCACCGACCTCACCCAGGCCGCCCGGGACGGCAAGCTCGACCCGGTGATCGGGCGGGACCAGGAGATCCGCCGGGTCGTCCAGGTGCTCTCCCGCCGGACCAAGAACAACCCGGTGCTGATCGGCGAGCCCGGCGTCGGCAAGACGGCCGTGGTCGAGGGCCTGGCCCAGCGGATCGTCGCCGGCGACGTGCCGGAGTCGCTGCGCGGCAAGCGGCTGGTCGCCCTGGACCTCAGCGCGATGGTCGCCGGCGCGAAGTACCGCGGCGAGTTCGAGGAGCGGCTGAAGGCCGTTCTGAACGACATCAAGCAGAGCGACGGCCAGGTCGTCACCTTCATCGACGAGCTGCACACCATGGTCGGCGCGGGCGCCGGCGGCGACTCCGCGATGGACGCCGGCAACATGCTCAAGCCGATGCTGGCCCGCGGCGAGCTGCGGATGGTCGGCGCCACCACCCTGGACGAGTACCGCGAGCGGATCGAGAAGGACCCGGCCCTGGAGCGGCGCTTCCAGCAGGTGCTGGTCGGCGAGCCCAGCGTGGAGGACTCGATCGCCATCCTGCGCGGCCTCAAGGGCCGGTACGAGGCGCACCACAAGGTGCAGATCGCGGACGCCGCCCTGGTCGCCGCCGCCACCCTCTCCAACCGCTACATCACCTCCCGCTTCCTCCCCGACAAGGCGATCGACCTGGTCGACGAGGCGGCCTCCCGGCTCCGGATGGAGATCGACTCCTCCCCGGTGGAGATCGACGAACTCCAGCGCGCCGTCGACCGGTTGCGGATGGAGGAGCTGGCCCTGGAGAAGGAGTCCGACCCCGCCTCGGTGGACCGGCTGGCCCGGCTTCGGCGCGACCTGGCCGACAAGAACGAGCAGCTGAGCGTGCTCACGGCACGCTGGGAGCAGGAGAAGAAGAGCCTCAACCGGGTCGGCGAGCTCAAGGAGCGCCTGGACGACCTGCGCGGCGCCCTCGAACGCGCCCAGCGCGACGGCGACTTCGAGCGCGCCTCCAAGCTGATGTACGCCGAGATCCCGTCCGCCGAGCACGAGCTGACCGAGGCTCAGGAACGCGCGGCGGACCAGGACGCCTCCGCGTCCATGGTCAAGGAGGAGGTCGGCCCGGACGACGTGGCCGATGTGGTCGCGTCCTGGACGGGCATCCCGGCCGGCCGGCTGCTGGAGGGTGAGAGCGCCAAACTCCTGCGCATGGAGGATGAGTTGGGCCGGCGCCTGATCGGCCAGCGGGAGGCCGTCCAGGCCGTCTCGGACGCGGTGCGCCGCACCCGCTCGGGCATCGCCGACCCGGACCGCCCGACCGGCTCCTTCCTCTTCCTCGGCCCGACCGGCGTCGGCAAGACCGAACTCGCCAAGGCCCTGGCCGACTTCCTCTTCGACGACGAGCGGGCGATGGTCCGCATCGACATGAGCGAGTACGGCGAGAAGCACTCCGTCTCCCGCCTGGTCGGCGCCCCGCCCGGGTACGTCGGCTACGAGGAGGGCGGCCAGCTCACCGAGGCGGTCCGCCGCCGCCCGTACAGCGTGGTGCTGCTGGACGAGGTGGAGAAGGCCCATCCCGAGGTCTTCGACGTGCTGCTCCAGGTCCTGGACGACGGCCGGCTCACCGACGGCCAGGGCCGCACGGTGGACTTCCGCAACGCGATCCTGATCCTCACCTCCAACCTGGGCTCGCAGTTCCTGGTGGACCCGGCCATCCCCGAGGAGCGGAAGAAGGACCTGGTGCTGGAGTCGGTGCGGGCCGCCTTCAAGCCGGAGTTCCTCAACCGGCTGGACGACATCGTGGTCTTCGAACCGCTGGGCACCGCGGAGCTCACCCGGATCGTCGACCTCCAGGTGGCCCGGCTGGGCGAGCGGCTGCGCGAGCGCCGGCTCACCCTCCAGGTCTCCGAGGCCGCCCGGGACTGGCTGGCCCTCACCGGCTACGACCCCGCGTACGGCGCCCGTCCGCTGCGGCGTCTGGTGCAGTCCGCGATCGGCGACCAGCTGGCCAGGTCCATCCTCTCCGGCCAGGTGCACGACGGAGACACCGTTCTGGTCGAACGGGACGAGGAGGGCGACCGCCTCACCGTCCGTGCCCGCGGACCGCTGGAGAAGTAGCGCCCGGAGCACGGTGGGCCGCCCTCGCACGGCAGGGCGGCCCACCACCGTGTTCACCCTCGGTGGCCGCCGCCGGCGCCCGGGCTCCGGCATGATCCAACAGGCCCCGGCCCGCCGCCGGGTGCCCCTGTAAGGCGCCGCCCGGATGAGGCAGGATGGAAGGTGGAAAGGGCGGCCTCTCATTGCCGGCCACCACGTGCACTGAGGAAGAGGACCCCCATGAGCATCGACCCGTCGTCCATCCCGTCGTTCGGCGCACCGCAGGGCGGTCAGCCCGGCGGTCAGGGGCGGCCGGCCGGCCCGCCGCCCATCATCGTTCCGGACCAGGCCCTGGTGACCCAGCTCCTGGACCAGATGCAGCTCAAGCACGTCGTGGACGAGGAGGGCGACCTCACCGCCCCCTGGGAGGGCTTCCGCGTCTACTACATGTTCCGCGGCGAGCAGAAGGAGCTCTTCGCGGTCCGCGCGTTCTACGACCGCGCCTACCCGCTTGAGGACAAGGGCGAGATCCTCGACCTGATCGACGAGTGGAACCGCGAGACCCTCTGGCCCAAGGTCTACACGCACACCCACGAGGACGGCGTGGTCCGCCTCATCGGCGAGGCCCAGATGATCGTCGGCACCGGCGTCAACCTGGACTACTTCGTCACCACCACCGCCAACTGGACCCAGGCCGCCGTCGGTTTCGAGCAGTGGATCGTCGAGCGCCTCGGCCTGCAGAAGGACATCGAGGGCGAGGACGGCGAGGGCGGCGCCCCCGAGGGCACCGACGAGGCCTGAGCCCCTCACCGCGTCCGGCCTTACGAACGGCCCGCCACCGGCAACCCCCGGTGGCGGGCCGTCCTTGTCCCCGGCCGCCGGCTGCCCCCAGGATGGGGCGACGCCAAGGTGTGAGGAGCTGTAATGGGTACGAGGCCGCTGCTGAACCGCCGGCTGGACGGGATGGGCACGACGATCTTCGCCGAGATGTCCGCCCTCGCCACCGCCACCGGTTCGATCAACCTCGGTCAGGGCTTCCCGGACACCGACGGACCGCGCGAGATCGCCGAGGCGGCGGCCCGGGCCGTGCTGAGCGGCCAGGGCAACCAGTACCCGCCCGGCCCGGGCATCCCCGAGCTCCGGCACGCCATCGCCGAGCACCAGCAGCGCTTCCGCGGCCTCACCTACGACCCGGACACCGAGGTCCTGGTCACCGCCGGCGCCACCGAGGCGATCGCCGCCGCGCTGCTGGCCCTGCTGGAGCCCGGCGACGAAGTGATCGCCCTGGAGCCGTTCTACGACTCCTACGCCGCCTGCATCGCGATGGCCGGAGCGGTCCGTGTGCCGCTCACCCTGCGGGCCCCGGACTTCCGGCCCGACCTGGAGCGGCTGCGCGCCCTGGTCACCCCGCGCACCCGGCTGCTGCTGCTCAACTCGCCGCACAACCCGACCGGCCTGGTGCTCAACCCCGAGGAACTGGCCGCGATCGCCGCCCTCGCCGTCGAGCGCGACCTGCTGGTGATCACCGACGAGGTGTACGAGCACCTGGTGTTCAGCGGCGCCCACCACCCGATCGCCGCCCTCCCCGGCATGCGGGAGCGCACCGTCTCCATCTCCTCGGCCGGCAAGACCTTCTCCTTCACCGGGTGGAAGGTCGGCTGGGTGACGGCGAGCGCGCCGCTGGTGGCCGCCGTCCGTACGGCGAAGCAGTACCTGACGTACGTCAGCGCCGGGCCGTTCCAGTACGCCGTCGCCGAGGCGCTGCGGCTGCCCGGGAGCTACTTCGACGACTTCCGCGCCGACCTGCGTCGCAAGCGCGACCTGCTCGCGGACGGGCTGAGCGCGGCCGGCTTCCGGGTCTTCAACCCCGAGGGCACGTACTTCATCACCACCGACATCACCCCGCTCGGCGAGAAGGACGGCATCGAGTTCTGCCGGTCCCTGCCCGAGCGCTGCGGCGTCGTCGCCATCCCCAACGCCGTCTTCTACGACAACACCGAGGCCGGGCGCTCGCTCGTCCGGTTCACGTTCTGCAAAAGGGTGCACGTCCTGGAAGAGGCAGTGGCCCGGCTCCAGCAGCTCTGACCGATGCCGGTGAGGCCGCCGCCAGGGCGGTCCCACCAGCGCCTACCCTGCCGCGCCGGCCACCTGCCGACCGACGTCCAGCCCGGCCCTGGCGGCACGGAGTGCGGTGCGGGCCCGATCGCCCCGGTCCCGCCCAGCCGCAGGCGCGGCTCCGGCCGGATCACCCGAAACAGCGTCGCGACCGCCTCGCGGACCTGATCGTCCGGTACCGCCAAGGGCGTTGGGCCCTCCTCCCGCTCTCCGGGCGGGTCGAGTGCCTGGTCGGCGACGGCCGACGGCCGGTCGGCCCGCTCGGTGGGGAGGGTGGGTTCTGGTAGCCGGGCCGGTCCACTGGCCCGGCCATCCCTTTTGCGGTTACCGGGCGGCGAGGAGTTCCCCGCGCTCGACAGCCTCGCGCAGGACCGCGGCGAACTCCTGGGGCAGGAGGCTGACCGCGTCAAGAGCGTCGGCGGCCAGGGGGATCTCCTCCAGGAGGTACTCGCCTCGGCCTTCCTGGCTGAACTCCGGGCCGGTGCGGTCGTCGAAGCTCCACTTCTCGATGGTGGCGAGGTAGAAGTCCTGGCGCTCGTCGTCGGTCTCGATGGTGTGGAGGAGGCTGCCGATCCGGGCTTCGCCGGAGATCTCCTCGCGGACCTCGCGCCGCAGGGCGTCCTCGGGGCCGGCGTCGGTGGGTTCGATCTTGCCGCCGACGATCACCCAGTACGGGTCGACGCCGGGGCGGATGCGCTTGATCAGCAGCATGGTGTCGTCCGGGGTGAGGAGGACGGCTCGGACACGGTGCCGCATGGTGGTCTGCTTCCTGTTCGGTGGGACGTGCCGGTCAGTGGAGGAGTCGGCCTCCGTCGGCGTGCAACGACTGACCGGTGATGAAGGACGCGCTGGGGCCGGCGAGGAAGGCAACCGCGGCGGCGGGCACCTGCTTCGCCACCCGCCGGCATCACCCCGCTGGGCGAGAAGGACGGCGGTGAGTTCTGCCGGTCCCGGCCCGGGCGGTGCGGGGTGGTGGCGATCCGGTTCACGTTCCGCACAAGGGCGCACGTCCTGGGGAAGGCCGTCGCCCGGCTCGTTCGGCTCCGGCCTTCCGACCGGCCTCCGGTTCATCACTGACGATCAGTCAACTCTCATGCCCCGGCGGACCGGTCGCCGCCAGCCGGGCGATCGGCGCCGCCCCGACGGCGCGGCGCCGGGTCGGTGCGCCGGGCGCGTGAGGGCCGGAGGCGCGCGAGTCGTGCGGCAGGCTCGTAGCCAGCGCGCACGGCGCGCGACCCGGGGCAAAGGGCGCGCGCTGAGCAGAGTCGCACACCGGGTCGATCAGAGCAGGGAAGCAGGTGTGCTCGAAACAGTGAATGCTTGACAAAGTTGGGTAAATCACCGACGGACCCGGCGTATTCATGCTTCTCTGCTGCTGAATCTCCAGCCGGAATCCTTCCTTCCACGGCCGGCCGCGCCCTGGGCCGTACAGCCACGAACAGCCTCGCCCCATGCCTAGGCCTACTCGCTGCTGCCCGGCGGGCGCGCACGGAGCTGAAACGCGGAGCCGAGCATGCTCACCACACTGCAGACCTCCTACACGGACACCCGCGCCGGTGACCTGGCCTGGTGTCTCGGCGGCGACCCGCTGCCCGCTCTCGCGGTCCGCGACCTGAGACTCGAAGGTGCCGGCCACCCGGGCCCGCCCGGCACGCTCCAGCTGCGGCTGCTGGGCGCCTCGCACCAGGTGGTGATCGCCGCCGGCCCCGGCGAGTGCCTGGAGACGGTCGCCTGCCTGCCCGGCCGCCGCACCCCGCTGCCCGCCCGGGTGGCCAAGCAGGTGGGCGGCTGGGAGTACGAGTTCGCGGCCCGGATCGAGGCGCTGCCACCGCACGACTTCGCCGCCCGCGCGCAGGAGTTGCTGGCCCTGGTCGAGGGCCATCCACGCGGTCTGGCCGGCGTCTTCCCCGGCGATCCGAGCGCCTTCACCGCACTGGTCACCCAGGGCGGCGCGGACCGGCTGCTCTGGCGCACCTGGCACGCCTACCCCCAGGAGGGCCGGCTGGTCTGTACCCGCTCCTCGCTCGTGGTCCCCAGGCCATGACGGCCCCCGCTCCCCCGCCCACCCGCACGCCCCGATTCGCACACAGCGACGATCTGTCAACCTGCCGCACCGTTCTGTCCGCCGAATGGACGCAGCTATCCGCACCGAACGTCGCCTAGCGTTTGTTCGTGATCAACCATCCGGCCGGTCCTCCCGTACAACCGGGACTCGACCTCGACGACGGCAGCCCACCCCGGCCCGGGCGGAGCCTGAACCCTCTGCCCGCCCGCCGTCGGTCCCGGCTGCGCGCCCACCCCCGGCTCGCCCGGCTGACCGTCCTGCTGGCCGCCTTCATCTGCGCCGCCTGCGGACTCGTCTACGAACTCGAACTCGTCGCGCTCGGCGACTATCTGCTCGGCGACTCGGTCACCCAAACCTCCGTGGTGCTCTCCGTCATGGTGTTCGCGATGGGCCTGGGCTCCCTGTTCGCCAAACGCTTCACCCGCCGCCCCGCCACCTCCTTCGCACTGATCGAGTGCGCGCTCGCGCTCACCGGCGGGCTCTCCGTCCTCGCGCTGTACTCCTGCTGGGCCTGGATCGGCCGCTACCAGGCCGCGATGGTCGCCCTGACCTGCCTGATCGGCATCCTGATCGGCGCCGAGATCCCGCTGCTGATGACGCTCATCCAACGGATCCGCCGGGAGGACGCGGGGCGGGCCGCCGCCGACCTGTTCGCCGCCGACTACGTGGGCGCGCTGATCGGCGGCCTCGCCTTCCCGTTCCTGATCCTGCCCGGCTTCGGGCCGGGCACCGGCGCGCTGGTCACCGGGGCGGTCAACGCCGTCGCCGGGGGCGCCGTGGTGCTCTGGCTGTTCCGCGAGGAGCCCGCGCCGCGGATACGGCTGCTGCTCTGGGGCGGCTGCGCCCTCGTCCTCGCCGCCCTCGGCGCGGCCGCCGCCTGGTCCGACGCGATCGAACGGGCCGCCCGGCACGCGCTGTACGGCCCGCAGGTCCGCTTCGCCACCCACAGCCGGTACCAGGAGATCGTGCTCACCGGCCCCGCCGAGGGCCCGCTGCGGCTCTACCTGGACGGGCGGCTCGCGGTCTGCGGACCGGATGAGTACCGGGGCAGCGAGGCGCTCGTCCACCCCGCGATGGCCGCCGGTCCTGACACCCGGGTCCTGCTGCTCGGCGGCGGCGACGGGCTCGCCCTGCGGGAGGTGCTGCGCCACCGCGGGGTCCGCTCGGTGCTGGTGGTCGACACCGACCCGGCGCTCACCCGGCTCGCCCGGACCGACCCTGGCCTGACCGCGCTCTCCGGCGGCTCGCTGGACGACCCCCGGGTCAGGACGGCCACGGCCGACCCGCTGGCCTGGCTGCGCGACCGCGGCCGAACGGACCGGGCCTTCGACGTCGTCCTCGCCGACCTGCCCGCGCCGGCCGACGGCGGCCCGGTGAAGTTCCACTCGCAGGAGTTCTACGGCCTCACCACCCGGCTGCTCTCGCCCGGCGGGCGGCTCGCCGTCCGGGCCGGCGGCGACCAGAACGGCCTCTGGCAGGTCGAGTCCGGCCTCCGCGCGGCCGGCCTGCGCACCGTCCCGTACGCCGTCCAGGGCAGCGCCACCGCGAGCTGCCGCCCCGGCCCGGAGAGCGGCCAGGACTTCCTGCTCGCGGCCGCGGCCGAGCCCCCGCTCACGCTCGCCCCGGACGCGCCGCCACCGCGCGCGCTCACCCCGGACGGGCTCCGCTCCTCCGCCGCCCTCCTCGCCGCCCAGCGCCCGGCCCGGCCGCCGGCCGCCCTCACGCTGCTCGGACCGCGCTGACCCCCCCTGCGGCGGGTGGGGCGGGGCGGGCTCCGCGGGACGTCCGGGCAGCCGACCGGGGCCACCACGGGGACCACACGGGCTTCGGTCGGTAGGCTCCGTGACATGGAGCATGAGGTTGTCGTCCCGATGCCGGCCGGGCTGGTCCGGCAGGCCCTGCAGGATCCGGCGCTGCTAGCCCGTTCCGTGCCCGGACTGAGCACCGAACCGGCCGCCGTCGGCAGCGGCCCCGCCGAGGAGATCGGCGGGCGGCTGCGGCTGCGGATCGGCGCTTCCACCATCACGTACAAGGGCGTGCTGTCGCTGATCGAGGGGCGCGAGGGCGTGCTGACCGCGTTCGCCGAGGGCCAGGAGGCACGCGGCAGCGGTGAGGCCACCGCCACCGTACGGATCAGCGTCGCCGACGGCGCCGGGGCCGGCACCGCGGTCGTCCGCTTCACCGGCGACCTGAGCGCCACCGGGCGGCTCACCGAGTTCGACGAGGAGACCCTCGCCGCGACCGGCCGGAGGCTGCTGGACCGTTTCGCCGCCGCCCTCGTCTCCCCGGACGGGGAGACCGACGCCGACACGGACACCGAAGCCGAAGCCGACACGGATGCCGACGCGGACTCCGGCACCGGCACCGGCACCGGCACCGACGCGGCTCCGAGCGCCGCCGACGGCGAGAGCACCGACAAGAGCACCGGGGACGGCACCGAGGAGGCCGACGAGGCCGAGGAGACCACCGCCACCGTGCACTTCCTCGAGGACCGCCAGGACGAACCCGGCGACGACCTGGAGGACGACCTCTCCGACCTGATCGCCTTCTCCGACGCCGACGCCGAGCGGTTCGGCCTCCCCACCGGCGACCGCGACGGCCAGGACGAGCAGGCCGACACCGAGCAGCCGGCCGCCGAGTCCGAGGACCTGCCCACCGATCTCCCCGCCGACCTGCCCTTCGCGTACGAGGAGGAGCCGGTGCTCAGCGGCCCGGTCCGCCGCAGCATCGTCGGCCGCTCCGCCGAGGAGGTCGACCACGCCCCGCCGCGCGGCCGCTACGCCCCCGCCCTGCCGGCCCGCAGCGCGCGGGCCCGGGCGGCGTCCCGCTGGGGCGGCGAGGCCGGCGGCATCGTGGTCCCGGGCCCGGGCGGCCGCAGCCCGGTCCCGTGGATGATCGGCGGCGGTGTGGCCCTGCTCGGCGGCGCCGTGGTGCTGGTCAGGGCCCTGCGCCGACGCTAGCCGCCCCATCACGCCGGGCGCCCGTCCGGTGTGGGCAGGGCCTAGACTGAACGCTCATGAGCAACGACCGCGACGCCCTGCTGGCACAGATCAAGGACAAGGCCGTCGTGCACGGCAAGGTCACCCTTTCCTCCGGCAAGGAGGCCGACTACTACGTCGACCTGCGCCGGATCACGCTGGACGCCCAGGCGGCCCCGCTGGTCGGCCGGGTGATGCTGGACGCGACCGCCCACCTGGAGTACGACGCCGTCGGCGGTCTGACCCTCGGTGCCGACCCGGTCGCCGCCGCGATGCTGCACGCCGCCGCCGCCCGCGGCCGTGAGCTGGACGCCTTCGTGGTCCGCAAGGCGGGCAAGGCGCACGGCCTGCAGCGCCGGATCGAGGGCCCGGACGTCAAGGGCCGCCGGGTGCTGGCGGTCGAGGACACCTCCACCACCGGCGGCTCGGTGCTGACCGCCGTCGAGGCCCTGCGCGAGGCCGGTGCCGAGGTGGTCGGCGTCGCGGTGATCGTGGAGCGCGGCGCCGCCCCCGCGATCGAGGCGGCGGACCTGCCGTACGTCACCGCCTACACCCTGGACGACCTGGGCCTCTGAGCCCGGTGGAAACGGCCGGGGGCGGGGGGGGGGGGGGGGTGGAAAGGACCCCCCCCCCCCCCCCGGGGGGGCGGGGGCCGGGGGACAGCCCGGGGGGGGGGCGCGCCCCCGGCCCGCCGGG
>NZ_JBIUYD010000014.1:43000-147126 GCF_044744345.1 Kitasatospora sp. NPDC087315 | reverse complement strand
ACCCCCCACCCCCCCCCCCACCCCCCTGCCCGCCGGGGCTCTCGGGCCGGGGGCCCCGGGGGGGGGGGGGGTTTTTTTACACACCAACCACCCCCCCCGGCCCCGGCCGTTCGTCGTCGGAAGCGGTGCTCAGCCGCGGCGGTGGCGCCCGCCACCGGCCTGCACGGTGTCCTCGTCGGCGGCCTCGACGGCGCCGCCCGCCTTCTTCTTCCTGCGCTCCCGTACGACCTCCACCAGGATCGGCGAGATCGAGAGCAGCACGATCAGCAGCACCGCGGGAATCAGGTACTTGTCGATCACCGGGGCCAGCGCGTCACCGAAGAAGTAGCCGATCATCAGCATCGACTCGGTCCACAGCACGCCACCGATCACGTTCCACAGGAAGAACGTGCGGGCCGGCATCTCCAGGGTGCCCGCGACCGGGTTGAGGAAGGTCCGGACGATCGGCATGAAGCGGGCCAGCACCACGGCCTTGCCGGGTCCGAACTTGTTGAAGTACTCCTCCGCCTTCAGCACGTACTCGCGGCGGAAGATCTTCGATTCGGGCTTGTCGAACATCTTCGGTCCGACCTTCACCCCGATCTGGTGCCCGAGCTGGGCGCCAGCGATCGCGGCGAGCGGGGCCCCGATGGCCAGCGCCGTGATCGACAGCCGGGCCCCGTCCCCGAGCACCGACGAGGCGGCACTGGAGGCGGCCACGCCTGCGATGATCAGCAATGAGTCACCCGGGAAGAAGAACCCGACCAGCAGGCCGGTCTCCGCGAAGATGATCGCGATCAGCCCGATGGCGCCGACGGACGAGATCAGTGATTTGGCGTCGAGGAGGTTGACGGCCAGCTGGTTGTAGTCCACGGCCGCAGGATAGCGGTCCCGGATAAACACGGGCATCGGCCCACAGGTCGAGGCGGCCACATCCTCCGGTCGCACGCGAGGAGTGGCCCCGCGGGCGCCGCCGTCCCGACTGGCGGGCCGCATGGTGAACCCGGAGCACGAGTCTGGGAAGATGGCACAGGCGTCCGGACCGCGGTCGCAAACACCCTCATTGTCGTGCCGCGGCGGTCACCTCGAACCTTGGTACAGGCGAGCCGCCCCGCAGAGCCGCGCGTCGGCGCCGGTACCCCGGAGTCGTAACGAAGGCGTACACAGCGTCGGACAGCACCGTCCGTACGCCGCAACCCGACAGGAGCGGATTCGCATGCCCATCGCAACTCCCGAGGTCTACAACGAGATGCTCGACCGGGCCAAGGCGGGCAAGTTCGCCTACCCGGCCATCAACGTGACCTCGTCGCAGACCCTGCACGCCGCGCTGCGCGGCTTCGCCGAGGCCGAGAGCGACGGCATCATCCAGATCTCGACCGGTGGTGCGGAGTTCCTGGGCGGCCAGCACAACAAGGACATGGTGACCGGCGCCGTCGCGCTCGCCGAGTTCGCGCACGTGGTCGCCGCCAAGTACGACGTGACCGTCGCGCTGCACACCGACCACTGCCCGAAGGACAAGCTGGACGGCTACGTCCGCCCGCTGCTGGCGATCTCCGCGGAGCGCGTGGCCAAGGGCCTGAACCCGCTGTTCCAGTCGCACATGTGGGACGGCTCCGCCGAGACCCTGAACGACAACCTGGCCATCGCCGAGGAGCTGCTGGCCAAGGCCGTCGCCGCCAAGATCATCCTTGAGGTCGAGATCACCCCGACCGGCGGCGAGGAGGACGGTGTCACGCACGAGATCAACGACGAGCTGTACACCACCGTCAACGACGCCGTCCGCACCGCCGAGGCCCTGGGCCTGGGCGAGCGCGGCCGTTACCTGCTGGCCGCCTCGTTCGGCAACGTGCACGGCGTCTACAAGCCGGGCAACGTCGTCCTGAAGCCGGAGCTGCTGCGCGAGCTGCAGGACGCGATCGGCGCCCAGTACGGCAAGAAGGACCCGTTCGACTTCGTCTTCCACGGCGGCTCGGGCTCCTCCGCCGAGGAGATCGCCGTCGCGCTGGAGAACGGCGTCGTGAAGATGAACCTCGACACCGACACCCAGTACGCCTTCACCCGCCCGGTCGCGGACCACATGTTCCGCAACTACGACGGTGTGCTGAAGGTCGACGGCGAGGTCGGCAAGAAGAACACCTACGACCCGCGCACCTGGGGCAAGCTCGCCGAGGCGGGCATGGCCGCCCGGGTGCTGGAGGCCGCCCAGCAGCTGCGCTCGGCCGGCAACCGCCTGAAGTAAGTCCCCGCCGAGGCAGGGTCCTTCCCTCGTGCCCCCCAGTGGTTCACTGGGGGGCATGAGCACACACCAGAACCTTCTCGGGGGTCCGCCCCCGACGCACCTGCCCGCCGAGCCCGCTCCGCTGGAGCTGCTGGCCGGCGGTGCCTCCCCGGCCGAGGTCGCGGCGAAGTACCCGACCTCCTCGCTGGTCTGGGCCCAGCTCGCCGACGACGCCTTCGCCGCCGGCCGCACCGTCGAGTCCTACGCGTACGCCCGTACCGGTTACCACCGCGGGCTGGACGCGCTGCGGCGGGCCGGCTGGAAGGGCCACGGTCCGGTGCCGTGGGAGCACGAGCCGAACCGCGGCTTCCTGCGGGCGCTGCACGCGCTCGGCCGGGCCGCCGCCTCGATCGAGGAGAAGGAGGAGGCGGAGCGCTGCGCGCAGTTCCTCCGGGACAGCTCGCCGACCGCCGCCGCCACCCTCGGCTGACCGCTCCCCGACGCACCGCACCCGTCGGCACCGCCCCTGTCGCCCGCCCGGCGGCAGGGGCGGTTCTGTTGCCAGATCTGCATACTCGGTATGTGGACATTCGGCAATCCGGCGTGCCAGGGTGAGGCCATCAGGGGGGCGCGCACGGCAGTTCGGGGCGGCCCCGCCCGCCCGACAGAAAGCCTCCACGTGCCCGTAGTTCGACCCGCTCAGCGCAGCAGCCGCACCCGCGGCACCCAGCCGGGCGCCGGCCGCCGTAACCGCCGGCGTCGTCGGCTCGGCCCGGGGATGACCGCCGCCCTGCTCGCGGCCGTGACCGTGCTCGGCGGCACGCTGTACGCGCTGAACCGCCCCGACGCCCTGCCCGGCGCCGGTCCGACCGCCCAGGGCCGGGTCGCCCCGCCCGCCGACAGCACCCCGGCACCCACCGCCCCCGAGCCCGCCAAGAGCCCGGACACCGCCCCGCCGCCGCCGGCGGCGCCCGCCACGACACCCGCACCGACGCCGGCCCTGACCCAGGCCGCGACGCCGACCCCGGAACGGAACACCCCGGACCCCGGACCCGCCAAGGGCGCGGGCACCTTCACCGTCGCCACCGGCTCCGCCGCGCCGGTCGGCGCCGGCAACATCCGCCGCTACCGGGTGGAGGTCGAGGACGGCATCGGGATCGACCCGGCGGCCGCGGCCGCGCAGATCCAGGGCATCCTCGCCGACAAGCGCGGCTGGACCAACGACCGCAAGAACGGCTTCCAGCTGGTGGCCGGCGGCTCGTACGACTTCACGGTGAAGATCGGCTCGCCGGCCGCCGTGGACCGGATCTGCGGCCAGGCCGGTCTGGACACCCACGGCGAGGTGAACTGCGCCGTCGGCAACCAGGTGATGGTCAACGTCAAGCGCTGGAACACCGGTTCACCGCAGTTCAGCGGCCCGATCGACGAGTACCGGGCACTGATCGTCAACCACGAGGTCGGCCACCGGATCGGCCACGGGCACGAGACCTGCCCCGGCAAGGGCAGGCCCGCCCCCGCGATGATGCAGCAGATCTACGGCCTCAAGGGCTGCGAGTCCAACGCCTGGCCGTACTCGGCCGAGGGCTCCTACCTGGGCGGCCCGTCGGTGCCCTGAACCGGGCACCGACGGAACGGCTCTGAGCCGCCCTCACCGGCTCCCCCTCCCCGGAACACGCCCTGACCGGCGAGCCGCCGTCCCGGGCCGCCGCACTCCCGGGAGCCGGGCCCGGATCAGCCGAGCACCGGCAGGTACGCCCGCAGGTCGCTGCGCTCACCGCTCGCCGACACCCTGTCGGCGTCCACCGCGGACGCCCAGTCGGTCCGCCCGGTGGCCAGCCGGATCCAGGTGAACGGGTCGGTCTCGACCACGTTCGGCGGGGTGCCGCGGGTGTGCCGGGGGCCCTCGACGGCCTGCACCACGGCGTACGGCGGGATCCGCAGCTCGACGGCGCCACCGGGGGCCCGGTCGGCGAAGGCGTCGGCCAGCAGCCGGGTGACGGCGGCGACGGCCTGGCGGTCGTGCGGGAAGGCGGCGAGGCCGAGCGCGGCGGCCAGGTCGTCGGCGTGCACGACCGCCTCGACCAGCCGGGTCACCAGCAGGTCGGAGAGCAGCATCGAGCCCAGCCGGATCTCGAACCGCCGCTCGGGGTCGGCGGCCTCGTTCCTGGCGAGGGCGGCGATCAGACCGCTCGCGGCCCGCTGGAAGGCCGCCGACACCGAGGCCGGGTCGCCGCCGAACTCGCCCGCGGCCTTCTCCCGGGCCTGCTCGTCGAGGAGCGGTGCCACCGTGCCGACCCCGGCCACCCAGCGCAGCAGGTCCAGCGGGGGGCGGCCCTCCAGCGGATCGTCGAAGTGGGCGGGGACCCAGTCGAGCTGGACGGCGGTGTGCGCGATCAGCTCGCGCACCGTCCACTCCCCCAGCCGGGTGGGCCGGGCGAGCAGTTCCACGGCGTCCGGGCGGGCGCAGAGCCCGTGCACGGCGTCACGCAGCGCGGCGGTCTGCGCCACCAGCGCGGCGCGCACCTTCTGCGGCTGGTATGTACGGGACTTGGGAGGCATGCCCCGCAGCGTACGCCGGGGGGCGGTCCACCCGGCTGAGTGGACCGCCCCCCGGTACGACCGCGATCAGGCGAGCAGAGCCTCGATGACGCCGGTGTGGGCGTCCTTCAGCTCGGCCAGCGAGACGGTGAACTGGCCCTGGACGTCCAGGACATCGCCGTCCACCACACCGATCCGGGTGGCCGGCAGGCCACGCGCGGTGCACATGTCGTTGAACCGGAGCTCCTCGCTGCGCGGCACCGCGACGATCGCGCGGCCCGCCGACTCGGAGAACAGGAACACGAACGGGTCCTGGCCCTCGGGCACGATGATCCGCGCGCCGTGGCCGCCCTTGAGGCAGCTCTCCACCAGCGCCTGGCCGAGACCGCCGTCGGAGAGGTCGTGCGCGGCGTCGATCATGCCGTCGCGCGAGGCGGCGATCAGGATGTCGCCGAGCAGCCGCTCGCGCTCCAGGTCGACCTTGGGCGGCAGACCGCCGAGGTGGTCGTGGACCACCTGCGACCAGGCCGAGCCGCCCAGCTCGTCCGCGGTGTCGCCGAGCAGGTAGAGCAGCTGCCCCTCCTCCGCGAAACCGATCGGGGTCCGGCGCGTCACGTCGTCGATCACGCCGAGCACCGCGACCACCGGGGTCGGGTGGATGGCGGTCTCGCCGGTCTGGTTGTAGAGCGAGACGTTGCCGCCGGTGACCGGGGTGCCGAGCACCAGGCAGGCGTCGGCCAGACCGCGGGTGGCCTCGGCGAACTGCCACATCACGTCCGGGTCCTCGGGGGAGCCGAAGTTGAGGCAGTCGGAGACGGCGAGCGGCTTGGCACCGCCGGCCGCGACGTTGCGGTACGCCTCGGCGAGGGCCAGCTGGGCACCGGTGTACGGGTCCAGCTTGGTGTAGCGGCCGTTGCCGTCGGTGGCGACCGAGACGCCGAGGTTGGTCTCCTCGTCGATCCGGATCATGCCGGAGTCCTCGGGCACCGAGAGCACGGTGTTGCCGAGCACGTAGCGGTCGTACTGGTCGGTGATCCAGGACTTGGAGGCCTGGTTCGGCGAGGAGGCGACCTTCAGCAGGTCGGCCTTCAGGCCCTCACCGGTGGTCGGCCGGGCGAGGCGCTCGCCGGTCGGGGCGTCGGCCTGCAGCGCGTCCTGCCAGTCGGGGCGGGCGTACGGGCGCTGGTAGGTCGGACCCTCGTGGGCGACGGTGCGCGGCGGCACGTCGACCACCAGCTCGCCGTGCCAGAAGATCTCCAGGCGCTCGCCGTCGGTCACCTCACCGATGACGGTGGCGATGACGTCCCACTTCTCGCAGATCTCCAGGAAGCGGGCGACCTTGTCGGGCTCGACGATCGCGCACATGCGCTCCTGCGACTCGCTCATGAGGATCTCCTCGGGCGAGAGCGTGTGGTCGCGCAGCGGTACGGTGTCCAGCTCGATCCGCATCCCGCCGGAGCCGGCCGAGGCCAGCTCGCTGGTGGCGCAGGACAGGCCCGCGCCGCCGAGGTCCTGGATGCCCTTGACGAGCTTCTCGCCGAAGATCTCCAGGGTGCACTCGATGAGGAGCTTCTCCTGGAACGGGTCGCCGACCTGGACGGCGGGGCGCTTGGCCGGGCCGGTGGCGTCGAAGGTCTCGGAGGCGAGCACCGAGACACCGCCGATGCCGTCGCCGCCGGTGCGGGCGCCGTACAGGATGACCTTGTTGCCGGCGCCGGAGGCCTGCGCGAGGTGGATGTCCTCGTGCTTCATGACGCCCACGCACAGGGCGTTGACCAGCGGGTTGCCCTGGTAGCAGGAGTCGAAGACGACCTCGCCGCCGATGTTCGGCAGACCCAGGCAGTTGCCGTAGCCGCCGATGCCCGCGACGATCCCGGGCAGCACGCGCCGGGTGTCCGGGTGGTCGGCCGCGCCGAACCGCAGCGGGTCCATCACGGCGACCGGGCGGGCGCCCATCGCCAGGATGTCGCGGACGATGCCGCCGATGCCGGTGGCCGCGCCCTGGTAGGGCTCGATGTACGACGGGTGGTTGTGCGACTCCACCTTGAAGGTGACCGCGTAGCCCTGGCCGACGTCGACCACACCGGCGTTCTCGCCGATGCCGACGAGCATCGCGTCCGAATCCGGCTTCTTCTCGCCGAACTGCTTCAGGTGGACCTTGGAGCTCTTGTACGAACAGTGCTCCGACCACATGACCGAGTACATCGCGAGTTCGGCGCCGGTCGGGCGCCGGTCGAGAATCTCCCGGATGCGTGCGTACTCGTCCTTCTTGAGGCCGAGTTCGGCCCACGGCTGGGCCGCGTCCGGGGTCTGCTCGGCGTTCTTGACGGTGTCGAGGCTCATCAGGCGTTCACCAGCTGCTTCAGGACGGAAGTGAAGAAGCCCAGGCCCTCGGTGGTCGGACCGGTGAGCGGCTCCACGGCGTGCTCCGGGTGCGGCATCAGGCCGACGACATTGCCGGCGGCGTTGGTGATGCCGGCGATGTCGCGGTACGAACCGTTCGGGTTGACGTCCAGGTATCGGGCGACCACCCGGCCCTCCGCCTCCAGGGCGTCCAGGACGTGCGCGTCGGCGACGAACCGGCCCTCGCCGTTCTTCAGCGGGACGACGATTTCCTGGCCGGCCGAGTAATCCCCGGTCCAGGCGGTGGCGGCGTTCTCGATCCGCAGCTTCTGGTCGCGGCAGATGAAGTGCAGCGAGTCGTTGCGGGTGAGCGCTCCGGGCAGCAGGTGCGATTCGCAGAGCACCTGGAAGCCGTTGCAGATACCGAGAACCGGCATTCCCAGCTTCGCCTGCTCGATGATGGTGTCCATGACCGGCGAGAAGCGGGAGATGGCACCACAGCGCAGATAGTCGCCGTAACTGAATCCGCCCGGCAGGACGACCGCGTCGACCTGGTGGAGATCCTTGTCACGGTGCCAGAGCGCGACCGGCTCGGCGCCGGCCAGGCGGACCGCGCGCTGCGCGTCGCGGTCGTCGAGGGAGCCGGGGAAAGTGACGACGCCGACGCGGGTGGTCACTTGCCCTCCTCCTCGACGCGGACGGTGAAGTCCTCGATCACGGTGTTGGCGAGAAAGGTCTCGGCGGCTTCGCGGATACGGGCGAGCACGGCGTCGTCGACCGGGCCCTCCAGCTCCAGCTCGAAGCGCTTGCCCTGGCGGACGTCGGCGATCCCGGCGAAACCGAGACGGGGCAGTGCGCGCTGCACCGCCTGTCCCTGGGGGTCGAGAATCTCCGGCTTGAGCATGACGTCGACTACGACGCGTGCCACTGGCACTCCCGGTGGTGTCTTCGTGAGGCGGGGGAACTCCAGACTACCGGGGGTTTCGGGCGGGATTGCTGGCCGGGGAGCGCGACGCGCGTAGACCCGAGACCCTTACGGCACAAGGGTTCCGGGCCCCCGGACCGCCCCGGAGCCGCCCCATTTCACCGGATTCGACAGCCCGAACGACAACGGCCGAAGAACACCCGAATACCGGCACTCCGGGACAGATCGGCCAGCCGTGCGCACCGGTATCCGGTAGTCGGGCGAAGACACGTGAATATACGGAAAAGAAAGCCGGACTCTTCGATTTCGACCCGCTTCGGGTGCAGAATAGGGCCACCTGCCGCGGCAAGTGCTGCGTATCCGGCGTGCCATCAGGGCTGCCCGTATGCGCTTGCGCGAGTGGTGCACATCAGGCCACAGGAGCGCACCCCCGTGCCCTTCGGCCGAATTGCCCGAGAGGATTGACACCCATGGCTCAGCGTGTAGTCGTCACGCTCTCCGACGACCTGGACGGCGGCGCCGCCGCGGAAACCGTCCACTTCGGCGTCGACGGGAAGTCGTACGAGATCGACCTGTCTCTGGACAACGCGGAAAAGCTGCGGGAGGCCCTCGCTCCGTTCGTCGCGGCCGGCCGGCGCCAGAGCCGTACCGGAAAGTCCTTCCGCCGCACCGCGCTCACCCCGGACCCGGCCGCCGTGCGCGCCTGGGCCCAGTCGCGCGGCATGGAGCTGCCCGCCCGGGGCCGCATCCCCAAGCACGTGTACGAGGCGTTCGCCGAGGCGAACTGACCCCGCCGGGACCAGGTCGCTCCACCCGCCCGAAAGGGTGGGGCGACCACCCCGATCGATGAGGTAGAGTATTCCTCGTCGCCCCAACGGAGAGATCCAAAGAGGCGGCCGGTGCCACCAGGCACCGTGCGGACGTGGCTCAGTTGGTAGAGCATCACCTTGCCAAGGTGAGGGTCGCGAGTTCGAATCTCGTCGTCCGCTCGCAGTGCGCGAGCACAGCACAACTCAATAGTTTCACCATGCGGACGTGGCTCAGTTGGTAGAGCATCACCTTGCCAAGGTGAGGGTCGCGAGTTCGAATCTCGTCGTCCGCTCCAGTACGAAGGGCCCCCTCGGTCGAGGGGGCCCTTCGGCATTCCCCGGCCCTTCCGCCCGCACGGAGCCCTGAAGCGGGCCGCGGCCCCCTGAAGCGAAGCGGACCCATGACATTTGTCATCGCCGGCCCGTGGATCCGCACCCCGTTCTCATGATGACGCGCACTGCCCGCAGCGCCCGGGCGGCGGAAAGCTTGAGGCATGGAAACGAGCCAGCGCCTCCACTCGACCGACCGCGTGATCGAGGTCACCGACCTCCACCGCCGCTACGGCCCCGCCGGTGCCACCGGCTACCACGCGGTGCGCGGCGTCGACCTGGCCGTCGGCCGCGGCGAGCTGTTCGCGCTGCTCGGCACCAACGGAGCCGGCAAGACCTCCACCATGGAGCTGATCGAGGGCCTCGCCGCCCCCAGCGGCGGCCAGGTCCGGGTCCTCGGCCACGACCCGTACCGCGAGCGTGCCGCCGTCCGCCCCCGGATCGGCATCATGCTCCAGGAGGGCGGCTTCCCCGGCGACCTCACCGTCGCCGAGACCGGCCGCAGCTGGTCCGGGATGACCAGCGGCGCCCGCCCGCTCGACGAGGCCCTGGAGCTGGTCGGCCTCATCGGCCGCCGCGACGTCCGGGTCAAGCAGCTCTCCGGCGGCGAGCGCCGCCGGCTCGACCTCGCGATGGCCCTGCTCGGCCGCCCCGAGGTGCTCTTCCTGGACGAGCCCAGCACCGGCCTCGACCCGGAGGCCCGCGCCGCCGTCTGGCGCCTGGTGCGCGAGCTGCGCGCCCAGGGCACCACGGTGCTGCTCACCACGCACTACCTGGAGGAGGCCGAGGAGCTGGCCGACCGGCTGGCGATCATGCACGGCGGCCAGGTCGTCACCGCCGGCACGGTGGCCGAGGTGATCGCCGGCCGGCCCTCCCGGATCACCTTCGAGCTGCCGGAGTTCGCCGGGACCTCGCTCCCCACCCTGCCCGGCGCCGAGATCACCGCCGACGGCCGCAGGTTCACCGTGCAGACCCCGAGCCTCCAGGCCACCCTCACCGACCTGCTCGGCTGGGCCAACCACCACCGGGTCGTGCTCGGCGCCCTGGACGCCCGCAGTGCCTCGCTGGAAGAGGCCTTCCTCGCCATCGCCTCCGAGGCCGCCCACCAGCCCCCGGCCGACACCCCCGCCGCTCCCACCGCCCGCCGCCGCCTGATCGGACTCGCCCGATGACCACCGCCACCGCCGCCTCCGCCGTCACCGCCGCCGGCCCGCAGAGCACCGCCGTCCGCCGGCTGCTGGCCCTCGGCCGCGCCGAGGCCACCCTGCTGCTGCGCAACCGGACCGCGCTGTTCACCGCCCTGCTGCTGCCGCTGCTGCTGGTCGCCGGACTGCACAGCCTCCTCACCCGGCAGGCCGAGTCCAACCCCGGCCTCGACGTCGACTCCGCCCTGGTCAACGGCACCGTCGGGATGGTCCTGGCCTTCGTCGTCTACTACAACCTGACCGGCGCGTACGTCGCCCGCCGCGGTGAGCTGGTACTCAAGCGGCTGCGCACCGGCGAGGCCCGGGACATCGAGATCCTGGCCGGCACCGCGGTGCCCTCGGTCGCCCTCGCCCTGATGATGTGCACCGTGGTCGGCGTCGTCGGCGCCTCCGCCCTGAAGCTCAGCGCCCCGGTGAACCCGCTGCTCATGCTCGCCGGGCTGGTCCTGGTGATCGGCACCCTGATGGCCCTGGCCGCCGTCTCCAGCGCCTTCACCAGGACCGTCGAGAGCGCCGGCATCACCACCATGCCGATCCTGCTGCTCAGCCAGTTCGGCTCCGGCCTGCTCATCCCGCTGGAGGTCATGCCCGACCGGATGGCCGACATCTGCCGGCTGCTGCCCACCACGCCGGCCTTCCAGCTGATCCGCCTCGGCTGGTTCGGCACCGACGGCTCCGCCGCCGCCACCGGCTTCGCCGGCACCTGGGCCACCGCCGCCCCACACCTGGTCACCGGCAGCATCTGGCTCGCCCTCGCCGCCTGGGGTGCCGTCCGCTACTTCCGTTGGGAGCCGCGTCGCTGACGACTACCCCGCCATTCGAAGGATTCGATCCCCGCGCCACCTCTGATATGAAGGCAGCAGCACGATCATGATCGAACGGGGAGCAGACCAGATGGACGTCCGGGCACCGGTCCGCCGATGGAAGGGCTCCGGCAAGCCCCAGCGCACCGAGCTCTACCTCCGCTGGTCGCTCTACTCGATGCCGCTGTTCCTGCTGCCGGTGATCATGCTGGCCGTCGTCTCGACCGCCGAGCAGGGCGGCTCCCCCGCCGCCGGCCGGGTCGCGCTCGTCATCGGCCTGGCCTCCACCCTGCTGACCCTGCGCGCCTACCGCACCTCGCTCGACCACTACCTGAAGCGGCCGACCGACCACCTGCGCTGGCTCGCCGTCACCGGCGCGGTCGCCGTGGCCGGCTCCTGGGCCGTGCTGCTGCTCGGTCCGGACCGCGGTGACCAGGACGGCCCGCCGTTCACCGTCACCGTGGTCGTCGCCCTGCTCGCCTCGGCCTTCGGCCCGGTCAGCGTCGGCCTGACGGTCCGCCAGGCCTGCCGCGCCGGACTCGGCGCGCTGCTCCTGGTCGCCCCCGCCCTGCTGCTCGCCGGGATCAACCGCCCGACCACCGCCGGCGTGCTGGTCGGCGCCCTCATCGGGATGGCCTTCATCGGCTCCAGCTGCCGCAGCTTCGCCTGGCTGCAGTCGGTGGTCTGGGAGCTGGACGCCGCCCGCGAGGCCCAGGCCCGGCTGGCCGTCGCCGAGGAGCGGCTGCGGTTCTCCCGCGACCTGCACGACGTGATGGGCCGCAACCTCACCACCATCGCGCTGAAGAGCGAACTCGCCGTCCAGCTGGCCCGGCGCGGCCGCCCGGAGGCCGCCGACCAGATGACCGAGGTGCAGCGGATCGCCCAGGAGTCCCAGCGCGAGGTCCGGGACGTGGTCCGCGGCTACCGCACGGCGGACCTGCACGCCGAGGCGATCGGCGCCCGGGCCGTGCTCCGCGCCGCCGACGTCGCCTGCGAGATCGACCTCGGCGCGGAGGCGGACCGGCTGCCGCTGCCGGTGCAGTCGGTGCTCGGCTGGGTGATCCGCGAGGCCACCACCAATGTGCTGCGGCACAGCGAGGCGGACCACTGCACGATCCGGCTGCGTCGCGAGGACGGCCGGGCGGTGCTGGAGCTGGAGAATGACGGGGTGCCGGCCGTGCCGCTCCCCTCCCAGGGCAGCGGCACCGGCCTGCGCGGGCTGCGCGAGCGGCTCGCCGCGCACGACGGTGAACTGGCCGTCCCGGCGACCGGACCGGGCCGCTTCCGGATGATCGCCACCGTCCCGATCTGACGCCCCGCCCGTACGGAAGAAGGCCCTCCCGATGACCGACACCGCCCCCGTCCGCATCCTGCTCGCCGACGACGAGCACCTGATCCGGGGTGCGATGGCCGCGCTGCTCTCCCTGGAGGAGGACATCACCGTGATCGCGGAGGCCGGCTCCGGCACCGAGGCCCTGGCGATGGCGAAGGCGCACCGCCCGGACGTCGCGGTGCTGGACCTGCAGATGCCCGGGCTGGACGGCATCGAGGTGGCCACCGAACTGCGCCGGGTGCTGCCGGACTGCCGCTGCATGATCGTCACCGGCCACGGCCGCCCGGGCTATCTGAAGCGGGCGCTGGAGGTCGGGGTGCGCGGCTTCCTGCCGAAGACCGTCTCGGCGGCGGACCTCGCCGGGATCATCCGCACCGTGCGGGCGGGCGGCCGGTACGTCGACCCGGAGCTGGCGGCGGACGCGATCAGTGCGGGCGAGACCCCGCTGACCCCGCGCGAGACGGACGTGCTGGAGCTGGCCGCCGACGGGACCTCGATCGCCGAGATCGCCGAACGCGCGTCGCTCTCCCAGGGGACGGTTCGCAACTACCTCTCCTCGGCGGCCACCAAGCTGGGCGCCGAGAACCGCCACGCGGCGGTGCGGATCGCCCGCGAGCACGGCTGGATCTGACCAGCGGTGCCCGCGGGCGGGCGGCGGACTACTCCCAGCCGAGGCCGGTCAGCCGCTCGTAGGCCTCGACGTACTTGGCCCGGACCCGCTCGACCACCTCGGCCGGCAGCCGCGGCGGCGGCTGCTCGCTCCTGCGGTCCCAGCCGGAGGCCGGGGAGGTCAGCCAGTCGCGGATGATCTGCTTGTCGAAGGACGGCTGCGGGTGACCGGGCTCCCACTGGTCGGCCGGCCAGAAGCGGGAGGAGTCCGGGGTGAGCACCTCGTCGCCGATCACCAGCTCGCCGTCCAGCAGGCCGAACTCGAACTTGGTGTCGGCGAGGATGATGCCGCGGTCACGCGCGATGTCCCGGGCCAGCGCGTAGATGTCGAGGGTGGTGCGGCGCAGCCGGGCGGCCAGCTCGGCACCGATCCGCCGGGCGGTCTCCTCGTAGTGGACGTTCTCGTCGTGCTCGCCGACCTCGGCCTTGAGCGCCGGGGTGTAGATCGGGCCGGGCAGTTCGGAACCGTCCTCCAGGCCCTCGGGCAGCGCGATGCCGCAGACGGTGCGGGAGGCGCGGTACTCCTCCAGGCCGGAGCCGGCCAGGTAGCCGCGGGCCACGCACTCGACCGGGACCATCTCCAGGCTGCGGCAGACCAGCGTGCGGCCCTTCCAGTCGGCGGGGGCGCCGGCCGGGACCTCGGTGGAGATCACGTGGTTGGGCACGATGCCGGCGATCCGGTCGAACCACCAGAGCGACATCTGGGTGAGGATGCGGCCCTTGTCCGGGATCTCGTTGGGCAGCACCCAGTCGTACGCCGAGGTGCGGTCGCTGGCGACCATCACCAGCTCACCGGACTCGGCGCGGTAGAGGTCGCGCACCTTGCCGGTGTGCAGGTGGACCAGGCCGGGTACCTGGACCGGCTCGGGCTTGGTGACAAATCCGCTCAAGGTCGTCTCAGTCCTCAGGGGTGGTTCGCGGGCGTGTGGGGCGCGAAAGGGGAGGTCACTGCCTCCGAGTCTTTCACGGACGGCCGGAGGGGCACCCGCGGCCCGGCGGTCAGCCGTTCTTGCCGAGGCGGTCCAGCAGGTTGGCGGTGGCCCGCTGGATCCGCTCGTCGGTGAGCCCCGGCCGGCCCAGCGCGGGCGACCAGGCGAAGGTGCCGGCGGCGAACACGTACGCGCCGCTCGGGGCCCGGTACAGCGAGGTCTCCTGGTACCGGGTGCGGCCCATGAGGTCCTGGTACGGGGAGTGCGCGAGCAGCACCCGCTCGGTGTGCTCGGGCAGCGACACCCTGGGGTAGTAGCGGTCGGCCTCCCCCGCGACCAGGCCGGGCAGCTCCTCGCCCTCCCGGACACCGGTGCCGTCCCAGAGCCAGTGCGCGGTGTGCCGGGCGACCAGCGGGACGGGCGAGGCGACCCGGCCGGAGTACTGCAGGCCGAGCAGGTGCTGCTCCGGCTCGCCCGCGTCCCGCCAGAGCGCGCTGGCGGCGCCGGACACCCCGGCGGCCGGGCTGCCGGGCTCGACCTTCTGCCGCTTGCGGCAGTTGAGCAGCCGGTTGGGCTCGCCGGACGGCGCGGCGCTCAGCTCGACCCGCCAGTACATGGTGTTGGCGGAGAGGAAGACCAGGGAGGTGCCGTCGTCGCGGGCCCGCTCGACCGTCCGGCGCATCGGCTCGGACCAGTACTCGTCGTGGCCGGGGAAGACCAGCGCGCGGTGCCGGGTCGGGTCGACCAGGCCGGCGTGCAGGTCGGTGGCGGTGGCGTAGGAGAGGTCGTAGCCGAACCGCTCGGCCCAGCGGATGAAGTCGTAGGCGTGGCCGACGTGCAGCGGCAGGCCGGCGGTGGCGTGCGGACGGTCGAAGGAGACGGTGACGGCCGCCTCGGGCTCGCCGACGAGCCGGCCCTGGCCGTCCCAGGCGTGGTAGAGGCTGGCGCCGCTGCGGCCGTCCTCGGGGAAGAGGTTGTAGGCCTGCCAGGTCACGTCCGGGACGACCAGCAGCAGCTCGGCGGCGTGCACCCGGTCGTCGAGGTCCCGGACGGTGAACGGGATGTGGCTGCGGTCCAGCATGTCGGCGGTGGTCAGGACGGCCACGTACGCGCCGGGCGGCCAGTGGGCGGGGATCTGGAGCCGCCAGGAGTGCCACCAGTGGTGGCAGGAGACGGTCCGTCCGACGACCAGCGGGGCGGGCTGGGCCAGCCCGGAGATCAGCGGGCTGGACGTCATGTGGTGGGCGCCGTCGCCGTTGTAGTGACCGATCCGGTAGACGTCCACGGTGAACTCGCGGGGCGGGTTGACGGTGACCCGGAGGTCCACCGAACCGCCGGGGCGGACCACACCGGCCGAGGCGAAGCCCTTGATCTGCTGCACCACGTCGTTGGCGCCCCGCGGGGTGCCGACCGGCGGCTTGGGTCTGGTGCCCCCGGCGAGCGGCTGCTGCCCCGGCGCGCCCACCGAGACGTACCAGGGGACACCGCCCTCCGCTCCCGCCAGGTATTGGTCCGGGCTGCGCAGCCAGGGCAGCGGGCCCTGGCCAAAGGGGTCGGAGACGCTGTACGCGTGCGTTCCCGACTCCCAGCGGCGGTTGAGTTCCGTCCCCACGTGCCCCTCCCGGGTGCACCTCCGCCGGTTGGCATGTGCCTCCCGGTTGTGCGTGCGGACTAATACACCACACTGTGCTGGCGCTGCGTCACCCTACGGTAGCAACTAGTGGTGATGAATCTTCGGGCCCGGCACCGAGAGGGCCTTTGGCCTGCGAAGACCTTCCGAGGCCAGGCCGCCGCAGGGGGCGCGTGGCCGGCCGCCGAGCGCCGCCCCGGAGCAGGCCGGCGTGGTCCCGGATCCGCCTCAGAGGCGGACCGGCTTCTCCAGCCGGACGTCGGCGGCGTCCAGCCAGCCGCGCAGCGGGCCGTCCTGGCCCTGTTCGACGGCCTGGGCGACCGGTCCGGCCAGGTCCGTGCGGCGCACCCCGCCGAGCATCAGCACCGGGCCGTCCAGCCAGTCCAGGCCGGGGGTGGCACCGGCGGTGTCGACGGCGGCGCAGCAGACCATCGCGGTGACGTGGTCGATCAGGAGGTCCCGCCCGGTGCGGACGGGCTCCAGCAGCGGGGCGGGGGCCGTGGTGCGGGCGAGCTGGGCGGTGAGTGCGGCGGCCAGCCGCTCGCCGTCGCCGTCGGCGAGCCGGGCCAGCAGCCGGGTGAGGGTCGGGGCACCGGGGCGGGCCTGCGGGGCGAGCCGGTCCAGGGCGGACTGCAGGGCCGCGGCGCGGATGCGCCAGCCGGCGTCCACCACCTCGGCCGGGTAGTCGGCCCACTCCAGCTCCCGCCAGGCGCCGTCGGCGGGCCGGCCGAAGAACAGCTCGGCCGCGAGCAGCGAGACCGCCTCGTCCACCGTGCCGGGCTCCTCCAGCAGGTCGCAGGCGGGGCGGTCGCCGAGCCTGCTGCCGTAGCCGTCGGCGGCCAGCCGGTCGCGCCGGGACAGCTCGGTGAGGGCGGCGACCACCCCGGCGTTGAGGTGCGCGGGGTGGCGGCCGAGCCGCCAGGCAGGCAGTGCCACCCGGGTGAGCAGCCGGTCCCAGCCGGCGTAGGCGAGGCCGACCTGCTCCTGGGCGGCGATCCGCAGGCCGTAGTCGACCGCCCTGGCCTGCTCGGAGGCCCAGGCGGCGACCGCCCGCTCCAGTTCGGCGGAGTGCGCGCGACAGGCGCCGAGCAGCCGTCGGGTGATCCGGTCGGTCAGCGCGGCCGGGCCGCGGCGGGGCGGCCGTACGGGCCCGGGAGCGGGGACTCCGCCGAGGCCGGGGGCGGTGCCGGGTCCGGCGTCCAGGCTGGCGTCCAGGCCGCGCAGGAAGCGGCGGGCGGCGGCGATCTCCGGATCGGCCGCGGCCGCGGTGCCGGCCACCACGGGCGCGAGCAGGGCGCGGAGCTCCCCGGCCCGCATCCACCAGAGGAACGGCGAGCCGATCACCAGGGCGGGGGCGGGCGGCTCGTGCCCCGGGCGGTGCGGCCGGGACCGGCCCTCGGGCCGGGGCGGCGGGACGTCCTCCAGCCAGCTGTCGCAGTCCGGGGTGAGGGCGATGGCGGAGGGCGCGGGGACCTCCAGCCGCTCGGCCAGCTCGTCGATCAGCCGGTAGAGCTCGGGCGCCTGCCTCCGGTCGAGCGGGACGACCGGGGTCTGCGGCGGGACGGCCCGGCGGTAGGCCCGCGCGGCCAGGCCGGCCACCAGCAGGGTGACGGCGGCCACCGCGCAGACCACCCAGCGGGCGGCGTCCCAGCCGGCGCCGTCCGGGGAGCCGGGCGCGCCGAGGCGGCCGGTGAGCCGGCCCGCGAACAGGACCACCGCGACGGCGGCGGGCAGTGCGGCGACGGCCAGGGCGAGACCCCGGATCCGCAGCACCGCCTGGGCGTGAGCGCGCGCGGTGTCGACAGCGGCCATACGGTGCGGCACCCCCTTCGGAGCCCTCGGGCGCCCGGCGACGGGCCCTGAGCAGGCTCGAACGATCAGTTCCGACCGGGAAGCGGTGGCGTCCGATCCCGGTAGTACATGCTGCGTGGCGCTTCTGCCATTGTTGACGCCCAGGTCCGGGCCGGTGTTCCGGATCGCCCCGGTTTCCACTCGTCCCGGTGACGCTGCCCGGTTTCCGGACGACCCACGGCCCGGCCGTGCGAAGCGCCCGGATGTGCCGGCCCGGCCGGACGCCGTCCAGCATCCCCCCGCGGGCACGGCGCTACCCGGCGGCGATCACAGCGGCCCCGGTGGTGACACCTGCGATCCAGCGCACCATAAGGCCGGGCACCCGGTTACGTCAGCCGGATGCGGGCGGTGTCACTCGATGGGCTGGATTCCGGCCGCCGAACGGTGTGGCTCCCCCCGGACCGCTCCGGCACTGTCTCCCCCGGAAACGCCGGAGGGTGCTGCGTCCATGGGGGTTGTTTCCCCTCGACGCGGCACCCTCCGGTCAGTGGACCGCCCGTTACAGCGCCGCCTTCAGCGCGATGTCGGTGCGGTGCTGGCCGCCCTTGAGGTCGATCCGGCCGACGGCCTCGTACGCCCGGTCACGGGCCTCGGCGAGGTCGGCGCCGGTGGCGGTGACGGAGAGGACCCGGCCGCCGGCGCTGAGCACCCGGCCGTCCTCGTCCGCCCTGGTGCCGGCGTGCAGCACGTACGCGGTGCCGTCGACGGCCTCGGCCGCGGCCAGGCCCTCGATCACGTCGCCGGTGCGCGGCGCGGCCGGGTAGCCCTCGGAGGCGACGACCACGGTGACCGCGGCGCCGTCGTCCCAGCGCAGCGGCTCCAGCTGGTCCAGCGTGCCGGTGGCGGAGGCGTACAGGACGCCCGCCAGCGGGGTGCGCAGCCGGGCCAGCACGACCTGGGTCTCCGGGTCGCCGAAGCGGGCGTTGAACTCGATCACCCGGGTGCCGCGCGAGGTCAGCGCCAGGCCCGCGTAGAGCAGGCCGGAGAACTCGGTGCCCCGGCGGCGCAGCTCGTCCACGGTCGGCTGCAGGACGGTCTCCAGGACCTCCTCGACCAGGCCCTCGGGCGCCCACGGCAGCGGCGAGTAGGCCCCCATGCCGCCGGTGTTCGGGCCCTCGTCGCCGTCCAGCGCGCGCTTGAAGTCCTGCGCGGGCTGGAGCGGGACGACGGTGCTGCCGTCGGTGACGGCGAACAGCGAGACCTCGGGGCCGTCCAGGTACTCCTCGATGACCACGCGGTCACAGGAGGCGGCGTGGGCCAGCGCGGCCGCGCGGTCGGAGGTGACCACCACGCCCTTGCCGGCGGCCAGCCCGTCGTCCTTGACCACGTACGGCGCGC
Source organism: Kitasatospora sp. NPDC087315 (assembly GCF_044744345.1). NCBI lineage: Bacteria > Bacillati > Actinomycetota > Actinomycetes > Kitasatosporales > Streptomycetaceae > Kitasatospora > Kitasatospora sp. NPDC087315. The sequence continues at coordinate 128,226 of NZ_JBIUYD010000014.1, read as the reverse complement.
CGAAGGCGTCCAGCGCCTCGGCGGCCTCGGCGGGGGTGGTGCAGACGTACGAGCGGGCGGTGGGCACGCCGGCGGCGGCCATCACGTCCTTGGCGAAGGCCTTGGAGCCTTCCAGTTGGGCGGCCCGGCCGGAGGGGCCGAAGACCGGGATGCCGGCCGCGCGCACGGCGTCGGCGACGCCCGCGACCAGCGGGGCCTCCGGGCCGACGACGACGAGGCCGGCGCCGAGCCGCCGGGCGAGGTCGGTGACCTGCCCGCCGTCCAGCTGGTCGACCGGGTGGACCGTCGCCACCTGCGCGATCCCGGCGTTACCCGGGGCGCAGTGCAGCTCGGTGACGGCGGGATCTAGGGACAGAGAGCGGCACAGGGCGTGTTCGCGGGCGCCGCCGCCGATGACGAGGACCTTCACGCTTCGCAAGGGTAGTCGGTGGCCGGTTCAGGCCGCTCTCCGGTCCCGTCGGAAGCTACAGACCGGGCCCGCGCGCACGCCCCCGGCCTCGGAGGAACCTCCAGGAAACGGCCCGCGACATCCGCGCCGGGTGCCCGGGTCAGAACGGCGGGTCACCGGGGCCTCGCTCGGACGGGTGAAATCTCGCCGCCCCCCGCAACCCTCCCACCTTGGTATCCAGTGGCCGAAACCAGTAACGATCATTGGAGAAGCGCCCACATGGTCAGCCATTTGGCGGTAAGAAGTGCTGTTGGACAACCACCGGCAGCCGGTCGGTACGCGACCTCCCGGGCACCCAGACTCGCCCGTGGGCGTCGCGCGTCCAATGCGCCATCCGATGTTTCACCGCCCGCCAGGTCGATGACACGTCAGGTCGGCGCACTGTCAGACCCAGCAGTCCGCCCGCCACAGGGAGCCCCACAGGTGAGCCAGCCGGAAATGCAGCCCGAGGAGAGTGCCTGGGGCAAGGAGGTCGGTGAGGAGGACCAGCCCGTCGCGGCCGTCGCGCGCCGGGAGTCCACCCGTCGCCGGACCGATCTGAGCACCCGCCAGTTCCCGCTCGGGGACTGGGGCGAGCCCGCCGAGCGCCTGGAGGAGCTCTACCGCTGGTCCGAGGAGCGGGCGGTGGAGGCGATCGAGTGGTACCGCCGGGACCGGGTGTGGAAGCGCCGCTGGGCCCGGCTGCTGCGCTTCGGCACGGCCGGCTTCGCGGTCGGCGGCGTCACCGCCCCGCTGGTGGACCTCACCGGCTCGGTCGCCAACGCCACCAGCTGGGGCTACGTCGGCCTGGCGCTCTCCGCCGCCTGCTACGGCGCCGACCGGGTGTTCGGTCTGACCTCCGGCTGGATGCGGGACGTCAGCACCGGCCAGGCGCTGCAACGCCGTCTGGAGGCCTTCCAGTTCGACTGGGCGTCGGAGTGCGTGCGGGAGGTGCTCGGCCCGACCGAGGGCACCGCCGGCGAGGCCGCCGAGCGCTGCCTCGGGGTGCTGCGGCGGTTCTGCGAGGACGTCTCGGACATGGTCCGCAGCGAGACCTCGGAGTGGATGCTGGAGTTCCGGGCGAACATGACCCAGCTGCCCACCCAGAGCCCCGGCAGCTGGGGCGGGCGCAGCGAGTCGGGGGGCGGCGCCCAGGTGCGGATCCTGCCGCCGCCGGGCACCCGGCCGACCATGCCGCGCCAGCGGCCGCCGGAGGGGCCGCTGCGCTGAGCCGCCGCGGGCCCGGCCGGGGTGCGTGCCGGGCCCGCGGCCGGGGTGGCGGCGGGCCGTGGCGCGCTCGTGGTCGTCGCCGGCCGCTGCCGCTGACTGTTGACCGTTGGCCGTTGGCCGTTGGCCGTTGGCTTCAGGCGAAGACGACCATCGAGCCCTGGGTGAGGCTGCGGGTCGCCGCCGCGTACAGGCCCGACCAGGCGTGCCGCTCACGGGCGAAGGGGTGCAGGTCGTCCAGCGGCGGGCCGAACGGCTGCTCCAGGCCGGTCGGGCCGAGCGGCCGGGTCGGGTCCGGCGGGTTGAGCGGGTCGATGTCCAGCGCCGGCGCGACGGCCTGCAGTTCGCGCAGCAGTCCGTGGCTGGAGCCGAGCGGTCCGCCCGCGGAGAGCAGCGCGTCGTCCACCAGCGGCGCCGCGAACTCGATCGGCACGTACGCGCCCGCGTGGTCGAAATGCCAGACCAGGTGCGACTGTTCGGCGCTGCTCTCGAACATCTCCAGCAGCTGCTCGTAGTCGCCGCCGAGCGCGTCCACCGGCGTGATGTCCAGGCCGGTGAGGCCCAACAGGTAGGCGCGGCGCAGGAAGTGCAGCGAGTCGTAGTCGAAGGCGGCTATCGGCTCGACCGCCCCGCTGATACCCGGGACGTACTGGTAGACCGGCACCTCGGGCAGGCCGTTCGCGGCCAACACGGCGTTGTAGAGGGCGAGATCGTCCCGGAAGGGATTGTCGGGGCTGTGGCTCAGTACGTCCACGAGCGGGACGAGCCAGAGGTCGCAGGCCATGGGCCGGCTCTTCCTCTCCGGGCGGCGGGGGTCGTTCGCGGACACGGACGACGAATGGACGGGTCGGTACCCGGACGGTCGGCGAAAGGACCGGCCGGTTCGACGACCGCCCACCCTACCGGCCCGGCGCGCGATGCGGGTCGGGCCTGCCCTCAGGCCTGCTCTCGGGCTTCCCCCCGGGCAGTTGACCGGAGGGCGGGTCGGGCAGCCGGCGGCCGAACCGCCCGTACGGCACCGAGCGCGGCTGCGGCACCAGGCCGAGGCCCAGCCCCAGTTCGCGGCCGGGCTCCCGGTCCTCGTCCTCGTCCTCGTCTTCATCCTGATCGGGACCCCGGTCCGGGGCCTGGCCCGGTCGCCCACCGTGCGAGGGCTCGGCCGGGCCGGACTCCATGCCACCGGGCAACCCGTCCCCGTGCACCACCCCGCTGTGCCCGGCCGACCCCCGTCCCTGCCCGGCCGCGGGCTCCTGGTCCGGCTCGCCCTGGCCGGACCAGGGCAGCAGCAGCCCCAGGACACCCACCGACTCCACCGGCTGCCCGGCCAGCTCGGCCAGCAGCCTGACGGTGAACAGGTTGTACTCGCAGACGATCCGCCGCGCGCCCGCCAGGTCCCGCGCCTCGATCACGTCGACCAGCTCGCCATGACGGTCCCAGCAGACCCCGGCCAACTCCGGCAGCGTCCGCAGATAGGGGGCGGCGAACATCCAGGACTGCACCCGCAGCCAGTCCAGGTAGTCGACGATCCGGCGGTTGCCGAGCAGTCCGGCGACCTCCTGCCAGAAGCGGCGGTCGCAGCCGACCATCACGTCCAGGTTCCCCGACCGGGCCGCCCGCAGCGCCGCGTCCGCCCGCCGCCGCAGCGACGGCAGCCGGATGACGTCCGGCAGCGCCGACCGGGCGGACAGCTGGCGGAAGTAGCTGTCGGTGAGCAGCACCCGGGACTCGAAGATCTCCAGGAAGTCGTCCCAGCCGAACTCGGGCACCGTGAATCCGCGGTGGTGCTCGACCCGGAGCAGCCCCTGCGCGCCCAGGTCCACCAGCGCCTCACGGGCCGGGGTCGCCGAGACCCCGTACAGCTCGGCGATCTCCTTGACGGTGAAGTTGCGCCCCGCCGCCAGCCGGCCGGCCATCATCTCCTCGCGCAGCGCGCCCGCGATCTGCTCGCGGAGGCTGTTGCGCTGGATCACGGGGCGGTTGTCGCCCTCGCCGATGCCGGTGCCGGACATGCGCGCGACCTCCTCGGGCGGGCTCGCCGGCCTGTGCCGCGGCAGGCCGACCGAAGAACGGCTGGGAACACGACGAATGCTCATCTTCTCAAACATGCCGCCGTCGTGTACAAGCACCCTTCCCCGGGGCGCGGCGTCACCGCTGCACAGGCGCCGGAATGCCCAGCAGCCGGTCCCGGTGTACCGGGAAGTCCGCGCGGGCCTTGGCCACCTCCGCCGGATCGAACTCCACCGTCAGCACCTCCTCGCCCAGTCCCGCCTCGGCCAGCACCCGGCCCCACGGATCCACCACGATGCTGTGGCCCGCCTGCTCGACCCCGCCGTGCGTCCCGGCCGTGTTGCAGGCCAGCACGTACGCCTGCTCCTCCACCGCGCGGGCCCGGTTCAGCAGCGTCCAGTGCTCCCGCCGGCGCTCCGGCCAGGCCGCCGGGACCACCAGCAGCTGCGCGCCCGCGTCCAGCAGGGCCCGGAACAGCTCGGGGAAGCGCAGGTCGTAGCAGGTCGCCAGGCCCAGCGTGCCGAAGTCGGTGACGGCGGTGACGATCTCCTGCCCGGCGCCCATCACCACCGCCTCGCCGCTGTCGAAGCCGAAGCGGTGGATCTTGCGGTAGGTGTGCACCAGCTCGCCGTCCGGGGCGAACAGCAGCGAGGTGTTGTAGATCGGCCCGTCCGGGTCCCGTTCGACGATCGACCCGGCGTGCAGCCAGACCCCGGCCGCCCTGGCGGCCGCCGCCATCGCGTCGGAGGTCGGCCCGTCCAGCGCCTCGGCACCGTCCGACCAGAGGTCGTAGGCGAAACCGCCCAGCGGCCACAGTTCCGGCAGGACCACCAGGTCCGCCCCCTGCTGCGCCCGGACCAGGGCCGCCGCCCGGGCCCGCCGCTCGGCGGGCGGTTCGGCGTCGGAGACCGAGAGTTGGATCAATGAAGCGCGCACAGTACCACCGTCCACCGCAAGAGTCCTACGATCGTCACCCGAAAGCGCTGCCCTGCTCTCACCAGGCAGCGTAACGTGCGGTTAGCGTGTGTGCCCGGAAGCCGGACCATCCCGGACGATCCCGTGCAGGGCACGTGTGGCAAGGCAGCTGACGGAGGGCCGGAGATTCCCGTGACGGACAACCAGACCGTGCAGGCTTACACCGAGGCGTGGACGCAGTCCATCGAGTCCATATCCGAACTGGTGGCCGCCCTGCCCACGGACTCCTGGAACCGGGCCACCGAGTGCCCCGGCTGGTCCGTCCGGGACGTCGTCTCGCATGTCATCGCCGTCGAGTCGGAACTGCTCGGCGACCCCCGCCCGATCCACTCGCTGCCGCGCGACCTGCGCCATGTCACCACCGAGTTCGCCCGCTACATCGAGCTGCCGGTCGACAAGCGCCGCTGCCACACCGTGCTGGAGATGACCGGCGAGCTGGAGTACACGATCATCCGCCGCTCGCGGGCGCTGCGGAACGCCAAGTACACCCCCTCCGAGCCGGTCCGCTGGCCCGCCGGGCCGCACACCCGCGACCTGCCGTACCACGAGCTGCTGCGCCGCCGGGCGTTCGACGTCTGGGTGCACGAGCAGGACCTCCGCCGCGCCCTCCACGAGCCCGGCAACCTGGACTCCCCGGCCGCCATGGTCGCCCGCGACGTCCTGCTGGAGTCACTGCCGAAGGCGGTCGCCCACGCGGCCGGCGCACCCGCGGGGACGGCCCTGGTCGTCGATGTCACCGGCCCGGTCGAGTTCCTGCGCACCGTCCGGGTCGACTCCACCGGCCGCGGCACCGTGGACGGGTCGATCAGCCTCGCCCCCGACGTCCAGCTCACCCTCGACTGGGAGACCTACGTCCGCCTCGCCTGCGGCCGGGGCCGCCCCGGCCACGTCACCGTCGAGGGCGACCGGGAGCTGGCCGCCCGGGTCCTGGCCAACTTCTCCGTCACCCCGTAGCGCCCCCGACTCACCCACCCGGCGTACGCGCGGCAGCACGCGCCGGGTGGCGGGCCTCGCGCTTCCGTCCGGATGCGTGGGACCAGTACCTCGTCCGTTCGTCCTCGTTGTTCCGGGCAGTCGTCACCCGGAAGAAGGAGGGGCGTTCAGATGGACGACGAACGGACGCGGATGGTGCTGGTGCGGTCGAGCTTCCCGGTCACGGGGCAGCCGATCCGGGTCGTGCTGATCGACGGGGAGCCGTGGTTCGTCACGGCGGACGTGTGCGCCGTCCTCGGCAGACTGAATCCCAGCCGGGTTCGCCAAGTGGTCGGCGACGACCACACGCGGGTCGTCAACTCGCGCTCGATTACCCTAACTTTCGGGAAGGGTAATGGCGTTTCCGCAGGTCAGAAACCCTACGAGCGCGGAAACCCGATGCTCAACGTGATCAGTGAGGCCGGTCTGTACACGCTGGTCATGCGGTCCAACAAGCCGAGTGCCCGCCCCTTCCAGGAGTGGGTCACCCGCGACCTGCTCCCCTCCGTCCGGCGCGGGGACACCGACGTGCCCACCCAGCGGCGACGGATGGCGGAGACGCTGGCGGAGGCGGTCGGCCGGCAGGTGCAGATCGTCGCGGAGATCGACCGCGACGGCGGGCTCGGCGTGCACATCCGCTCGGACGGGACGGTGCACTGCCGGCACGGCGAGATGGACTTCCACATGCCGAGCCGGGAGGAGGACAGCGGTCCGCCCTTCGGCGGCTACTTCTCCTGCCCCGGCGTGGAGCGGGTGGGCATCCGGGGCAGCCGCCCGATCCCGCTCTGCGCCAAGCTGAAGCTGGTCGACCTCGTCCGTCTGCTGGCGCCACCGCCGACCGCCGTCGGGGACGGGCAGCTGGTCGTGGAGCTGCACGATGCCCGGATCTACGGAACGGCGCGGCAGATCGCCGAGCTGATGCGCGAGTACGGCCGCTGACCCGGCCGGGACCGTGGACGTCGGGCATCCCCCGGAAACCACCGCCGGGCCGGGGCAGTCCGACGTCCACGCCGGCCGGGACGCTACGAGGCCCCCGCGGCGACCTTGCGGCGCAGCCGCAGGATCATCACGGTGCCGAGGGCCAGGGGGGCGTACTGCCAGCAGAAGGCCCAGCGGAAGGCGGCCGCGGAGTAGGTGTCGGTACCGGCCGGGGTCAGGGCGTCGAGGACGACGCCGATGCCGAACAGGGTGATCATCGTGCCGATGAAGCCGCCCATGTTGGCGATCCCGGAGGCGGTGCCGAGCCGTTCGACGGGGTTGTGCGAGCGGGCGTAGTCCAGGCCGACCAGGGAGGCCGGTCCGTTGCTGCCCATCACCAGGATGATCCCGACCACCAGCCAGAGCGGCGGGTGGCCGCCGGGCCAGGCCAGGGTGATCGCCCAGCCGACCGCGGTGACGGCGATGACGGTGAGCACGATCGGCATCCGGGCGCGGGCCGTGCGGGAGAGCACCCGGCCGAAGAGGAGGCCGAAGGCCATGTTGCTGAGCACCAGCAGGGTGAGCAGCCCGCCGGCCTCGGCCCGGGACAGGCCCTGGGCCTCCACCAGGTAGGGCAGGCCCCAGAGCAGGCCGAAGGCGTTGCCGGGGAACTGGGTGGTGAAGTGCACCCAGAGCCCGAGCCGGGTGCCGGGCTCCTGCCAGGACTGGCGGATCTGCCGGCCGACGGCCGGCCGGGGCGCGCCCTCCGCGCCGGGGTGCGGGGCGCCGGCCGGGGCCTCCTGGAGGAAGAGCGCGACCAGCGCGAAGACGGCGACACCGAGCAGCGCGATCGTGGTGAACGTCGGCGTCCAGCCCTCGCTGTGCAGGGCCTGGGCGAGGACCACGGTGGTGACCAGGTTGCCGCCCATCCCGGCGAGCCCGGTCAGCTGGGCGACGAACGGGTTCTTCGCGGCCGGGAACCAGCGGGCGGCGATCCGCAGCACGCTGATGAAGGTCATCGCGTCGCCGCATCCGAGCACCGCCCGGGAGGCCAGCGCCGGGCCGAAGGAGGAGCTGAACGCGAAGGCCAGCTGGCCGGCGCTGAGCAGCAGGACGCCGAGCAGCAGCACCCGGCGCGGGCCGAAGCGGTCGACCAGCAGGCCGACCGGTATCTGCATGGCCGCGTAGACCAGCACCTGGAGGATCGAGAAGGTGGAGAGCGCGGAGGCGCCGATGCTGAAGCGGTCGGCGGCGTCCAGGCCGGCCACGCCGAGACTGGTGCGGTGGATGACGGCGAGGATGTAGACGCTGACGCCGACGGACCAGGCCAGCCAGGCGGCGCGGCCGCCGGGTGGCGGCGGGACCGTGGTGCCCGGGGGTGCCGGTTCGGCGGTGGAGCGGGGAGCGGGGACGGTCAGGGGGCGGGTGGAAGAGGCGGGCTCCGCGGTCATAGTGCACCCAGATTAGTCATCCCATCATTGGACGCCTAGGACGGGGTGGCAGCGATCGGACACGAACCACCTCAGCCGGTGACCGTCCAGGACACCGACCTGGTCATGTACCGGTCGCGAAAGGCCTCGTCCCGGACCCAGTCGGTGGTGTCCCGGACAGTGGCGGTGACGGTGGCGCTGTGACCGGGCGCCAGGTTCAGCTGGGCGCTGTCGAGCCAGCTGCGGTCCGGCGCCGACGGCTCCACCGGGGTGCCGTCCACCTTCCACTCGACCCGCAGCTGCCGGGCTCCGGTGAGCGGCAGCGGGTGCACCTCCAGCCGGGGGCGGCCGGAGACCTCGCCGGGGGCCGGCACGGGGGTGTCGGTCGGCCGGACCCGGCGGTAGATCTCCTCGATGATCGCCTCCCGTGAGGGCAGGTTGTAGGCGCCGCCGAGGGTCCGCATCACCGAGTCCGGGGTGGGCCGGTAGACCCCGTTGGCGCTGCGGTACGCCCCGACCGTCCCGGCGCCGTCCGGGGACACCGCACCCAGCCAGCGCCACCACTTGGTCTGCTTGCGGCGCATCTCGTCGGCGTTCTCGGTGGAGAGGTTGGGGTAGTCGGTGTCGTCCGGCGCGCTGTCGTACTCGTCGCCGAGGTCGCCCACGGTGTGCCCGATCTCGTGCTGGATGATCCGGCCCGCGTCCGGGCTGCCGCCGGCCAGGGTGGTGACCCCGGTGCCGCCGGCGCCGCCGTACTCGGTGGAGTTGGCCAGGGCGATCAGGTACTGCGGCCCGGTGCCCCCGCCGGCGACCCGGGCGGTGGCGGACTCGTCGGCGCAGAGCAGCCGGGCGGTGCCCTCGCACCAGAAGTGCATGCCGAGCGGGGTGCCGGGGCCGCGGCTCCGGCCCTCGGTCTCGGCGATGCCGGAGACCGGGGAGACCACCTCGACCCGCCGTATGTTGAAGAAGCCCTGGTAGCTGCGGAACGGCTCGATCTCCATCAGCGAGTGCCAGGCCCGGTCCGCCTGCTGGCGGAACAGCTCCTGCTCGCCCATGGTGTAGCCGTCGCCGAGCAGCACCAGGGTGATCCGGTTGGCGGGGTCACCGGTGCGTCGTATGTCGACGGTCGGGGCGGTGACGGCACGGAGGTCGGCCTGTTGCACGGCGTGCGGCGGCACCGCCCGGTCCGCCGGGGAGCCGGCCCCGATCGCACCGAACGGCGACGGTCCGACCAACTCCAGGGCGGCGGGCAGAACCGCGGCGGACACCAGCACGAGCGCGGCCAGACTCCGTACGAGACGGCCAGGGTTGCCAGGCGGCATACGGGTGCGTCCTCGGGGATCCGGTCACCCGGCGTCGCCCGGGTGGTGGACGCGAAGACGTACCCGGAGGGCGTGTCGCCCTCACCGTCCTACGCAAATGTCACCGACCTGGCCGAACGACCCGAACCACCCCTGTCATACCAATCAGTTCGATCGGGTGGCCGATTCGGGTGGTCCGTGGGCCTCAGGCCCGCTTCGGCGGCCGTGCGTTCAGCACCAGATGGGCGCCGAGGCCGAGCAGCAGTCCCCAGAAGGCCGAACCGATGCCGGCCGGGCTCATCCCGGAGGCGGTGGCCAGGAAGGTCACCACGGCGGCGTCCCGGCCCTGCTCGTCGGCGACGGCCGCGGCCAGGCTGCCCTGCAGCGAGGCCAGCAGGGCGACCCCGGCGATCACCGCGATCAGCTCCTTCGGCAGGCCGGTGAACAGGCTCACCAGCACCCCGCCGAAGCTGCCCATCAGCAGGTAGCACACGCCCGCCGACATGCCCGCGACATAGCGCCGGCGCGGGTCGGGGTGGCTCTCCGGTCCGGCGCAGATGGCCGCGGTGATCGCGGCCAGGTTCACGCCCGGCGAGCCGAACGGCGCCAGCAGGACGGAGAGCCCGCCGGTGGTGCCGATCAGCAGCCGGTCGTCCGGCCGGTAGCCGAAGGCCCGCATCACCCCGAGGCCGGGGGCGTTCTGCGAGGCCAGTGCGACGATGGTGAGTGGCAGCGCCAGTCCCACCATGGCCGGCCAGGAGAAGGCGGGCACGGTGAACACCGGCCGGGTCGGACCGCCCGCGCCGAGGTGCACCTGCAGCCCGACGGTGCAGGCCGCCAGGACGCCGCCGGCCAGGAGCGCGGCCGGGACGGCGTACCGCGGGGCCAGCCGCCTGGCCAGCAGGAAAGCCGCGAAGCTGCCGAGCACCAGGGCCGGTGCCCCGTGCACGGCACCGAAGATGCCGGCATCGAAGGAGAACAGGATGCCCGCCAGCATCGCGTTCACGATCCCGGCCGGGACGGCGGCGATCAGCCGGCCGAACAGTCCGGTGACTCCGAACAGCGCCACCACCACCCCGCTCACCAGGAAGGCACCGACCGCCTCCCGGTACGGGTACGCGCCCAGGCTGGTCACCAGCAGCGCGGCGCCCGGAGTGGACCAGGCGGTGATCACCGGTGTCCTGGTCCACCAGCTGAGCAGCAGGCAGGTCAGCCCGCTGCCGACGGCCACCGCCCAGATCCAGGACGCGGTGTGCGCCTGGTCCAGCCGCCCGGCGGCGGCCGCCGCGAGCACCACCACCAGCGGCCCGGAGAACGACACCACGATGCACACCAGCCCGGCCACCAGCGCCGGTACCGAGACGTCCTGCCGCAGCGAGCGCCGCCCGGCGCGGTCCGTCCGCCCGGCGTCGGGACGGGTTATCAGCTCCTCTGCCATCCCGGCAGTATCCCGGAGCCGGGCGGCCCGGCCGGGCCGCCCGAGGATTCCCGAAAAAACTTCCGGACCCGCCTGCAACCCCCGGCGGGGATGGACGTCTTTACGGATGAAGGCACGGAGAGCGAGACCGGCAGGGCCGGGGGGCGCTACCGCCGTACAGGGGCGGAGCCGGTCGTCTTCACCACACACACCGTCAGTACGTCGACCCTGGGGAGTCACGTCATGCGCAAGTCCGTTATCTCCGCTTTTGCGAAGAACACCCCCTCGCGCTCCGGCCGTCGCCGCGCCGCCACCCTGGCCGCCACCGTCCTGCTCGCAGGCTCCGTCCAGCTGCTCACCACCGACACCGCCTGGGCCTGCGGCGCCCCGCTCGGCGCACCGGCCGGTGCCTCGGCGCCGAAGGCGGCGGGCCCCTCGGCGAAGGCCGCCGACACCCACCGGGGCACCATCGACGCGGGCTTCTTCATGACCCCCGGTCTGACCGTCCTGGCGGGCGGCCCGAAGGTCGAGATCCCGGTCGAGGTGGGCAACTTCACCGGTGCGCCGTACCGGAAGGCGGTTCCCTCGCTCTCGTTCTTCAACGAGAACGGCGGCGCGCCCCTGCGCGCCGAGGACCTGACCGTGGAGGTCAGGAGCACCGGCGCATGGCAGAAGGTGCCGCTCGTCCGCGGCTGCGACCCGGTGCTCTACGCGACGGCGCCCAAGGGCGAGCCCGTGGCGGACGGCCGGGCCGTGCACTTCACGTTCCGGGTCGGACTGGCCGCGAAGGCCCCGGCGGATCTGGACGGCATCCGGGTCGGCCTCACCGCCGACGCGGAGGACGGCAAGCACTCGCCGTGGGTCTTCAAGAACATGTCCGTGACCCACCGGACCACGCCCGCCTCGCCCAAGCCGGCCCCGACCACCAAGCCGTCCGCCAAGCCGAGCAGCAAGCCGAGCAGCACCGCCAAGCCCGTACCGGCCAAGCCGGCCGCCGCACAGACCCCGGCGGCACCGGCGGCACCCGCCAAGGCTCCTGCCGCCACCCCCTCGGCCCCCGCCACCACCGCCCCCGCGGGCACCCCCGAGCTGGCCCAGACCGGCGCGGACACCCCCAACGGGTTCCTCGCCGCCTCCGCCGCCGCCTTCGTCGCCCTCGGCGCGGGCGTCCTGATCGCCGTGCGCCGGCTGCGTCCCCAGCGCTAGCCGGACCACGGACGGCAAGGGGCCCCGCTCCCGCACGCCGGTGCGGAGGCGGGGCCCCTTCGCTTCTTCTAGCCCCAGGTGATCAGGCGCTTGGGGCGCTCCAGCAGTGCGGCCACGTCGGCCAGCACCCTGGAGCCGAGCTCCCCGTCCACCAGGCGGTGGTCGAAGGAGAGGGCCAGGGTGGTGACCTGACGCGGGACCACCTTGCCCTTGTGCACCCACGGCAGTTCCCGGACCGCCCCGAAGGCGAGGATGGCCGCCTCCCCCGGGTTGAGGATCGGGGTACCGGTGTCGACGCCGAAGACGCCGACGTTGGTGATGGTGACCGTGCCGCCCTGCATGTCGGCCGGCGAGGTCTTGCCCTGGCGGGCGGTGTCGATCAGCTCGCCGAGCGCCGCCGCCAGGCCCGAGAGGGTCTTGGCACCGGCGTCCTTGATGTTGGGGACGATCAGGCCGCGCGGGGTGGCCGCGGCGATGCCGAGGTTCACCTGGCCCTTGATCACGATCTCCTGGGCGGCCTCGTCCCACTGGGCGTTGATCTCGGGGTGCCGCTTGATCGCGGTCAGCAGCGCCTTGGCGACCAGCAGCAGCGGGCTGACCCGGATGTCCCGGCCCAGTTCGCCGCTCTCCTTGAGCCGCCGGACGAACCTCATCGTGCGGGTGACATCGACCTGGACGAACTCGGTGACGTGCGGGGCGGTGAAGGCCGAGCTCACCATCGCCTGCGCGGTCGCCTTGCGGACGCCCTTGATCGGCACCCGGACGTCGCCCGAGCCGGACACGGACACCGGCTCGGCGGCGGCCACCGGGGCCGGCGCCTCGGCCGCTGCCGCCACCGCGGCGGCGGCCGACGCGTGGGCGTGCACGTCCTCGCGGGTGATCACACCGTCCGGACCGGTCGGGGTGACCGCGCGCAGGTCGATGCCGAGGTCCTTGGCGAGCTTGCGCACCGGCGGCTTGGCCAGCGGCCGGTCACCGGAGGGCTGCTCCGGCACCACCGGAACGGGCACGGGCACGGACACGGGCACGACGACCGCGGGAACCGGAACAGGAGCCGGGGCGATCACGGTGGTGGTGGTCGTCCGGCGGGCCCGGCGCTGACTGCCACCGGTCCGCGGGCCGTACCCGACCAGCACCTCACGCCGCTCCGGCTCCGCCTCGGCCGGTGCCGGTGCCAGTGCCGGCGCGGGGGCCGCGGGTGCGGCGGCGACGGCCGGTGCGGCGGCCCCGGCCTCACCGGCGACCGCGACCGAGATGATCACGGTGCCGACATCGACCGTCGCGCCCTCCGGGAAGAACAGCTGCTCGACGACCCCGTTGAAGGGGATCGGCAGCTCCACGGCGGCCTTGGCGGTCTCCACCTCGCAGACGACCTGGCCGTCCGTCACGGTGTCGCCGGGCTTGACGTACCAGCTGAGGATCTCGGCCTCGGTGAGGCCCTCGCCGACGTCGGGCATTCTGAACTCGCGGAGCGAGCGAACTTCGGTGGTCATCTTCGCTCCCCGGTTCAGTACGCGAGCGCGCGGTCGACGGCGTCGAGCACGCGGTCCAGGTCGGGCAGGAAGGCTTCCTCGACCCGGGACGGCGGATACGGCGCGTAGTAGCCGCCGACCCGCAGGATCGGCGCCTCCAGGTGGTAGAAGCAGCGCTCGGTGAGCCGGGCGGCCAGCTCGGCGCCCATGCCCAGGAAGACCGGCGCCTCGTGCACCACGATGCCGCGCCCGGTGCGCCTGACCGACTCCTCCAGGGCGGCGAAGTCCACCGGGGAGAGCGAGCGCAGGTCGACGACCTCCAGTCGGCGGCCGTCCTCCTCGGCGGCCGCGGCGGCCTCCAGGCAGACCTTGACCATCGGCCCGTACGCGATCAGCGTGGCATCGGTACCGGGACGGACGATCCGGGCGTCGTGCAGCGCCAGGTCGGCGGCGGCGCCGACCTCGCCCTTGTCCCAGTACCGGCGCTTGGGCTCCAGGAAGACCACCGGGTCGTCCGAGGCGATGGCCTGGCGCAGCATCCAGTGCGCGTCGTGCGCGCTGGACGGGGTGACCACGCGCAGGCCGGCGGTGTGCGCGAAGTACGCCTCGTGCGACTCGCTGTGGTGCTCGACCGCGCCGATGCCGCCCGCGTACGGGATGCGGATGGTGACCGGGAGCTTCACGTGCCCGAGCGCCCGGGCGTGCATCTTGGCCAGCTGGGAGACGATCTGGTCGAAGGCCGGGTAGACGAAGCCGTCGAACTGGATCTCCACCACCGGGCGGTAGCCGCGCAGCGCCAGGCCGATCGCGGTGCCGACGATACCGGACTCGGCGAGCGGGGTGTCGATCACCCGGCTCTCCCCGAAGTCCTTCTGCAGACCGTCGGTGATCCGGAAGACGCCGCCGAGCTTGCCGATGTCCTCGCCCATCAGGAGGGTCTTCGGGTCGTCCTCCAGCGACTTGCGCAGCGCCCCGTTGAGCGCCTTGGCGATGCTGAGCTGACCGGCCATCAGAGGTTCTCCCCCGCCTCGAAGGAGGCCGCGTACGCCACGTACTCGGCCCGTTCCTCATCGACCAGCGCATGCGGCTCGGCGTAGACGTGGTCGAAGATCAGGGTCGGGTCCGGGTCCGGCATACCGCGCACACCCTCGCGCACCCGCAGCCCCAGCTGCTCGCTCTCCGCCTCGACGGAGGCGAAGAACTCCTCGTCGGCCAGGCCCGCGCGGTCCAGGTGGGCCCGGAGCCGGGTGATCGGGTCCTTGGCCTTCCAGGCCTCGGTCTCCTCGGTGGGCCGGTAGCGGGTGGGGTCGTCGGAGGTGGTGTGCGCGCCCATCCGGTAGGTGAACGCCTCGATCAGCACCGGGCCGTTGCCGCTGCGCGCGTGGTCCAGCGCCCAGCGGGTCACGGCGAGGCAGGCCAGCACGTCGTTGCCGTCCACCCGGACGCCCGGGAAGCCGAAGCCGGAGGCGCGGCGGTACAGCGGGATCTTGGTCTGGGTGGTGGTGGGCTCGGAGATCGCCCACTGGTTGTTCTGGCAGAAGAACACCACCGGGGCGTTGTAGACCGAGGCGAAGGTGAAGGCCTCGTTGACGTCGCCCTGGCTGGAGGCGCCGTCGCCGAAGTACGCGATCACCGCGTCGTCGGTGCCGTCCTTGGTGATGCCCATCGCGTAGCCGGTGGCGTGCAGGGCCTGCGCGCCGATCACGATGGTGTACAGGTGGAAGTTCTTCTCGTTCGGGTCCCAGCCGCCGTGGTTCACGCCGCGGAACATGCCGAGCAGGTTCAGCGGGTCGACGTCGCGGCACCAGGCCACGCCGTGCTCGCGGTAGGTGGGGAAGGCGTAGTCGCCGGTGCGCATGGCCCGGCCGGAGCCGACCTGCGCGGCCTCCTGGCCGAGCAGCGAGGCCCACAGGCCGAGCTCGCCCTGGCGCTGCAGCGCGGTGGCCTCGGCGTCGAACCGGCGCACCAGCACCAGGTCGCGGTAGAGGGCGCGCAGCTCCTCCGGGGTGGTGGTGAGCGGGTAGTCCGGGTGCTCGATCCGCTCGCCCTCCGGGGTGAGCAGCTGTACGAGCTCCGGCTGGCCGTCCGTGCCCGTGGCGCGGAGGGTGTCAGGAACGCCGGGGGCCGCCTTCTTGCGAGCCCTCGCCGTGCTTTTGACGGTCACGTTCACTCCTCGGTCTGTCCGGCCGCCCGGGGTCGCCGGTGACCGGTCCGGTCACCGCCTCGCGGGGCGCGCGTGGGTGTGCGCACCGGCTGCAAGGCAGGTGGTGTTCCTGTTCCGACGGCGTCCCTCACGAGAACGTTACCCAGCGACAGCCCTTGGCGCGCTTGCGCTAGGACGTCCTAGTTGTTGGGCTTCCACAGCTGTCAAGGGTGCCGCGCACAGCTCGCCGTCGGATTGGTGGGGGTGGACGGACGGATGTGGCGCAGCTCTCAATTCGGTCGCCTTCAGGACACCAGCGCACGTTATCCGGGCGGAGCCCTGTACGTAAGGGGGTTACCGGCATCGATTTCGACCGCTCTGGCCTGATAACGATCCCGCGCCGGTTTGGACGGCAGGTCTTTCACAGGGTGATATGGGAGGCTTTGCACGTGACTGACAACGGACAAATCAGGGTATTCCTGCTCGACGACCACGAGGTGGTCCGGCGGGGCGTCCACGATCTCCTCTCGGTCGAGGACGACATCGAGGTGGTCGGTGAGGCCGGCACGGCGGCCGAGGCGCTGACCCGGATCCCGGCGGTCCACCCCGATGTCGCGGTGCTCGACGTCCGGCTGCCGGACGGCAACGGGGTCGAGGTCTGCCGCGAGATCCGCTCCCGGCTGCCGGAGATCAAGTGCCTGATGCTGACGTCGTTCTCGGACGACGAGGCGCTGTTCGACTCGATCATGGCGGGCGCCTCCGGGTACGTCCTGAAGGCGATCCGGGGCACCGACCTGATCGCCGCCGTCCGGGACGTGGCGGCCGGGAAGTCGCTGCTCGACCCGGTCGCCACCAGCCGGGTCCTGGCCCGCCTGCGCGACGGCGGCGAGAAGGAGGACGAGCGGCTGGCGCAGCTCACCAAGCAGGAGCGCCGGATCCTCGATCTGATCGGCGAGGGGATGACCAATCGCCAGATCGGCAACGAGCTGCATCTGGCCGAGAAGACGGTGAAGAACTACGTCTCCAGCCTGCTCGCCAAGATGGGCATGGAGCGGCGCACCCAGGCCGCCGCCTTCGTGGCCCGGCACCAGGCGGACCAGCAGCACTGATCCGATTCGGATACATAGCACTGATGGTTTGTCAAGGGCCCCCGCAAGGGGGCCCTAACCTCTGGCTGTGACTTTCAGCCAGACCCTCGCCTGCGCCCCGGCCCGCCCCGACCTCGCCGCACCGCCCATAGGGACCCTCAGCCCGCCCGTCCCCCACGCCGCCCTGGCCGAGGTCCTGCACCGCTACCGGGTGGGGCGGCTCCTGACCGCCGAGCCCGTCGCCGAGGGCCTGCTGAACCGGGGCTACCGGGTCACCACCGAGGCCGGGACGTACTTCCTGAAGTGCTACGTCGACGCCGCCACCGCCAACCGCCCGGCGATCACCGCGCACCACCGCGCGATGGCCGCGCTGCACGCCCTCGGGCTGCCGGTCGCTCCCCCGCTGGCCTGTGCCGAGCGGTCCGGGACGGTGGCCGCCTTCGGCGGCCGGCTGTTCGCGCTCTTCCCCTGGATCGATGGCCGACACCGGCACGGTACCGACCACACTCTCCCGCAGTGCGCCGCACTCGGCGCGCTCCTCGGCCGAGTGCACGGCGCACTGGACGATGTGTGCGCCCCCCTGAGCCAGCCCTCCGGCTACCGCAGCGCCGACCCGCTGGACAGCGCCCGGCTCGCCGCTGACCTGCGGCAGCGGGCCCGTGAGCACCACCCGTACGGCGAGCTGGACGCGCTGGTCGAACGGCGCCTCACCGAACGGCTGAACCTGCTCGCCGAGTACGCCCACCGCCGGCCCGCCCCCCAGGCCGCCCCGCCCACCGGCTGGACCCACGGCGACTTCCACGGGCTCAATCTGCTGCACAAGGACGGCCGGATCTCGGCGGTCCTGGACTGGGACAAGCTCGGCCCCCAGCCGCGCGCCGAGGAGGCCGTCCGCGCGGCCACCCTGCTCTTCAACGACCGGACCTCCGGGGTGCTCGACCTCGTCCGGGTCCGGCACTACTCACAGGCCTACCGGGCCACCGGGGCGGCCACCGCCGAGCACCTGGCGGCGGCGGTGCACCGGGTCTGGTGGGAGCGGCTGAACGACTTCTGGATGCTCCAGTGGCGCTACCAGCGGGCCGACCACCGGGCCGACCCGCTCTACCCCGCCTCGGCGGGCCAGCTGGCGTGGTGGTGCCAGGAGTACGAGCAGGTCCTGGACGCCTTCGCCAACTGACCCGGACGGCCGGGGCCCGGACAGCCAGGAAGCCCCGGGGGCGGGTCCGGAAGGTCCGGGCCCGCCCCCGGGGAGACCGGGGAGACCGGGGAAACCGGGGAGACCGGGGTCAGGGGCTCGGCGGCGCCGAGGCCCCCCCGGTGGCCGGCGCCGTCGGCTTGCCGCCCGAGGTCTGGGACGGCTGCGTGGACGGCGAAGGGCCGCCACCACTGGTCGGCGTACCGGTCGAGCTGGGCGTGGTGCTCGGCGACGGGGTGGACGTCGCCGACTTGGTGGTGGTGGGCGTGGGCGTCGGGGTCGGCGTGTGCTTGCCCGACGGCATGCTGGGCGCCTGGCTCATGTTGCCGCCGCCGCTGTTGTTGTTGTCGGTCGGCTGCTGCGGGCGCTTGGTGTTCTGGGCGGACGGGGCCGCGCTCGGGTTGGTGCCCGGCGTGGGGGTCACGGCTTCCGACGAACTGACCGCCGGGGCGGGCGTGGGAAGGTGCCCGTCCCGGTCCCCGGTGCCGCCGTTGCCGCCGCCGCTGAGCGCGAACGCGATGCCGACACTGGCCGCGACGACCACCGCCGCGGCGCCGGCCACCCAGCCCCACGGCCCGCGCCGCCGGCCGTGGCCGTGCCCGTCGTCGTCCCCGCCCGAACCGTCACCACCGTAGGAACCGCCGTAGGAACCGCCGACCGCCGGATAGGGCGACGCCGGGGTCTGCGGGCCGCCGGCCTGCTGGTACGGCAGCACCGCCGTCGGCTCACCGGGAGCGGCCGCGCCGTACGGCGCCGTGACGGCCGTCTCGCCGTCCGCGCCGACCATGGGGGTGGCCCCGCTGTGGCCCTGGCCGGCGGCCGCCAGCCCGGCGGCCGCGGCGCCGGCCGCCCAGGGGGCACCGGCCCCGTGCATCTCGCGCAGGGTGTGCTGGACGTGGGCGCGGAACTCGTCGGCGTCCTGGAACCGGTCGTCCGGGTTCTTGGCGAGCGAGCGCAGCACCATCGGGTCGAGCGCCACCGATACCCGGGGGTTGGCCTGGGACGGCGGCATCGGCGGGTCCTGGACATGCTGGTAGACCACCGAGAGCGGGGTGTCGCCGGTGAACGGCGGGCGGAGCGTCAGCAGCTCGTAGAGCATGCAGCCGGCCGCGTACAGGTCGGAGCGGTGGTCGACCGGCTTGCCGAGGGCCTGCTCGGGCGAGAGGTACTGCGGGGTGCCCATGACCATGCCGGTCTGGGTCATGGTGCTGGCGGCGCCGGTCAGCGCCCGGGCGATGCCGAAGTCCATCACCTTGACCGCGCCGGTGGTCGTGATGATCACGTTGGCGGGCTTGATGTCGCGGTGCACGATGCCGTGCCGGTGGCTGTAGGCGAGCGCCTCCAGCACCCCCGCGATGATGATCAGCGCCTGGTCGACCGGCGGCGCCTCCTCGTCCACCAGCAGCTCGCGGACGGTCCGGCCCTCGACCAGCTCCATCACGATGTACGGCGTCGACTCCTCGCCGACGTGCTCCTCGCCGGTGTCGTAGACCGCGACGATCGAGTGGTGGTTGAGCGCCGCGACGGCGTGCGCCTCGCGGGTGAAGCGCAGCCGGGCGATGTCGTCCTGGGCGAGCTCGGGGCGGAGCAGCTTGACCGCGACGGTCCGGCCGAGCCGGACGTCCTGGGCGGCGAACACCTCGGCCATGCCACCGCGGCCGAGCCGGTGGGTCAGCCGGTAGCGGCCCTCACCCACCGTGCCGAGCGGGGCCGCGCTGCCCCGGCCGGGCGTGTGCGGGCCGCCGCCGACCGGGGGGAGCGCGGTGGTGGCGGCGTCGCTACCGGGTTCGGACACCTTCGGGGCCCCGCCGGTCTCGCCGGTCGTCCAGGCGCCGTCGTCGTCGTCCGGATGCTGCGTCTGTGCCATCGCTCCTCGCCCCGGGCCTTCGCTCGGATCGCGGTGCCCTGTCGCTTCGTGTCCCCGAACGCTACCGCCTTCGGCCTGCCCCTGTAGCACACCCGATCCCGGCGGACCGCGTCAGAGCAGGCCATTCCGGTCGGCCGGACCGTCCAGGCGCAACACGGCCGCGGTCCGCTCGGCACCGCGCGTGCCCGTGCCGGAACCGGCGTCCTTCTCCGCCCGGTTCACCACGATGGCGATGATGATGACCGCGAGCACGATCACACCGACGATGATGCCGATGATCACCAGGGCCGTGGAGCAGCCGTTGCCGCCGGACGCCGGGGCCGGCTGGAACGGCGGCGCCGGCATCGGCTGCGGGGTCTGGAACGCGGGCGGCGGCGTCTGGAAGGCCGGCGGCGGCGTCCGGTACTGCTGCGGGAACGGCTGCGGGGTCTGCGGGGCCTGCGGCTGCGGGGTCTGGAACGCGGGCGGCGGGGTCCGGTACTGCTGCTGGAACGGCTGCGGCGTCTGCGGGGCCTGCGGCGCGGCGTGCGCCGAGCGCGGACCGTCGGTGATCACCAGCGGCGTGCTCGCGGCCAGCTGGTGGCCGCCGCCGCCCTTCTCGGCCGCGATCAGCCGCTCGGCCTCGTCGCGCATCGCCGCCGCGCTCGGGAAGCGGTGCGCCGGGTCCTTGCGCAGCGCCGTCGCGACGAACGCGTCCACCGCCGGGCCGACCGAGCGGTTGAGGGAGGACGGCGCCGGCGGCTCCTCCTGCACGTGCTTGTAGGCGATCGAGAAGGCCGAGTCGCCGTCGAAGACCAGCTGGCCGGTGAGCATCTCGAAGAACATCACGCCGACCGAGTAGAGGTCGGAGCGGGCGTCCACCGGCTTGCCGAGGGCCTGCTCGGGCGAGAGGTACTGCGGGGTGCCGACCACCATGCCGGTCTGGGTCATCGACGTCACACCGGACTCCAGCGCCCGGGCGATGCCGAAGTCCATCACCTTGACGACGCCCTTGCGGTCGAACATGACGTTGCCCGGCTTGATGTCACGGTGCACCAGGCCCTGGTCGTGCGAGGCCTCCAGCGCGTTCAGCACGCCGACGACGGCCTTCAGCGCGTCCTCGGTGGGCATCGCACCGTACTGCGCGACCGACTCGTTGATCACATCGCGCAGGCCCTTGCCGTCGACCAGCTGCATCACGATGAACGGCGTGGTCGAGCCGTCCGGGCCGACGTCCTCGCCGCTGTCGTAGACCCGGACGATGTTCTCGTGCTCCAGCCGGGCCACCGCCTGCGCCTCGCGGCGGAAGCGCTCCTTGAACGACGCCTCGTGGCCCAGCTCGGCGTGCATGCTCTTCAGCGCGACCTGCCGGCCCAGCACGTTGTCGTACGCGAGGTGCACGGAGGCCATGCCGCCCTCGCCCAGCAGCCGCTGCAGCACGTACCTGCCGTTGCCCAGGGAGAAGCCCTCGACCGCCGCGTTGCCGTGCTCGCTCATGGTCCTCTGCTCCCCCTCGGTGCGGCCGTGCCGCCGCGACCGTGACGTTCGGTCTCGTCCGTGCGTGGTCGGGCCCGGCCCGCTGGCCTGCCCGGCCCCCGTCGCGGCGTTCGCCGGGCCTGCGACAGGGGCCAGGGTATCGGCTCGCCACGACGGTGATCGGCACCGGGCCGACCCTCCGTCCGGGCCGCGAGCCCTTACCCGTCGGTAGTGCGTGAACCGGTCCGCCCGGTGCCGCGTCGTGCCGGTACGTCCGGCACCGGGCGCCCCGGCCGACGTGCGGCGGCCGGCCTACAGGTACGGGCCGGAGCGGATGCCGCGGCCCTCGCCGGGCTCGTCGTCCTCCAGATCACCGCCGTGCAGGCCGGGCGGCAGCGCCCGCCGCATCTGCTCCAGCTGCGCCCGCGCCGCCATCTGCTGGGCGAACAGCGCGGTCTGGATGCCGTGGAACAGCCCCTCCAGCCAGCCCACCAGCTGGGCCTGCGCGATCCGCAGCTCGGCCTCGGTCGGGATGCTGTCCTCGGTGAACGGGAGCGACAGCCGCTCCAGCTCGGCGACCAGCTCGGGGGCCAGACCGAGCTCCAGCTCCTTGATGGAGCTGGCGTGGATGTCCTTCAGCCGGGCGCGGCTGGCCTCATCGAGGGGAGCCGCCCTGACCTCCTCCAGCAGCTGCTTGATCATGCTGCCGATCCGCATGACCTTGGCGGGCTGCTCCACCATCTCGGTCACCGGGAGTTCGCGCGGTCCGTCGCCGTCGTCCCCGGTCGAGGCGGTGAACCCCTGGCCCACCGGCAGCCCGTCCGGTCCGACGATCAGCACCTTCTGGCCGTCCTGCGACTGCCCGCCCGCGGACTGGTACAGCTCGTGCGACGAGCGCTCGTTCATCGGATTCGTCATGAACAACATTCTCTCTCACTGGGGTTGGTCGGGCGGAAGCCCCCGGCCGCACCACCACCGGCCGCTCCGGCCCGCCGGGCACGACGGTACGCCCGTACGCGGCGGGCCGGTATCCGTACGCGTACTCAGTCGGCGAGGCGGGCCGGCGGGAACGGCGCCCGCGGAGCCGCCCGGCCCGCCGGCCCGCGCGGGGTTCAGCCCTTGCGCAGCCGCAGGCCTATCAGGCCCAGGCCGCAGCCGATCAGGCCGAGGCCGGCGCCCAGCGGCAGCTGGAGCGTGGAGGCGTCGCCCCAGTGGGCGGGTACGGCGGCCGGGCCGACCGCGACGGGCTGTCCGGCGGCCACCGTCGCGCTGTCGAGCGCGGTGGCGCCGTCGGCCGGGGCCGGGGCGTCCGGCGTGCCGGGGTCCGCGTCCGAGGCCGGCGGAGCGGTCTCGGCGGACCGGTCCGGCACCTGCGCCCCCGGCTGCCCGGCGGGCTGCTCCGGAGCCTGTTCCGCAGCCTGTTCCAGGGCCTGTTCCGGGGCCTGTTCCGAGGTCCGGCCGGGAACGGAGCCCGGGGCGGACCCGGGAACGGCATCCGGAGCGGAGTCGGGGGCCTGCTCGGCGGCGGCCTCGGCACGCTCGGGCGCCGAGGCGGGCCGGTGCCGGTGCCCGGCCGCGTCCCGGTCGGCCCAGAACCTGCCCCCGGCCGGCCGGGGGCGCCCCGTCCCGTGCTGCGGGGGTACGGCCGCCGGAGAGGACGTGGCGCTCTGCCGCTCGGCGGGGCCGGGGTCCGGTTCCGCGCTCGCGGGCGTCGCGGCCGCCGGGGAATGCGACGCGGGGGAACGCGACATCGAAAAACGTGGCGACGACGGCGGTGTCCCCCCGGCCCGGGCCTCGGGACCGGCGCTGGTGGCCGCCCCCCGGGGTCCGACCGGGTGCGGCCAGGCAGCGGCCGCGGCGAGCGGCACGACGGCCAGCGGCAGGGCCAGCCCGAGCACCACCGCCGCCAGCAGTCGCTGCCCGCGGAGGGCGCCGCGACGGCGCGGGCGCCGGCCGGCAGAGGAGAGGGAGTAGCCGTGGGACGGTGTGGCGGGCAGCGGCCCGAGAAACGCGTTCGAAGATGCGGCCACGGTCGGAGGTCCTTCCGACGGCCGACCGCGCACAGGCGGGGTCGGCGGCGGGACAGCTCCGCACCAGCCTCACACAATCCGACCATCCAGGCATTTCGAACAGCCGTACACCAACCGCCGCACCGTCGCCGGCCCCGCTCAGGCCCGCAGGACCACCTTGCCGACCTGCTCGCCGTTCTCCAGCACCCGGTGCCCGGCGGCGGCCTCGGCCAGGGGCAGCACCCGGTCGATCACCGGCTTCACCACCCCGGCCTCGACCAGCGGCCAGACGTGCTCGCGCACCGCCGCCACGATCGCCGCCTTCTCCGCCAGCGGCCGGCCGCGCAGGTTGGTGGCGATCACCGCGCCGCGCTTGCGCAGCAGGGTGTTGAGGTTGATCTCGCCCTGCACACCGCCCTGCAGCCCGATGATCACCAGCCGGCCGTTGACCGCCAGCGCGTCCACGTTCCGCTGGAGGTACCTGGCGCCCATGATGTCCAGGATCACGTCCGCCCCGGCGCCGCCGGTGGCCTCCCGGAGCACCTCGACGAAGTCCTGCTCGCGGTAGTCGATCGCGATGTCGGCGCCCAGCTCGGTGCACCGGGCCAGCTTCGCGGCGCTGCCCGCCGTCACCGCCACCCGGGCGCCGACCGCCTTGGCCAGCTGGATCGCCAGCGTCCCGATGCCGCTGGCCCCGCCGTGCAGCAACACCGTCTCGCCCGGCCGCAGATGGGCGACCAGGAAGATGTTGGACCAGACCGTCGCGGCGACCTCCGGCAGCGCGGCGGCCTGTTCCGGGCTCAGCCCCTTCGGCACCGGCAGCAGCTGCCCGGACGGCACCGCGACCCGCTGCGCGTAGCCGCCGCCGGCCAGCAGTGCGCAGACCTCGTCGCCGACCGCCCAGCCGGCCACGCCGGGCCCGAGGGCGACGATCCGCCCCGAGCACTCCAGCCCGGGATAGGGCGAACTGCCGGGCGGCGGATCGTAGAAGCCCTGCCGCTGGAGCAAGTCGGCCCGGTTGACCGCGGTCGCCGCCACCTCGACCAGGACCTCGCCCTCGCCGGGCACCGGATCAGGCACCTCGGCCCAGACCAGCGCCTCGGGCCCGCCGGGTTCGGGAATCGTCATCGCATACATGCCCCGAAGCTACTGCGTACCGGCCCCGGTCGGGGGTGCGCCCCGCTCAGCCGGCCAGGCCCTGCAGCACCTCGGCGCCCGGAAGTCGGGCCAGCGCCCAACCGGGCAGGATCAGCTTGCCGCGCCGCCGCCCGCTGCCCACCAGGACGTAGGGCGCCTCGGCGACCGCCGCGTCGATCAGCAGCGGCCAGCCGGCGGGCAGCCCGACCGGGGTGATGCCGCCGTACTCCATGCCGGTCTCCGCAACCGCCGCGTCCATCGGCGCGAACGAGGCCTTGCGCGCGGCCAGGTGCCTGCGGACGGCCTTGTTGACGTCCACCCGGGTGTGCGCGAGCGCCAGACAGGCGGCGAGCGCGGTCTCCCCGCCGCGCTTGGCGGCGACCACCACGCAGTTGGCGGAGGCCTCCAGCGGTGCGTCGTAGGCCTCGCAGAAGACCGCGGTGTCGGCCTTCTCCGGGTCGGTGTCCACATACAGCACGGCCCGGGCCGCCTCCCGGGCGTCCCAGTCCGCGAGGGCGGCGGCCACCGGCCCGGCGAGGAGGCCACCGGCCTCCAGCGCCGGGGCGACCGACTCGAACGTGCCGAAGGGTGCTCGTGGTTGTTCACTCATGGCACGGACTGTAGCGAAGCGCCCGGACCGGCCGGATCCGCCCGCCGGCGGTGCTCACTTGATGACGATCAGCCGGTCGGTGAGCTGGAGCACGGCGGCCTCCGGCTCGGTGTAGTTGATCACCCGCCGACCGCGGACCACCGCGACCACCAGGTCCGCGCAGTCGCGCGGGCCGTGCCCGGCCTCGGCCCGGGTGACGGGGCGCTCGATCACGTCCAGGCCGTTGCCGTAGGTGAGCAGGTCCTCCATCACCGCGCCCGCGTGCGGGCTGACCATCGACATCCCGAGCAGCCGGCCCGCCGAACTGGAGCTGGTCACCACCACGTCGGCGCCGCTCTGCCGCAGCAGCGGCGCGTTCTCGTCCTCCCGCACGGCCGCCACCACGGTGGCCCCCTTGTTGAGCTGACGCGCCGTCAGAGTGACCAGAACGGCGGTGTCGTCCCGCTCCGGGGCCACCACCACCCGGGCGGCGGTGGGCAGTCCGGCGCGCAGCAGGGTGTCGGTGCGGGTGGCATCACCCACCACGCCCACCAGACCGTTCCGGGCGGCCTGGTCGATCACCTTGCGCTGCGGGTCGACGACCACGATCTCGTCCTTGGACACCCCCTGGCCGATCAGGGTGTCGACCGCACTGCGGCCCTTGGTGCCGTACCCGATCACGACGGTGTGCTCCCGCACGGTGGACCTCCAGCGGTTCAACCGCCACTGCTGGCGGGTGCGTTCGGTGAGCACCTCGAGCGTGGTGCCGACCAGGATGATCAGGAAGAGCACGCGCAGCGGGGTGATCACGAAGATGTTGGTGAGCCGGGCGCTGTCGCTGAACGGCGTGATGTCGCCGTACCCGGTGGTGGAAAGCGTCACGGTGGCGTAGTACGCGGAGTCCAGGAAGCTCAGCCCGCCACCGGCGTTGTCGTTGTAGCCGTCCCGGTCCAGCCAGACGATCACGGTGGTGACCACCAGCACGGCGAGCGCCAGCAGCAGTCGCGAGCCGACCTGCCGGACCGCGGGCTCGGACCGCCGGGCGGGCAGGACGACACCGGCGTCCGCCCAGGGCTCGGTACCGGGGGCGGGCGCGCCCAGCCGGGACAGACGGCCGCGGCGGGTGCTCACGGGACCTCCAGGAGTTCGACGGCGGTGCCGGCCGCCACCCCGCCGGGCGGCACCACGGCGAGCGCCTCGGCGCGGGCCAGGCCGCGCAGCATCGCGGGCCCGTCGAAAGACAGCGGGACGGCGCCGCTCACGGTGCGGCGGACCGGCAGCAGCCGGGTGTCCACCGGGTGACCGGCCAGATCGACGGCGGCGGGTGTGACGGCCGGTTCGCCCGCGACCCGGCCGCTGCGGGCGTACAGCAGTGGCAGGGCGAGCGTGACGACGCCGGCCACCGCGGCCAGCGGGTTGCCGGGCAGTCCCACCAGGTGGCGGCCGCCGGGGAGTTCGGCGAGCAGCATCGGGTGCCCGGGGCGGACGGCGACGCCGTCCACCAGCAGCCGGGCACCGGCCGCGGCGAGGGCCTGGTGCAGGAAGTCGACCGGACCGGCGGCGGTCCCGCCGGTGGTGACCACCACATCGGCGGTGGAGTGCCTGACGGCGTCCCGGAGCAGACCGAAGTCGTCCCGGACGGCGCGGGGTTCACCCGTCTCGGCCCCGGCCGCCCGCAGCCAGGGCGGCAACAGCGGGCCGAGCGCGTCCCGGACCCGGCCGGGCAGCGGTGGTCCGGAGTCCAGCAACTCGTCTCCCAGAACGAGCAGTTCGACCACCGGACGACTGCGGACGGCCAGCCGGTCGTGACCACAGGCGGCGGCCAGGCCCAGGACGGCCGGGCCGACCGGGGTGCCGGCGGCGAGCAACTCCTCGCCCCGGTGGCACTCCTGGCCGCGCGGACGGACGTCCTGGCCGGTCGTCAGCGATCCCGGGGTGCGGTCGTGCAGCAGCACCCCGTTCCGCTCACCGTGCTCACGGCGGAGCACCGCCGTCGCACCGGGCGGAAGCTGGGCGCCGGTGGCGATCTCGACGGCGGCGCCGTCGGCCAGCGGCAGCACGGCCGCCTGCCCGGCCAGCAGCCGGCCGGCGACCCGCCACGGACCCGGCCCGGCGACGGCCCAGCCGTCCATCGCGGAGGTGTCGAAGGCCGGCAGGTCGGTGAGCGCGGTGAGCGGTTCGGCGAGGGTGTGGCCGAGCGCCCGCCCGAGCCCGAGGCTGAGCGGCGGCAGCGGACACCGCCCGGCCCGGCGGGCGCGCTCACGGGCCTGCGGCCACGTCAGGATGCCCGGCCCGGCGGGCGAGCCGGTGCCGGAGGGCGTGCCGGCCACGATGGTCTCCTCGACGGTGTTCACGGCTGTCCCGACTCGTCCGGTGCCGTCCAGCGCCCGGCGAGCGCCGCGGTCCGCCGGGCGGCCTCGGCGACGGCCTCCGGGCCGCCGCCCTGCTGCGCGGCCGCGTAGCCGACCAGGAAGGCGGTCAGCGGTGCGGCCGGCCGGGCCACCCCGTGCGCGACCACCCGGGCGAGGTCGAGCAGTCCGGGGACGTCAACGTCCAGGTCGATGCCCAGGTCGGCCCGGACCTCGGCGATCCAGTCATCCAGCGTGCGCTCCATGGGCCCCATGCTGCCTGATCTCGGGTTTCCCCGGGATGTTTGCCCGGTGGGCGACGCGCGTCGTTTCGCTCACGCCGTCGTTCCGCCCTGAACCGGGCCGACCTCCCGCCGACGGGCCCGTTCCAGGTCCTCCCAGGTGTCGCAGTCCTCGGTGACGCCGTCCGGATCCGCCAGCCGCAGGGTGCGCAGCCCGCCGGTCAGCCGGCGCAGCGGCAGTCCGGCGGGGTCGCCGACGGCGGCCAGCGCGGTGCGCAGGGCGGCCGCGCGGTAGGCGGCGGCGAGCGGCTGGTCGCGGCCGACCCGGTCCACCAGGACGGCCGCCCCGGTGTCCGGTCCGGCCCCGGTGAGGGCGGTGACCAGGCGGTGCACGGTCCGCCCGTCGAGGAACGGCAGGTCGGCGGCGAGCAGCAGCACCACCTCGGCCGTGGTCTCGGCGAGGCCGGCCGCGACGGCCGCGACCGGGCCGCCACCGGGCGGCTGCTCACGGGTCCAGCGCACCCCGGTGCGGGCGGTGGAGCGTGCGGGGCCGACCACCACGGTGGTACGGGCGTCCGCGCAGGCGGCGAGCACCCGGTCGAGCAGGGTGGCCGCACCGACGGTCAGGCCCGGTTTGTCGGCACCGCCGAGGCGCCGGGCGGCCCCGCCGGCCGGGACGATCGCGTCGTACGGCGTCATGCCGTCAGTATCCCGCCCTAGTCGGCCGGCTCTTCCGCTCCCCCCGGGGCGTCCGCCGCCGGCTCCTCCCCCGCCGGGTCCGCCGGGGCGCCCGCCCGGGCCGTGTTGGCGGCGGCGCTCAGCTCCAGGATGGCTGGCAGGGTCAGCTCCCCGTACCGCTCGCTCATCGCGCCGACCAGCGCCTCCGGGTCGTCCGGGTGCTCGGCCAGCAGCCGGTCGAAGTCCTGCAGGTACTCACCGGTGAAGGCGAGCACCCGGGCCGCCTCGTCGCCCTGTTCGGGCGCCCGGTGGCCGGCGATCACCCGCTCCGCGCCGAGTCCGGCGATCCGCCCGAGGTTGCCCGCCCACGCGGTCCGCTGCCCGGGAGTGGTGTCGGCGGTCCAGACATGGGTGCCGTTGTAGACGAAGTCCCCGGCGATGACCGTCCGGATGCTGGGGACGTGGACCACCGTGGAGGCGCCGCAGTCGCCCTGGCCGAGCAGCAGCACCGGGATCACCTGGCGGTCGATCATCAGCGGCTGGGGCAGCAGCGGGGCGGGCACCAGCGGATGGTCGGGGATGTCGTCGCCGTACACCGGCTTCCACTGGGCGACCTTGGCGGCGGCGGTGCGCAGGATGCCGTCCACCACCGGCGGCGCGGCCAGCAGCTGCGCCTCGGGGAAGAGCCGCAGCACCTCCTCGGCGCCGAAGTAGTGGTCGGGGTGCTGGTGGGTGATCACGATGGCGAGCAGCCGGCGGCCCTTGCCGGCCACCCACTCGGCGAGCTCCCGGCCCGCGCTGCGGGTCAGCTGGGCGTCCACCAGGATCGCCGTGCGCTCACCGAGGATCAGTGTGGAGGTGGCGAAGAAGGCCGACTCGGGGCCGGTGAAGACGGCGGTCTCCAGGGGCCGGACGGGCGGGGCCGGCACGGCGCCCGCGGCCTCGGCAGCCTCCGCGTCCGCACGCTCCGCGCCGGCGCTCTCCTCGGGCGGGGACGACGTCACTGGCTGCTCCCTCTGGTCGGCGGTCGGATTCCCTGCGCCCTACAGCATGGGAGTACGACCCGCCGAATGCGCGGAAGGCGCGCCCGGCGGGGGGCGCCTTCCCGACTGCTCGTACGGAGCGGTCAGCCCCTGCCGGTGCTCAGCGCCGGCCGGCGGTCAGCCGGGCCATCCGGTCGGCGACACCCCAGGAGGTGACGCGCCAGAGTGCCTCGATCACGATGCCGCGGCTCATCTTGGAGGCGCCCAGCTCGCGCTCGACGAAGGTGATCGGGACCTCAGCCACCTTGAAGCCGGCCTTCACCGTCCGCCAGGCCAGGTCGACCTGGAAGCAGTACCCGGCCGAGGCGACCTCGTCCATCCCCAGACCGAGCAGCGTCTCCTTGCGGAACGCCCGGTAGCCGCCGGTGACGTCCCGGATCGGCACCCCCAGCATCAGCCGCGAGTAGGTCGAGCCGCCGCGCGAGAGCAGCAGCCGTGACTTCGGCCAGTTCACCACCCGGCCGCCCGGCACCCAGCGCGAGCCCAGCACCAGGTCGGCGCCGCGCAGCGCGCCCAGCAGCCGGTCCAGCTCCTCGGGCTGGTGCGAGCCGTCCGCGTCCATCTCGACCAGGACGTCGTAGCCCTGGTCGATGCCCCAGCGGAAGCCCGCCAGGTAGGCGGCGCCCAGGCCTTCCTTGCCCTTGCGGTGCAGGACGTGCACGTGCGGGTCGTCGGCGGCCAGCTTGTCGGCCAGCTCCCCGGTGCCGTCCGGGCTGTTGTCGTCGGCCACCAGGACATGTGCCTCGGGCACGGAGGCCCGGACCCGTCCGACGATCCGCTCGACGTTCTCCGCCTCGTTGAACGTCGGAATGATCACCAGCACCCTGCCGAGATCAGCAAAACTCTGCTGGTTCACGGTCACGTACAAACCTCTCGGCCGGTGGCGGGGACCAGTCACCGTTGCCCGCACTCTGAAACGCAGCCCCGGTCGGCATCCCGCCGACGTGGCAACCACGGTGGAAACCACTGCGTCCTGGCATCCTACTACCGCGTCTCCCGACCACCGGTACGACTGCGGCACTCCCCGGGTACGCCCGTCGTTTCCCTGCTGACGGCACCGGTCGGCTAGGGTCGATGCCCAGCCTTTGCCCGGACCGCCCGCAACGCCGGGGCCGTCTCCCGGCGATCCGGCACACCCGCCACAGCAGCAGAGGAGCAGGACCGCGCGCATGGACAGGCTCGTCAACACTGTCCGCCCGTACGCCTGGGGGTCGGTCACCGCAATCCCCGCGCTGCTCGGACGGGAACCCACCGGCGAACCGCAGGCCGAGCTGTGGATGGGCGCCCACCCCGGCGCCCCCTCCCGCGCCGACCGGGGCGACGGACCCCGCCGGCTCGACGAGTTGATCGCCGCCGATCCCGAGGGCGAGCTGGGTGCGGCCACCGTCGCCCGGTTCGGCCCCACGCTGCCGTTCCTGTTCAAGGTCCTCGCCGCCGGTATCCCGCTCTCCATCCAGGCCCACCCCACCCTCGACCAGGCCCGGGCCGGGTTCGCCGCGGAGAACGCCCTCGGCCTCCCGCCGGACGCCCCGGAACGCAACTACCGCGACGCCAACCACAAGCCCGAACTCATCTGCGCGCTCGACGAGTTCGACGGCCTCTGCGGCTTCCGCCCGCCGGCCGGGGCGGCCGCCCTGCTGGCCGGGCTGAAGGTGCCCGCGCTCGACCCGCTGATCGCCCTGCTGCGCACCGGCACCGAGTCCGAGGCGCTGCGCCGGACCCTGGCCGCCGTCCTCACCATGGCCGACGCCGACGCGGCCGCCGCCGTCCGGGACACCGCCGAGGCCGTGGACAAGGCGGCCGCCGACGACCCCGCCGGGCCGTACGCGCCGTACACCCGGATCGCCCGCGACTTCCCCGGCGACCGCGGCCTGATCGCCGGCCTGCTGCTCAACCACATCCGGCTCCGCGCGGGCCAGGCGCTCTACCTCGGCGCGGGCGTTCCGCACGCCTATCTGCACGGCATCTGCGTCGAGTTGATGGCCAACTCCGACAATGTGCTGCGGGCCGGGCTCACCCCCAAGCACATCGACGTCCCCGAGCTGCTGAAGGTGGTCGGCTTCACCGCCGGCGCCCCCGAGGTGCTGCGGCCGGAACCGGTCGCCGGCACCCCCGGCGAGGAGCTGTACCCCGTCCCGATCGACGAGTTCCGGCTCTCCCGCTTCGTCCTGGACGGCCGGGACCGGCTGGTCGACGGCCGTACCCCGCAGATCCTGCTCTGCACCGCCGGCACCGCCCGGCTGACCGCCGCCGACGGCACCGCGCTGGACCTGACCCGCGGCGGGTCGGTCTTCCTGCCCGCCGCCGGCACCGGCACCGTGCTGTCCGGCGCCGGCGCGACGGTCTTCCGCGCCACCGTCACGCTCTGAAGCGCTCCGGGCCACTCCCGGATCCGCAGGCCCGCGACGGCTTGCAGGGCCCGGTTTCCCGGGCCGGCGCCGCCGGACGTGCGGAAGCCACCGTGTCGTCGGTCCAGATCATCGGGGGGCGGTTCCGTCCGGGTGCGGCGACGGGTTCCTCGCCGGGCGTAAACGGTCGGCGAGGGAACATGCCGGCGTACCGGGACCTGCACGGGTCTCCGTCAGTCCCTCGTCATGTCGACGAAGCGCGAGTAATGCCCCTGGAAGGCAACGGTGATGGTGGCGGTCGGGCCGTTTCGGTGCTTGGCGACGATCAGGTCGGCCTCGCCCGCGCGCGGGGACTCCTTCTCGTAGGCGTCCTCGCGGTGGAGCAGGATGACCATGTCGGCGTCCTGCTCGATCGAGCCGGATTCACGCAGGTCGGAGACCATCGGCCGCTTGTCGGTGCGCTGTTCGGGACCACGGTTCAGCTGGGAGAGCGCGATCACCGGCACCTCCAGCTCCTTGGCCAGCAGCTTCAGGTTTCGCGACATGTCCGAGACCTCCTGCTGGCGGTTCTCGGCCCGGCGCGAGCCACCGGACTGCATCAGCTGGAGGTAGTCGATGACCACCAGCCTGATGTCGTTGCGCTGCTTGAGCCGACGGCACTTGGCGCGGATCTCCATCATCGACAGGTTCGGCGAGTCGTCGATGAACAGCGGCGCCTCGCTGACGTCCGGCATCCGGCGGGCGACCCTGGTCCAGTCGTCGTCCGTCATGTTGCCGGAGCGCATGTGGTGCAGCGCCACCCGTGCTTCGGCCGAGAGCAGACGCATGGCGATCTCGTTGCGTCCCATTTCGAGCGAGAAGATCACGCTCGGCAGCTTGTTCTGGATCGAGCAGGCCCGGGCGAAGTCCAGTGCCAGGGTGGACTTACCCATGGCCGGGCGGGCCGCGATGACGATCATCTGGCCGGGGTGCAGGCCGTTGGTCAGCTGGTCGAAGTCGGCGAAGCCGGTCGGCACACCGGACATCTGGCCGTTGCGGGAGCCGATCGCCTCGATCTCGTCGAGGGCGCCCTCCATGATGTCGGAGAGCGGCGCGTAGTCCTCGTTGGTGCGCTGCTCGGTGACGGCGTAGATCTCCGCCTGGGCGGCGTTGACGATCTCGTCGACGTCGCCCTCGGCGGCGTAGCCCATGCCGGCGATCCGGGTACCGGCCTCGACCAGGCGGCGCAGCACCGCGCGCTCGTGGACGATCTCCGCGTAGTACTCGGCGTTGGCGGCGGTCGGAACGGAGTTGACCAGGGTGTGCAGATAGCCCGGGCCGCCGACCCGGGTCAGCTCGCCGCGCTTGGTCAGCTCGCCGGCCACGGTGATCGGGTCGGCCGGCTCGCCACGGGCGTAGAGGTCGAGGATCGCGCCGTGGATCAGCTCGTGCGCGGGCCGGTAGTAGTCGGCCGGCTTGAGCACCTCGACCACGTCGGCGATGGCGTCCTTGGAGAGCAGCATGCCGCCCAGGACGGACTGCTCGGCCGCGAGGTCCTGCGGGGGGACGCGCTCGAAGCCGTCCACGGCCTCGGAGCGCTCGCCCTCGTCCTGACGCTGCTTGCCGCCCTTCTGGAAGCCTCCGCCCGAGCCCTTGCCGCCCTGGAACCCGCCGCCCTTCTGGAAGCCGCCACCCTGGCCGCCGCCCTGGCCGTTGCCCCGACCGCGGGAGACCGGGAGCCGGTCGCCGGGGCCGTCCGGGAAGGGCGTGTCGGCGAAGGCACCGGCCGGGAAAGGGTCGTCAGCGGTCTGCCAGTCATCCTCCGGCGGCGGGGCGTCGTGGTCGTCGTACTGGGGGCCGGTCACGCGTGTTCCCCGATCAGCGAGTGGTGCGAGTTGGAGCGGGCCTTGCCGGTGGCTGGGTGGAGCGGAGCCGCGTCCCTCTTTCTACGCCACCGGGCCGACATATCGGACGCCGGGGCGGATGGGAGTGTCGGCCGGGTGACCCACGCTAAGGCGCCGGGCTCCGTTCAGCCAAGGTGGTTATCCACAGGGGGTGTGGACGACGGGCCCCAGGCTGTGGAGAAGTGCCGCAAACCTGTGGACGCCCCTGTGGAAAGGTCTGTGGATAACCAGACAATCAACCCACCGTCAACCCGCTGACCTGGGAGTACCTCGCCCCGGGGCTGTGCATGAGAAATTCTTCACACACGGCCGGGTGGCCATGGACACACACCGGCCCGCCGCGGTCGCTCAAGATTTCGAGTAATAGGCCTAACCCACTGGCAGTCATTACCTGTGGATGAGTAGCCTTGGGCGCATGACCGCCCCCACCACCGACCGCCGCCGGCACGACCGGGAGATCCTCGCTCTCGCGGTCCCGGCCTTCGGCGCCCTGGTCGCCGAGCCGCTCTTCCTGATGGCCGACTCGGCCATCGTGGGCCACCTCGGCACCCCGCAGCTGGCCGGTGTCGGTGTCGCCTCGGCCGCGCTCACCACCGCCACCGGGGTGTTCGTCTTCCTCGCCTACGCCACCACCGCGGCGGTCGCCCGCCGGATCGGCGCCGGGGACCGCCGGGCCGCCGTCCAGCAGGGCATCGACGGAATCTGGCTCGCCCTGGCACTCTCCGTGGGCGTGGTCGCCCTGACCCTGCTGCTGGCACCCTGGGTGGCCGATGTCCTGGGCGCCTCGGACACCGCGGCGCCCCATGCCGTCACGTATCTGCGCATCAGCGCGCTGGGCATCCCGGCGATGCTGATGGTGATGGCCGCCACCGGCGTGCTGCGCGGACTCCAGGACACCCGGACGCCACTGCTGGTGGCGGTCGCGGGCTTCGCCGCCAACCTCGGCCTGAACATCGGCCTGGTGTACGGCGCCGGGCTCGGCGTGGCCGGCTCGGCCTGGGGCACGGTGCTCGCGCAGACCGGGATGGCCGCCGTCTACCTGGTCGTGGTGGTGCGCGGGGCCCGTCGGGAGCAGGCCTCGCTGCGACCGGACGCGACCGGGATCCGGGCCTGCGCCCGGGCCGGCGGTCCGCTGATGGTCCGCACCCTGAGCCTGCGCGCGGTCCTGATGATCGCCACCGCGGTGGCCGCCCGGCTGGGCGACGACGAGGTGGCCGCGCACCAGATCGCCATGACGCTGTTCAGCTTCCTGGCCTTCGCGCTGGACGCGATCGCGATCGCCGGCCAGGCCATCATCGGGCGCTACCTGGGCGCCGAGGACGTACCGGGGGCGAAGGCGGCCACCCGGCGGATGGTCGAGTGGGGCGTCGGCTCCGGTCTGGTGCTCGGCCTGCTGCTGGTGGCGGCCCGGCCGCTGTACGTCCCGCTGTTCACCCCCGACCCGGCGGTGCAGGCCCAGCTGAACACCGTCCTGCTGCTGCTCGCGCTCTGCCAGCCGGTCTCCGGTCTGGTCTTCGTCCTGGACGGGGTGCTGATGGGCGCAGGGGACGGCCCGTACCTGGCCTGGGCGATGCTCGCCACCCTGGCGGTCTTCGCACCGGCGGCCCTGGCCGTACCGGCGCTCGGCGCCGGGCTGGCCGGGCTCTGGTGGGCGATGAACCTGTTCATGCTGGTCCGCGGGGTCTTCCTGGGCCGGCGCGCCCGCGACGGCAAGTGGCTGGTCACCGGCGCCGTCCGGGCCTGAGCCGAACGGCGCCGGCCCGCGTCCGGCCGGACCAGGCCCGGAAACGACCGAGGGCCGGTCTCCCCCGGAACGGAGGAGACCGGCCCTCGGGCCACTGCTACGGAACTCAGGCAGCGACGACGGCGACGTCGAGGTTGGCCTGGACGTCGGCGTGCAGCTTGACCGAGACCTTGTGGGTGCCCACGGTCTTGATCGGCGAAGCGATCGCGACGGCGCGCTTGTCCACGGCCGGGCCGCCGGCGGCCTTGATGGCCTCGACGACGTCGGACTGGGTCACCGAGCCGAACAGACGGCCGGCCTCGCCCGAACGAACGGCCAGCTTGACCTGGACGCCCTCGAGCTTGCCCTTGACCTCGTTGGCGGCCTCGAGGGTCTGGATCTCGTGGATCTTGCGGGCGCGACGGATCGCGTCGACGTCCTTCTGGCCGCCCTTGGTCCAGCGGATGGCGTAGCCACGCGGGACCAGGTAGTTGCGGCCGTAGCCGTCCTTGACCTCGACGACCTCGCCGGCGGAGCCGAGACCCGGCACCTCGTGCGTGAGGATGATCTTCATTACTTGGTCACCCTCTCTTAGCGCGCGGTGCTGGTGTAGGGCAGCAGCGCCATCTCACGGCTGTTCTTCACGGCCGTGGCGACGTCACGCTGGTGCTGGGTGCAGTTGCCGGTGACCCGGCGGGCACGGATCTTGCCGCGGTCGGAGATGAACTTCCGCAGCAGGTTCGTGTCCTTGTAGTCAACGTAGTTGACCTTGTCCTTGCAGAAGACGCAAACCTTCTTCTTCGGCTTGCGAGCAGGCGGCTTCGCCATTGTGTGCTCCATTTGGGGTTCACGGCCCGGCGGGCGTCTCTCGACGCCCGTGGCCGGGCCGCACGAAATCTGTCAGCTCTTAGAACGGGGGCTCTTCCGAGAAGCCGCCACCGGACGGGGCTCCCCAGCTGCCGCCACCCTGGTTGCCACCAGAGGGAGCGCTGGACGCCCACGGGTCGTCGGACGGGCCGGACTGGCCGCCGCCGGAGTTTCCACCCCAGCCGCCGCCGCCCTGCTGGCCGCCACCGCCGCCCCAGTTGCCGCCCTGGCCGCCGCCCTGCTGGCCGCCGCCGAAGCCGCCGCCACCGGGGGCACCGGACCGGTTGGCCCGGGTGACCTTCGCGGTCGCCGAACGCAGGCTCGGGCCGACCTCGTCGACCTCGACCTCGAAGACCGTCCGCTTCTCGCCTTCCTTGGTCTCGTAAGACCGCTGGCGCAGCCGGCCCTGCACGATGACCCGCATGCCGCGCTGAAGCGACTCGGCCACGTTCTCCGCCGGCTGCCGCCAGACGTTGCACGTGAGGAAGAGGCTCTCGCCGTCCTTCCACTCGTTCGTCTGACGGTCAAAGGTGCGGGGGGTGGACGCGATGCGGAACTTCGCGACCGCCGCACCCGACGGGGTGAAGCGCAGCTCGGGGTCGTCGACGAGATTGCCGACGAGGGTGATGACGGTCTCGCCTGCCATGGTGGTGATGACCTCTCGGGAAGATGTCCGTTCACCGCTGTTTCACGTGAAACAGCGGTCGCGAGCTACCCGAGACCCGAAGGCCTCAGAGGTGGCTCAGTGGGTGTCCGGGCGCAGGACCTTGGTCCGCAGAACCGACTCGCTCAGGCCAAGCTGGCGGTCGAGCTCCTTGACGACCTCAGGCGTGGCCTTCAGGTCGATGACCGAGTAGATGCCCTCGGACTGCTTGTTGATCTCGTAAGCCAGACGGCGGCGACCCCAGGTGTCGACCTTCTCCACCTTGCCGCCGCCATTGCGGACGACGGTGAGGAAGTTCTCGATCAGGGGGGAGACAGCGCGCTCCTCAACCGAGGGGTCGAGGATGACCATCAGCTCGTAGTGACGCATGTGTAACCCACCTCCTTTGGACTCAGCGGCCACGGTCTCTCCGTGGCAGGAGGGTTGTGCAGCGTCGGCACCGGTGTGGTGACGACACCGGCCCACCGTAGCGGCCGGGTCGGACAATCGGGCCCCACCGACCCGGAAGAGGGTGCAAGAGGGGCACAACTACACCAGTGCAGACGGCACAGCCTACCCGCACCCGGACGGCCGAACAAAATGCATAGGGGTTGTGATCCATGCCCAATCCCCGCAATCTGGACGGAACGGGTTTCCTGCCCGTTCGTCTCCCCGCCAGGAGGTGGGATTCATGGCTCTGTCCTTTCACCGGCTCCCCGCCCTCACCCTGAACACCGACGGCCACCGGCACCCCCGCGAGAACACCCTGGTCAGCGTCACCGCCCTGCTGGGCGTGCTGGCCTTCGCCACCTCGTTCTTCCACGATCTGCACCTGGTGAGTTCCTGGAGCGGGCTCTTCGGGATCATCACCGGCTTCTGGGGACAGTTCATCTCCGTCACCACGGCCGAGCGGTTCGTCCTGATGATCGCGCTGGTCGCCTCCGCGGTCGGCTTCTACCTGGGCATCGCCCGCGGCGGGCTCTGGGGCTAGCCCGCGAGCTCCGGGGCCGGCCCGCCCCGTCCGTCCCGGCGGTTCCGGAACCCCCGGCGCCCCCGTCGCGTATCTGGAAGAGACAGGTATGCGCCGGGGGCGCCTGCGCGCCCGCAGCCGCAGGAGCCGGGATCCCGGACGATAAGGTCAGCCCGAGAACCTGGGCCCACCGCAGCCCGACCGACGAGGAGCACCGAGCATGAGCCTGCGCCTGAGGACGATCACCCGCGAGGAGCACCTCGCCTTCATCAGGAGCCGCGCCTCGGCGAGCCACATGCAGGTGCCGTCCTGGGGCGATGTGAAGGCCGAGTGGCGCTCGGAGTCGATCGGCTGGTTCGACGACTCCGGCCAGATCGTCGGCGCCGGCCTGGTGCTCTACCGGCAGCTGCCGAAGCTCAAGCGGTACCTGGCCTACCTGCCCGAGGGCCCGGTCATCGACTGGTTCGACCGCGATCTGGACCGCTGGCTGTCGCCGATGCTGGCGCACCTGAAGTCGCAGGGCGCGTTCTCGGTGAAGATGGGCCCGCCGGTGGTGATCCGCCGCTGGGACGCGCCGACCATCAAGGAGGCCATCGCCGGCAAGCAGGCCAAGCGCCTGCGCGACGTCGAGGCCGACTGGTACGAGGCGCGCGCCTTCGAGGTGGCCGACCGGCTACGCAAGGCCGGCTGGCTGCAGGGCGAGGACGGCGGCGCCGGGTTCGGCGACGTCCAGCCGCGCTACGTCTTCCAGGTGCCACTGGCCAACCGCTCGCTGGACGACATCCAGAAGGGCTTCAACCAGCTCTGGCGCCGCAACATCAAGAAGGCCGAGAAGAGCGGCGTCGAGGTGTTCCAGGGCGGCTACGACGAGCTGCCGATCTTCCACCAGCTGTACCTGGTGACCGCCGAGCGCGACCGCTTCACCCCGCGCCCGCTGTCGTACTTCCAGCGGATGTGGAAGGCCCTCACCGCCGAGGACCCGAACCGGATGCGGCTCTACATCGCCTACCACGACGGCGAGCCGCTCGCCGCGACCACGATGCTGGTCGTCGGCGAGCACGTCTGGTACTCCTACGGCGCCTCGGCCAACCACAAGCGCGAGGTCAAGCCGTCCAACGCCATCCAGTGGCGGATGATGCGCGACTCGTACGCGCTCGGCGGCGGCGTCTACGACCTGCGCGGCATCAGTGACACGCTGGACGAGAACGACCATCTGTTCGGCCTGATCCAGTTCAAGGTCGGCACCGGCGGCCAGGCCGCCGAGTACCTCGGCGAGTGGGACTTCCCGCTCAACAAGCTGCTGCACAAGGCGCTCGACCTCTACATGTCGAGGCGCTGAGCCGCATCCGCTCCGCCGTGCCCAACACCCCCTGGGAGATGACCCGATGACGCTGTCGCTCTACCTCGACACCGACCGCTGGCGGACCCATCAGCGGTCCGTCCTGGCCGAGTTCCCCGGCCTGGTTCCGGTGGCGAAGGGCAACGGCTACGGCCTGGGCAACCACCGGCTCGCCGAGGAGGCGACGCTGCTCGGCACCGGTGTGCTGGCCGTCGGGACCGCGTACGAGGCGGCCGACGCCGCCGACTGGTACGGCGGCGAGCTGCTGGTGCTCACCCCGTACCGGGTCGGCGAGGAGGTGCTCCCGCTGCCGCACGCCCGGGTGATCCGGACGGTCGCCAACCTGGGCGCGCTGCACGCGCTGCACGGCGCCCGGGTGGTGGTGGAGTGCATGACCACCATGCGCCGCCACGGGGTGAGCGCGGCCGACCTCACGGCGGTCGCCGCCGAACTGGACGGCGTCTCCTTCGAGGGCCTGGCGCTGCACCTGCCGATGGACCGGCCGGACGGCAGCAACCCGGTCGACGAGGTGGCGTACTGGGTGGACACCGCCCGGGCGGCCGGCGTGCCGGTGCACACCGTGTTCGTCAGCCACCTCGGCGCGGCGGGCATGGAGCAGCTGGCCCAGCGCTACCCGGACACCGTCTTCCGGGCCCGGATCGGCACCCGGCTCTGGCTGGGCGACCACGACGCGCTGGAGGTCCGGGCGACGGTCCTGGACGTCACCCCGGTCGTCAAGGGCGACCGCTACGGCTACCGCCAGCACCCGGCGCCGACCGACGGCCACCTGCTGGTGGTCGCCGGCGGCACCGCGCACGGCATCGGCCTGGAGGCGCCGAAGTACGTGCAGGGCATGTCCTCCCGGGCCAAGGGCATCGCCCGGGCCGGCCTGGCGACCGTCAACAAGACCAAGTCGCCGTACAACTGGTCCGGCAAGCAGCTCTGGTTCGCCGAGCCGCCGCACATGCAGGTCTCGCTGCTGTTCCTGGACGGCGAGACCAAGCCGCCG
Source organism: Kitasatospora sp. NPDC087315 (assembly GCF_044744345.1). Taxonomy (NCBI): domain Bacteria; kingdom Bacillati; phylum Actinomycetota; class Actinomycetes; order Kitasatosporales; family Streptomycetaceae; genus Kitasatospora; species Kitasatospora sp. NPDC087315. The sequence goes on along the minus strand of NZ_JBIUYD010000014.1, from coordinate 88,298 downwards.
GCCGTCGGCGACGAGCTCGGCCTCCAGGTCCGCCACACCACCACGCACTTCGACCGCGTGGTCGACCGGTAGGGCGCGACGGACCGTGGCGCAGGACGGACGGCAGGGCGCCGGGCCGGCCGGCCGCTACTGCGGCCTGCCGCTCTCGGCCGGCTCCGGCTCCTTGAGCCACTCCTCGGGGCCGGCCGGCGCGTACGCGGCGTAGGTCTCCTCCTCGCGCAGCCGCCGGGCGGCGCCGAGGACGAAGACGTCCGGGGCCTGGTCGAGCACCCCGCCGGACGGGTCGTCGCTGCCGTCCCAGCGCACCGGGTCGGACTCCGGCTGCAGGACGTCGCGGATCACCATGCCGCACAGGTAGAGCGTGCCCAGCAGGTGCAGGACGATCGCGAAGTGGTACCAGGACTCGTTGATCCCGTGCTGCTTGGGCCCGGTGACGAAGCCCAGGTGGGACCAGATGCCCAGGGTGTAGAGCACCTCGCAGGACTGCCAGATCAGGAAGTCCCGCCAGCGCGGCCGGGCCAGCACCGCGAGCGGGAGCAGCCAGAGCACGTACTGCGGTGAGTACACCTTGTTGACCAGGACGAACGCGGCCACCACCAGAAAGGCCAGCTGGGCGAAGCGCGGGCGGCGGGGCGCCGAGAAGGCGAGCCACCCTATCCCCAGACAGCTGAGCACCATCAGCACCGCGATGAAGGTGTCGAGGTTCTCCAGGGCCACGCCCCGGCCCTGCATCAGGATCAGCCAGAAGGAGCCGTAGTCCTCCTTGCGGTGCTTGCTGAAGACGTAGAAGGTCGACCAGCCCTGCCAGTTGGCGATCATGATCGGCAGGTCGACCAGCACCCAGGCGGCGACCGCGCCGCCCAGCACCGCCCGGAAGTCGCGCCAGCGGCCGGCCCGCCAGCAGAGCACCAGCAGCGGGCCGAGCAGCAGCAGCGGGTAGAGCTTGGCGGCCGTGGCCAGGCCGATGAAGACGCCCGCCCAGACCGGGCGCGAGCCGGCCCACCAGGCCATCGCGACGGCGGCCAGCGCGACCGCCAGCAGGTCCCAGTTGACCGTGGAGTTCAGCAGCAGGCAGGGGGCGAGCGCGAACAGCAGGGCGTCCCAGGGGCGTCGGCGATGGGTGCGCGACAGCGCCACCACCGCGATCACCGCGCAGGCCATCAGCAGGCCCGCGTTGATCGCCCAGAACCACTGTTCCTGCTGCTGGCTGCTGCCGCCGCCGGGCGTCAGCCAGGCCGAGATCTGCATGAACAGGCCGGTCAGCACCGGGTATTCGAGGTACTGCAGATCACCGGAGGTGCCCGGGATCCGGTCCACGTACGGGTGCAGTCCGGCCGCGAAGCCGCGCCCGGAGAACAGGTGCGGGATGTCGCTGTAGCAGGCGTGGATGTACTGCGGCGAACCCGGCTGGAACCAGGCCTCGTTGTAGCAGGGCAGCTTCTGCACCATGCCGAGCGCCGAGACCACGATCACCAGCAGCGCCAGGAAGCGCGCCGGGATCCACCAGGAGACGCCCAGCAGGGCGCGCCGGCCGGGCGGGCCGCCGATCACCTCGCTGCCGGCCGCCGCCACCGGGTCCTCGTCCGCCGGGACGACCACGGTGTTGGCCGGCGGGGCGGCCGGAGCCGACGGGGCCGCCACGGCGGGCCGGTCGCTCCGAGCGGCTGCCGCGGCCGCCGCGGCGGGGTCCGTCGGGGATGGCCCGGCGGCCTCTTCGGGCCCGGTCCGGCCGACGGTTTCGTCAGGAGCGCTCGACGTCATGCGGGACATCCTGCCGCACCTGTCCCGGCTGGACGAGGAGGCCCCCGCAACGGCCCGGCAGGCGCCCCGCCACGGCCGTGACGAATCGCGCCGAATACGGCGAAACGGCGGTGGCGGCCCTCCGGAGAGGGCCGCCACCGCCGTTGATCACACCGTCAGCCTGCTAGGGAATCGGATTTCCCGATGTACCGCCGGTCGGCGTGGCCGAGGTGCTCGGCCTGCCGGACGGCTTGCCGCCGCCGGTGCCGCCGCCGTTGCCGCCACCCGGGTCCGTGGAGGTCGGGGTCGGCGTCGTACACCCGATGTTCCCGATGATGCAGGTCGGCGAGGCTCCGCCACCGCCGCCACCACCACCGGTCGGGTGCGTCCTGGTCGTCGTCGGGCTCGGCACCGTGCCCGGGCAGTCCGCGCCGGGGACGCAGGCCGGGCCCTGGGTGGTGGTCGGCTGCGGCGGCAGCGGGACTCCCGGCTCCGGGGCGGTGGTCGGCACGGTCTCGGTCGACGAGGGAGAGGTCGTGGCGGTCGCGGTGCTCGGGGCGCCGGAGGAGTCCACCTGGCTGCCGATCGGCTGCGGGGCCGGGAAGTCCATCTTCTTCTCGCTGGCCAGGGCGGCCTTCATGTACCGGGTGAAGATGTCCGTCGGGGTGTCACCACCGTGCACCGAGTCCTTGCCGCCGGTTCCCTTGAGCGACAGCCGCTCGTGCTTGACCGGGTCCTCGCGCCACATCGCGACGCTGGTGGCCAGCTGCGGGGTGTAGCCGACCCACCAGGCCGACTTGTTCTCGTCGGTGGTACCGGTCTTGCCGGCCACCGGGCGGCCGAGCGTGTTGGTCTTGGAACCGGTACCGTTCTTCGCCACGTTCACCAGCACGTCGGTGACGTTGTCCGCGACGGCCGTCTCCAGCGCCTGGTTCAGCGCGGGCTTGGCGAACCCGGGGCGCTCCCTGCCGCTCCACTCGACCTTGGTCACCGAGTAGGGGTCGGCCTCCTTGCCGCTGGCGGCGAGGGTCGCGTACGCCGTCGCCATCCGGATCGGACTGACGGTGGAGGTACCGAGCGCGAAGGTCGGGGTCTTGGGGTCGACGAAGCTCTCCTTGCGCACGCCCATCGCCTCCGCGATGTTGGCCACGTTCTGGCCGCCGACATCCTGGTTGAGCTGGACGAACGGAACGTTGTACGAATTCTGCATGGCCTGCCGCAGCGAAACGTAGCCGCGCTTGCCGGGGTCCTCGTTCCGCTGCCGATACGGCTTGCCGTCGTCGCCGATCACCAGCGAGCCGTCCGGCTTGTGGATCTCGGACATGTCGTCGGAGAGGTAGCGGCTGTCCGCGTTGATCCGCTTCGGCTTGCCCTTGTCGTCGGTCTCGGTCTGCACCCCGATCTGCATCGCCGCGGCCAGCACGAACGGCTTGAAGGTCGAGCCGACCTGGACGCCCTTGGCGTCGGCGTTGTTGTCGAAGTGCTGGTTCTCCACACCGTCGCCGCCGTAGAGGGCGACGATCGCGCCGTCACCGGGCCGGACGGAGGCGGCGCCGAACTGGACCCACTTGTCCTGCTCGGGGCGCTTCTGCAGGTTGAGCGTCTCGCCCTTGACCTCGTCGACGGCCGCCTTCAGGGCGTCGACCTTGTCCTTCTCGAAGGTCGTGTAGATCTTCAGACCGCCCTTGTCGATCACCTGCTGGGTGATCTGGGGGTCCTTGCTCATGACGAACTTGTTGGCGGTGTCGACCAGGTAGCTGATCTCGCCGTTCATGTTGGCCGAGGGCTTGCGCGGGATCGGCTCGGGGAACGCGGTGCACTTGGCCCGTTCCTCGGCCGTGGCGTTCTTGGTGGTGACCATCCGCTCCAGGATCCACTTCCAGCGGCCCTCCGCGCGGTCGTGGTTGGCCGGGTTGGTGGGGTCGTACAGGGTGGCGCCCTTGAGCAGGCCGGCCAGCATGGCGCTCTGGCAGATGTCGAGGTCCTTGGCGTCGACCCCGTAGTACGCCTGGGCGGCGGCCTGGATGCCGGTGGCACCGCGACCGAACCAGCTGATGTTCAGATAGTCCCTCAGGATGTCGTTCTTCTCCATGTCCTGATTGACCTTCAGGGTGATGAAGAACTCCTTCGCCTTGCGGCTGAGGGTCTGCTCCTGGCTGAGGTAGGCGTTCTTGACGTACTGCTGGGTGATCGTCGAGGCGCCCTGGGTCTCGCCGCCGGTCGCCATGTTGTAGACGGCGCGGAGCATGCCCTTGGGGTCGATGCCGCTGTCGGTGCGGAAAGTCTCGTTCTCCGCCGCGATCACCGCGTTCTGCAGGGAGGGGCTGATCTCCGAGAGCTCGACGATCTGCCGGTTGGTCTCGCCCTTGCGGGTCATCTCCGTGCCGTCGGCCCAGTAGTAGATGTTGTTCTGGTCCTTGACCAGGTCGTGGATCTTCGGGATCTCGGTGTTGGCGTACGCGTACCAGACCCCGCCGACGCAGGTCGCGAAGACCACCAGGAAGCCGGTGAGCCACTGCTTCCAGGACGGCAGCCAGCGGCGGACGCCCTGCTTGCCGAAGCGCGGGTAGTCGATGAACCGCTTCTTGCCCGGCTTGCCGGGACCGCCGGGCTTTCCGCCCCGTCCGGCCGGCGGCTCTGCCGCGGCACCACCGCGCCTGCCGCCCTTCTGGGCGGCCTTGCGCAGCTCGGCACGGGTCATCCGGGGCTGCTGCGCGGTCTCCCTGACGCCCGGGGGGCGCCGCCGGCCGGAACCTTCCGGGCCGGGCTCATCGGGTCCGGCTCCGCTCGGGCGGCCGTTGCCGCCCGGGGGCTGCCCACCGCCGCCGTTCGGCGACCTCCGCCGTCGTTCGCTCATGTTTCCAGCTACTCCTCGCCAGGCGGTCGAGCCTGAAGGCAGGGTTCACGTCCGATGCCCGCAACCGCCCTGACCCCGGAGGTTGGTCCTCGTGCACACGCGACAGCGTACGCAGCCGAGATATACAACTAATCGGGCATCAGTTACGTATGACCGCAAAACGGCAGTAGATCATTACACGCCCGTTGCCAAGCCCGCCCGCGCGTCGCCTTGTGATCACATTCACGCGCGCCCCCCTTGCCCCTTCGGAGACCCCGGTTTACTGTTCTCGATATATCGAGCCGATACATCGGAGCGACATACCGCCGGACACGGCGGCCGGAAAACGGCCGGAGGGAAGGAGGACGACAGCAATGGGCAGGCGCTCAGGAGTGCTGGAGTTCGCCGTTCTCGGTCTGCTCCATGACGCCCCGATGCACGGGTACGAGCTGCGCAAGCGGCTCAACGTCCTCCTCGGAACGTTGCGCGCGTTCTCCTACGGAACGCTCTACCCCTGTCTGAAGAGCCTGGTGGCCCAGGGCTTCCTGGTCGAGGACAACCCGGACGTCGAGTACGTCCCGGCCACCGCGCTCAACGGCAAGCGGTCCAAGATCGTCTACCGGCTCTCCCCCGAGGGCAAGCAGCGGTTCGAGGAACTGCTCGCCGACTCCGGCCCCGACGCCTGGGAGGACGAGCACTTCGGCGTCCACTTCGCGTTCTTCGGCCAGACCGACCGCGCGGTACGGATGCGCGTCCTGGAGGGACGCCGCAGCCGGCTGGAGGAGCGCCTGGAGCGCATGCGCAACTCGCTCGCCCGGGCCCGGGAGCGGTTCGACGACTACACCGTCGAGCTGCAGCGGCACGGACTGGAATCGGTGGAGCGCGAGGTCCGGTGGCTCAACGAGCTCATCGAGACCGAGCGGGCCAACCGCACCGGCCGGACCGGGCCGTCCACCGGCGGGCCGAACACCGCAGTATCCGAACAGACTTCGGACGGCCGTGGCCAGGAGGACGGGTCCTCGGACCCGCCCGGGCCACCGTACGACCGCCCGGGGCGCTCCGCCCAGGAGCGCTGACACCGCGTCAGCCCTGTGCCACGCGGCAGGAGTGGGCGCCTCGCGCCCGTCAAGCAGTCATCGAAGAAGCAGGACGAGTGCCGCCGAGCCCCGGCGGCTCTCATGAGATCACAGGGAGCAACCGGAATGGGTTCGGTTCGCGTAGCCATCGTGGGCGTGGGCAACTGCGCCGCGTCGCTGGTGCAGGGTGTCGAGTACTACAAGGACGCCGACCCGGCCGGCAGGGTCCCCGGGCTGATGCACGTCCAGTTCGGTGACTACCACGTCCGTGACGTGGAGTTCGTCGCCGCCTTCGACGTCGATGCCAAGAAGGTCGGCTTCGACCTGGCCGACGCCATCGGCAACAGCGAGAACAACACCATCAAGATCTGCGACGTGCCGCCCACCGGCGTCACCGTCCAGCGTGGTCACACCCTCGACGGCCTGGGCAAGTACTACCTGGAGACCATCGAGGAGTCCGACGAGACCCCGGTCGACGTCGTCCAGGTGCTCAAGGAGCAGCAGGTCGACGTCCTGGTCTGCTACCTGCCGGTCGGCTCCGAGGACGCGGCCAAGTTCTACGCCCAGTGCGCCATCGACGCCAAGGTCGCCTTCGTGAACGCCCTGCCGGTGTTCATCGCGGGCACCAAGGAGTGGGCGGACAAGTTCACCGAGGCCGGCGTGCCGATCGTCGGTGACGACATCAAGTCCCAGGTCGGCGCCACCATCACGCACCGCGTGATGGCCAAGCTGTTCGAGGACCGCGGTGTGATCCTCGAGCGCACCATGCAGCTGAACGTCGGCGGCAACATGGACTTCAAGAACATGCTCGAGCGTGAGCGCCTGGAGTCCAAGAAGATCTCCAAGACCCAGGCCGTCACCTCGCAGATCCGCGACCGCGAGATGGGCGCCAAGAACGTCCACATCGGCCCGTCGGACTACGTGGCCTGGCTGGACGACCGCAAGTGGGCCTACGTCCGCCTCGAGGGCCGCGCGTTCGGCGACGTCCCGCTGAACCTGGAGTACAAGCTCGAGGTCTGGGACTCCCCGAACTCCGCCGGCGTCATCATCGACGCCGTGCGCGCCGCGAAGATCGCCAAGGACCGCGGCATCGGCGGCCCGATCCTGTCGGCGTCCTCGTACTTCATGAAGTCCCCGCCGGTCCAGTACTTCGACGACGAGGCCCGCGAGAACGTCGAGAAGTTCATCCGCGGCGAGGTCGAGCGCTGACCGGCCTCCGGCGCCGCGGGGTTCACGCCCGCTGAGCACTTCACGCCCGCCTGGTGCCGGGGCCCTGGGCCCCGGCACCAGGCGACGGCGGTGCACCACCTCCGTGGAGGGCCCGCGATCGGACGATCGCGGGCCCTCCGGCGTTTCCGGCGAATGTTTCACGTGAAACACCGGCCGGTTCCATGGCAGTCTGGGCGGGTGGCGATCACGGAGAACAGCAGCACCCACCAGTCCGCGCAACGCGCCACACTTCTCGATCTGCTGCGCGGCCGCGACTTCCGCCGGCTGCTGACCGCCCGGGTGCTCTCCCAGCTCTCCGACGGCGTCTTCCAGGTCTCGCTCGCCGCCTATGTGGTGTTCTCCCCGGAGAAGCAGTCCTCTCCCGCCGACATCGCCTCGGTGCTGGCGGTGATGCTGCTGCCGTTCTCGGTGATCGGCCCGTTCGCCGGTGTGCTGCTGGACCGCTGGCGCCGCCGCCAGGTGCTGTACTACGGCAACCTCGCCCGGTTCGGGCTCGGCCTGCTCACCGGCGCCCTCCTCCTGGCCGAGGCCCCGAGTTGGCTGTTCTTCGCCTCCGCGCTGCTGGTCACCGCACTCAACCGGTTCATCCTGGCCGGTCTCTCGGCCGCGCTGCCCCGGGTGGTGCGGCAGGACCAGCTGGTCACCGCCAACGCGCTCTCCCCCACCCTCGGTACGGTCGCGGCGGCCTCCGGCGGCGGCATGGGCTTCCTGCTGCACCAGGTGATGTCCCCCGGGCCGACGGCCGACGCGGCCCTGGTGACCGTCGCCGCGCTGCTCTACCTCTCGGCGGCGCTGGCCGCCCGCCGGATGGACCCCGACCTGCTCGGCCCCGAGCAGCACGCCGGCCACCCGCCGCTCGGCCAGGCCCTGGTCCGGGCCGCCCGCGGGCTGAACTCGGCCCTCCGGCACCTGGTCCGGGACTGCCGGCCCGCGGTGCACGCGCTGACCGCCGTCACCGCGGCCCGGTTCTGCTACGGCGTGCTGATCGTCGTGCTGGTGATGCTCGCCCGCTACACCTTCAACGATCCGGCCGACAGCGCGGCCGGGCTGGTCACCCTGGGGCAGGCGGTCGGCCTCTCCGCCGCCGGGTTCTTCATCGCGGCGGTGATCAGCCCCTGGTGCACCCGCCGGCTCGGGCTGGCCGGATGGATGACGGCCTGTCTGGCGGCGCCGGTGGTCTTCGTGCCCGCGCTCGGCCTGGGCTTCTCACTGGTGCCCTGCCTGATCGCCGCGCTGCTGCTCGGGGTGGTCACCCAGGGCACCAAGATCTGCGCGGACACCATGGTCCAGGAATCGGTCGAGGACGAGTACCGAGGCCGGGTCTTCGCCATCTACGACGTGCTGTTCAACGTCGCCTTCGTCGCCGCCGCGCTGGTGACGGCGCTGGTGCTGCCGCTCTCCGGCCGGTCGGCCGCGGTGGTCTCGGGTGTCGCCCTGGTGTACGCGCTCACCGCCGTCTTCTACCTCCGGGCGGCCCGGCGGACCGGCCCGCTCCCCGGTGACCGGTCCTCCTGAGACCCCGTGCCCCTCAGAACCGGTCGCGTCCGGGCGAGGCGCCAAGGGTCGCTAAGGTACGTCAGAACTGTCGGAGCGACAGCACCCGGTCTCGAGGGACAACCTGATGAGCACTCCACCCCAGCACCCTGGGCAGCCGCCGCAGTTCGGCCCGCCGCAGGGGCCGCCAGGGGCGCAGCCGGTGCCTCCGCAGCACGGTGCTCCGGCTCCGCAGTTCGGCCCGCCACCGGCGTACGGCTATCCCGGCGCGCCCCAGCCCGCCCAGCCCGCGCCCCCGTACGGTCAGCAGCCGTACGGACAGCAGCCGCCGACGTACGGCCCACCGCCCCAGTACGGCTCTCCGACGTACGGCCCGCCGCCCGACCCGGTGCCCGCCGAGCCGACGCCGGGGACCGGCCGGAAGGCCAAGCTGAAGATCGTCGGTGCCGTGCTGGGCGGCCTCGCTCTGATCGTCGGCTACTTCGTCAGCGGGCCGAGCGGCAGCAGCGCCAAGGTCGGCGACTGTGTGAAGGCGACCGGTACGCGCGACGTCGAAATCGTCAAGTGCACTGATTCCCAAGCGAATTACAAGGTCGTGGCGAAGTACAACGACACCACCGACACCGCCCGCTGCCGACAGACGACGGGGTCCACCAGCGCGGTCTCGGGCAAGAGCGGCCGGCGCTGGAACAAGAAGCGGTACGTCCTCTGCCTCGGCCCGCTGACCACCGGCACCGGCGTCCCGCCCGTCAAGAAGTCCTGACCTTCTCAGGCCGCCCACAGCCGACCCGACGCGCTGCGGCGATCGCAGGGGAGTGGCCCCGGAATCCCTCCGGAGCCACCCCCTTTCGCCTGCCCGTCCTCATCGCAGCAGCTCGTCAAGCTCCTCCGGCTCGGCTCCCTCGTCCAGCGCCCGCAGCAGGCGCAGCCGCCGCCGGGCCGCCGCCTTCTCGTCGTCGTCCAGCACGATCCGCTCCAGCCGGTCGACCCGGTCGCCCAGGGCGTCGAGCTTGTGGCTGTTGCGGCCGACCTCGGCCACCAGGGTGTTCAGCAGCGGGGTGACGGAGGTGGCGACGACCTGGCGGACGACCGACTCGGCGATCCGCACCACCGCCGCGTCGATGCTCCCCTCCGGCGGCAGAGGCCCGTCGTCCACAGGCCGGTCGACCGGGTTCTCCACCGGCCCCGGCCGGGCGACCCGCTCGGCGTCCAGCAGGTAGGACCGCACCTGACGTGCGGTTTCGCTGTCCCGCAGGAGCATCGCGACGTTCAGCACGGTGCGCCGGGTGAACAGCGCGAGGGACTTGGCCCGGGTCTTGATTCCACAGACCTCCTTCAAGGAGGCCAGTCGGGCCCCGGTCGCCACCGAGTACCCGTTCATCACCAGCTCGGCGCGGTGATCGATGACGAGCGAGTACACCGCCTTCTCACCCACCCCGAAGTACCGCGCGACGCCCTCCGTCGTCACGTGCACGCCGTCCGGCAGCAGGCTCAGTGCCCGCACCCGGTCCAGCGTCTCCACCCGGTCCGCCACGCTCGCGCGCATCGTGGGGGACTCCAACAGCACCGCTTCGATGGCCATGGCCTCGTCGCTCCTTCCGGAGGGGTACGTCCCCTCCCTCGGACGGAGCAACGAGGCCCTCACCCGAATGCCACGGCCACCCAGACCGAACCACATCTTCGAGTGAATGTGCTAACGGATGCCTGACGGTTCGAGGCCCGGCCGAACCCGACCTCAGCCCTGCTGGACGTCCCACCAGGCACGGAGCGCGGCGACGGCCTCGTCGTGCTCCATCGGGCCGTGTTCGAGGCGGAGCTCCAGCATGTGCTTGTAGGCCTTGCCGACCTGGGGGCCCGGCTTCAGCCCGAGCAGTTCCATGATCTGGTTGCCGTCCAGGGCGGGGCGGACGGCGTCCAGCTCCTCCCGGGCCCTCAGCTCGTCGATCCGCGTCTCCAGCCCGTCGTAGGTGCGGGAGAGCGCGGTGGCCTTCTTGCGGTTGCGGGTGGTGCAGTCGGAGCGGGTGAGCTTGTGCAGGCGCTCCAGCAGCGGCCCGGCGTCGGTGACGTAGCGGCGCACCGCGGAGTCGGTCCACTCGCCGCCGCCGTAACCGTGGAAGCGCAGGTGCAGCTCGACCAGGCGGGAGACGTCCTCGGTGAGCTCCTTGGAGTACTTCAGCTCGCGCATCCGCTTGCGGGTCATCTTGGCGCCTACCACCTCGTGGTGGTGGAAGGAGACCCGGCCGTCCGACTCGAACCGGCGGGTGCGCGGCTTGCCGATGTCGTGCAGCACCGCCGCCAGCCGCAGGGTGAGGTCCGGGCCGTCCTGCTCCAGGTCGATGGCCTGCTCCAGGACGGTCAGCGAGTGCTCGTAGACGTCCTTGTGCCGGTGGTGCTCGTCACGCTCCAGCCGCAGCGCCGGCAGCTCGGGCAGCACGTGGTCGGCGAGCCCGGTGTCGACGAGCAGCCGCAGGCCCTTCACCGGATGGTCGGCGAGCAGCAGCTTGTTGAGCTCGGCCTGGACCCGCTCGGCGGAGACGATCGAGATCCGGTCGGCCATCGCGGTCATCGCGGCGACGACCTCGGGGGCGGGCTCGAAGGCGAGCTGGGCGGCGAAGCGGGCGGCGCGCATCATCCGCAGCGGGTCGTCGGAGAAGGACTCCTCCGGGGTGGCCGGGGTGCGCAGTACCCGCGCCTCCAGGTCCTCCAGTCCGTGGTGCGGGTCGACGAAGCCGCGGCCGGGCAGGTCGACGGCCATCGCGTTGACCGTGAAGTCGCGGCGGACCAGGTCCTGCTCGATGGTGTCGCCGTAGCTGACCTCGGGCTTGCGCGAGGTCCGGTCGTACGCCTCGGAGCGGTAGGTGGTGATCTCGATCAGGAAGGAGCCCTGCGGGGTGTCCTTGCGTGCGCCCACGGTGCCGAAGGCGATGCCGACGTCCCAGACGGCGTCCGCCCAGCCCTTGACCAGCTTGAGCACCTGGTGCGGACGGGCGTCGGTGGTGAAGTCCAGGTCGTTGCCGAGCCGGCCCAGCAGGGCGTCCCGGACGGAGCCGCCGACCAGCGCCAGCCGGTGACCGGCCGCCTCGAAACGGCGGGCGATCTCGTCGGCGACCGGAGAGACCCGCAGCAGTTCTTGCAGCCCGAGGGTCTGCGCCTCGCTCAGGCCTGGGACGACCTGGGTGGCGGTGCTGGAATGATGGGCGCCGGACTCGTGGGCAGTGGGCTCATTGACAGTGGACACGGCTCACAAGGGTACGTGCCCGGGCGGCTCAACCGCCCGCGCGTTTTCGGCGTCTCAGCTCAAGGGCCGCAACACCGCACCCCTGGCAGCATCGTTACCATGCCGGTGGAGCGGGTCGCGGGCACCGGGAAGCGGTTGCCGTGCCGCGTGCCGTCACGGCCGACCGGACGGCGGACGGCCGCGTTCCTCACGGCTACTCCTCACGGCCGCGCGTATCGGCCGGCGGAGCATCCGCAGCACCAAGCAGCGACAGCATCAAGCAGCGAGCGATCGAGAACGGCGAGGGCGAAGCGCGTGGGCGAGCCGGCACGGCACTCGGGCCTGGAGGCGTACGGACAGCCTGGACGGACCGGGCATGCCGCCGACCGGGGGGAGCCGGGGCGCCGCGCGGCGCGCACGGCCCGGCGGTTCGCGGCCGCCGTCGGCGCGGCGCTGGCGCTGCTGTCGGCCGCGCCGGCCGGCGCGCTGCCGAACGGCGGCAACCTCCCGGCCGCCGACTCCACCGTCTCCGCGGAGTACCCGGTGGTGATGACCATCGAGACGATGACCCCCATGGTCACCGCGCAGAACGGCACCGTGACGATCACCGGCCAGGTCACCAACGGTGGCAAGTCGGTGCTCAAGTCCGCGCACGCCGCGGTGCGCAAGCCCTGGTCGGGCAAGCCGCTGACGGCCCGCAGCGAGCTCTTGAACGTGGCCGGCCGGACCAGCCCGACCGGCTCGGACGGCGTCGAGCTGGACAGCCCGCAGTACGCGCTCAACGAGCTGGGACCGGGCCAGACCCAGCAGTACACCCTGGGGGTCGCGGTGAACGACCTCCAGCTCTCCGGAGAGGGCGTGTACGAGCTGGCGGTGGACGTCTGGGGTTCGACCGCGGACAACCAGCGCGACCGGCCGCTCGGCATCGCCCGGACGTTCCTGCCGTACAGCCCGACGCCGGCCGACGCGCAGCCGTCCAAGGTCGCCACCCTGTGGCCGCTGGTGCACGCGCCGGTGCTGGCCGCGCAGACCATCTCCGAGAACGAGCAGACCGTCTCGGTGCTGCGCGACGACAGCCTGGCCGCCGACTTCTCCCCCGGCGGTCGGCTGTACGAGCTGGTGGACACCGGATCCAAGCTGCCGGGGCTGACCTGGGTGGTCGACCCGGACCTGCTGGACACCGCGTTCGCGATGACCAGGCCGTACCGGGTGCAGAAGCCGGGCACCGAGCATCAGGCGGCGAAGGAGGACAACACCGTCCAGGGCACCGGCCAGGCCGCCGCGACGGCCTGGCTGGAGAAGCTGCGCACGGCCGTCGCCAAGCCGACCAGCCAGGTGGTGTCGCTGCCGTACGCCGACCCGGACCTCGCCTCCATCGCGCACAACGGCGCCGACCTGCAGGGCATGGACGCCGCGCTGGGCAAGGCGGCCACGGCGGGCCGGCTGACCGTCGAGGGCCGGCTGGCGGTGGACACCCGCTCCGATGTGGCCTGGCCGTACCAGGGGTATCTGGACCAGCAGATCGCGGGCGTGGCCCAGCGTGCGGGCGCCGGCCTGGTGCTGGTGAACGGGGCGAGCCTGCCGGAGTCGGACGCGCTGAAGTACACGCCGACCGCGGTACGCCCGATCGGCAACGGGCAGACCGGGGTGGTGGCCGACGAGACGATCGCCGGTCTGTTCCAGTCGGACCTGAACACCCCGCAGGCCCAGACCCTGGCGGTGCAGCGCTTCCTGGCCGAGACCTTCGTGATCAGCCGCCAGGAGCCGCAGAACCCCCGTGGCCTGCTGGTGATGCCGCCGCGCGAGCTGACCGCCGACACCGCCAAGGTGCTGGCCACGGCCCTGCAGACGGCGCAGACCGGCAAGTGGGTGGAGCAGGTCAAGCTGGACGTGGTGGCCCAGAGCGCCCCCGACCCGAAGGCGAACGGCTCCGTCCCGGCCGCCGCCGACTACCCGGCCCACGCACGCTCCTCGGAACTGCCGTCCTCGGACCTGACCGGCACCATCAAGATCCAGAGCGATCTGGACCTGCTGATGCGCGTCCTGACCCTGCCGCAGCGGGTGCGCGGTCCGTTCAGCGCGGCCATGGTCCGCTCGATGTCGACGGAGTGGCGGACCCAGGCGCCGGCCGGCAGCACCTACCGCGACGGGGTGTCGACCTACCTCGGCGATCTGACCAAAGCGGTGAAGGTGCCGCAGAAGAACGTCATCACCCTCGCCGGGGACACCGGGGTCCTGCAGGTCAGCGTCCGCAACGACCTCACCCAGCCGGTCACCAATCTCAAGCTGGTGCTGCGCCCGACCCAGCCCAACCGGCTCCGGGTCAGCGATCCGGAGGAGCTGGTCCTGCCCGCCTCGCAGAGCGTCACGCTGCGGTTCCAGGCCGAGGCGCAGAACAACGGGCCCGTCCAGATGACCGCCCAGCTCTGGACCACCGGCCCGGACTCCCGGCCGTACGGCGACGAACAGCGGTTCACCGTGGAGGTCACCTCGGTGACCAACGGCGTGCTGTACGTCTTCGGCGGCGGCCTGGTGCTGCTGCTGCTGGCGGCGCTGCGCTTCTTCCGCCAGCGCAAGCGGCGGGGGACCGACACCGAGGACCCCGACGCACCGCTCTCCGAAGAGCCCGCCCCGGCCGGGGACGCGGGCGACGGGGAGGGGCCCGAACGTGGAGGAGCCGCGCAGACACCGCGCGGCAGCGCCGCAGATGGCCGGGATCAGGCCACCAGTGATGAGAAGGTTGGTCCTTGATACCGCCGACACCCCCCGATTCCGGGGCGGCCTCCCCCACGACAGCGAAGAGGTGACATGACCGGGCGCAGCGAGGAGCGGCCGCCGGGCCGCGGTGAGGGCCGGCCGGCCGCGGAGTCGCCGTCCGGCGACTGGTACGTGGCCGACACCTACGCCCAGGACCCGTACGCGGCCAACGCGTACCAGGGCCACCAGGACGGTCAGGACCCGTACGGTCTGGGGGCCGCCCGGCCCGCCGCGCCGCAGCAGCAGGCCGCCGCCTACGACGTGCCGCCGCAGCTGCCGCCGCAGGGGGGCGGCTACCCGACGCCGGTTCCGCCGGTGCAGCCCGGCTGGGACGCCCCGGCCCAGGCGGGCTGGCAGGAGAACCGGCCCGGCTGGGAGCAGCCGGCCCAGGCCGACAACCAGGCCAACAACCAGGCCGACAGCCAGTCCGGCGCCCAGTGGGGCGGCCAGTGGGGCGGCCAGCCGCAGTGGCAGCCCGGCCCGGCGCACTCGGCGTGGGACTCCGAGACCACCGAGTACGTCGGGGTGGACGCGCTGTTCGGCGGCGGCCATGCCGCGGCGGCCCAGCCCCAGCCGCCGCTGGTCCAGCCCCCCGGGCCCCAGGCCTACGCGGCCCAGCCGCCGATGCCCCAGCCGCCGCTGGTCCAGCCGTTCATGGGACAGCCCCCGCTGGGCCCGCCGCCCGTCGCACCCGCGCCGTTCCCCCCGGGCGGCGGGTACCCGGGACAGCACGGACACCCGCACGACCCGGACGGGCAGCGCCCGTTCGTCCCGCCGATCGAGTTCGACCCGCCGCTCTCCGAGGAGGAGGCCACCAGGCAGGTGGCGGCGGTGCAGCTGCCGCCCGCGGTGGAGCCCCTGGAGGAGCTCGCCGCCGAGGAACGCACCGCCCCGGCGCCCGCGGCCGGTGGCGGCGGCAAGGTCACGAGCCTGCTCAACTCCAGCGCGATCATGGCGGCCGGCACCCTGGTCTCCCGGGGCACCGGCTTCCTGCGCACCATGGTGATCACCAGCGCGATCGGCATCGCCGTGATGGGTGACTCCTACAACGCGGCCTACACCCTGCCGACCCTGCTCTACATCCTGATCGGCGGCGGCGCGCTGAACGCGGTCTTCGTGCCGCAGCTGGTGCGCAGCATGAAGAACGACGAGGACGGCGGAACCGCCTACGCCAGCCGGCTGCTCACCCTGGTGATGGTCGGGCTCGGCGCCGTGGTGCTGCTGGCCGTGGTCGGGGCGCCCCTGCTGGTCCAGCTGATCTCGCACCCGATGATGGAGAACCCGACCCGGGCCGCGACCACCGTGGCGCTGGCCCGGTACTGCCTGCCGACCATCTTCTTCATGGGCATCCATGTGGTGATGGGGCAGATCCTCAACGCCCGCGGCCGCTTCGGCGCGATGATGTG
This sequence comes from Kitasatospora sp. NPDC087315, assembly GCF_044744345.1. NCBI lineage: Bacteria > Bacillati > Actinomycetota > Actinomycetes > Kitasatosporales > Streptomycetaceae > Kitasatospora > Kitasatospora sp. NPDC087315. The sequence goes on along the minus strand of NZ_JBIUYD010000014.1, from coordinate 72,542 downwards.
GACCCCGGTCCTCAACAACATCGTGGTGATCTTCACCTTCTCCGCGTACATCTGGGTCTACGGCAGCTTCGGCAGCACCGAGGTCACCCCGGAGACCGTCTCGCCCGAGGGCGTCCGGCTGCTCGGCATCGGCACCATGGTCGGCCTGGTGGTCCAGGCGCTGGCGATGATCCCGTACCTGCGGGCGGCCGGTTTCCGCTTCCGGCCGCGCTTCGACTGGCGTGGCCACGGTCTGGGCAAGGCCGGCCGGCTGGCCAAGTGGACCTTCTTCTTCGTGCTCGCCAACCAGGCCGGCTTCCTGGTCATCACCCAGCTGGCCACCGCCGCCGGCAGCGCCGCCGAGAAGACCGGCCACCGCGGTGTGGGCCTCGCCGCGTTCTCCAACGCGCTGCTGATCTGGCAGCTGCCGCAGGCCGTGATCACCGTCTCGATCATGAGCGCGGTACTTCCCCGGCTCTCCCGGGCCGCCGCCGACGAGGACGCCGGCGCGGTCCGCGACGACCTCTCGCACGGTCTGCGCACCACCGCGGTGGCGGTCGTCCCGGCCGCGTTCCTGTTCCTGGCCCTCGGCCCGGCGATCGGCCGCGCGATCTACGCGGTGGGCGGCGACCGGACCGTCCTGCTCAGCGCCACCAACGTCGGTCTGATGCTCTCCGCCTTCGCACTGGGCCTGATCCCTTACTCGGCGCAGTACGTGATGCTGCGCGGCTTCTACGCCTACGAGGACACCCGCACGCCGTTCTCCAACACCGTCTGGGTGGCGGCCTGCCAGGCCGTCTTCTCGGTGCTCTGCTGGTTCGTGCTGCCGCCCGAGTGGACGGTGACGGGCATGGCGTTCGGGTACGGTCTGGCGTACGCCATCGGAGTGATGGTGGCCGTACCGAAGCTGAAGCGGAAGATCGGCGGCCTGGACACCAAGCGGATCGGCAGGACCTACAGCCGGCTGGCGGCCGCCTGTGTGCCCGCCGCCGTGGTCGGCCTGGCCGTCAGCCTGGCGGTCCAGCGCGTTCTCGGCGGCTGGCCGGGCAGCGTGCTCTCGGTCGTCCTGGCCGGCGGGCTCCAGCTGGCCGTCTTCGTGCTGATCGCGAAGCGGCTGCGGATCGAGGAACTGAACGCCATGCTGGGGATGGTCCGCGGCCGACTGGGCCGCTGACCACACGTACCAACCGGCCGCACCGGCCGCCGCCCTGACCGGGCGTCAACCGGACGGACGGGGTTCTCCGCCCCACCGGGGCGGGCACTGGGCCGCCATCGGCTCCCGGGTCGTCCCGGGCTCCGCGATGGCGGCCCAGTGCCGGATCCGCACCACATCTCTCCACCACCGCGCAACCGCCCGGACCTTTCAGCGGTCGTACCCGGTGGAGAAGAGTGGGCACAATTGTCCTGGAGCGCTGGGCCTGCCCGCCCGCGTGCTCCAGCGACTCTCTCAGGCCGGGGCGACACAAGGGGAGGCAGGACCACGGTGGCTGATGGCACCAAGGCGGTCGTCGACACGTCAGCGGCTGACGGGACGACGGACGAGGCCGCGCTGGCCGCCGCGATCGACGAGCTCGCGGTCGACACGGCCGCCGGGACGGACGACGCCGACGACACCGCCGACCGCTCCCCCGAAACCGCCTCCAGCGGCGAGGAGACCTCGGAGATCACCGCACCGCTGTCGGCCGACGAGATCGCCGCCGAGCTGGCCGCGGGCGCCGCGCGCGCCGCCGCCGCGGACCGGCGCCGAACGGGCCAGGGGGCGGCGAAGCCGTCCGCGGGTGCGCCCTCGGGACACCCCGCCGGCCGCCCTCCGCAGGACCCGCAGCCCACCGTCGACCCCCGCGCCACCGGCACCCTCCCGCGTACCCTGCCGGCCCCCCTGCGGCACAGCGGCGACAAGATCGGCAACCGGTACCGGCTGGAGGAGTGCATCTCCCAGACCGAGACCTTCAGCAGCTGGCGGGCGGTCGACGAGAAGCTGCGCCGGGCCGTCGGCGTCCATCTGATGGCCTCCGGGCACCAGCGGGCCCGCGCCGTCCTGGCCGCCGCCAAGTCCGCCGCGCTGCTCGGCGACCCGCGCTTCGTCCAGGTCCTGGACGCCGTCCAGGAGGGCGAGCTGGTCTACGTCGTGCGGGAGTGGCTGCCGCACGCCTCCGACCTCGCCAAGCTGCTCGCCGACGGCCCGATGGAGCCGCACGAGGCCTACCAGATGGTCCGCCAGGTCACCGATGCCGTGGCCGCCGCCCACCAGCGCGGCCAGGCCCATCTGCGGCTCACCCCGCGCTGTGTGCTGCGCACCGACAGCGGCCAGTACCGGATCAACGGCATCGCGGTGGACGCCGCCCTGCGCGGCCTGCCCGCCGAGGACACCGCCGAGGACACCGCCGAGGACACCGAGCGCACCGACACCCGGGCCATCGGCGCCCTGCTGTACGCCGCGCTCACCCACCGCTGGCCGTTCCCCGAGGACCGCTACGACCTCCAGGGGCTGCCGAAGAACCTCCGCGAGGTGCCGCCGGACCAGGTCAGGGCCGGGGTCCACAAGGGTCTGTCCGAGCTGGCCGCCCGCGCCTTCTTCGACCACCCGCCGCACCACGCCGAGCCGATCACCACCCCCGAGCAGCTGGCCAGGGCCATCGCGCTGATGCCCCGCATCCGCCAGCCCGAGCCGGAGCTGCCGGCCTTCACCGCCCCGCCCCGGCACAACACGCACGCGCTGCCCACCGCGCCCAACCCGACCCGGGTGGTCGCCGCCCCCGGCATCGCCCAGCCGCCGGCCGGTCCCCGCCCGGTCCCCGCCCGGCGCACCCGGCGGCGGCTGCGCCGGGTGCTCAAGGTGACGGCCTGGACGGTCGCCCTCGGCGCGATCGGCGTCGCCTCCTGGCAGCTGGTCGACAGCCTGCGCAACAACCAGCCCGCCGTGGCGACCTCCCCGTCCGCGACCGTCACCTCACCGACGACACACGCCACCACCCACACACCGGTGCCGATCCCGGTCAAGGACGCGCAGTCGTACAACCCGCAGGGCGATGGCCCGGAAGGCGCCTACTCGACCGCCAAGGCCTTCGACGGGGACCCGAACACCGCCTGGGTCCCGCAGTGGTACAACGACCCGTTCGGTCCCAAGCCCCTCCTCAAGGAGGGCACCGGTCTGCTGATCGACCTCGGCACGCCGCAGGCGGTCAGCTCGGTGAACGTCCAGTTCCTCGGCTCCACCACGGCGGAGCTGCGGGTGCCGAACGCCCAGGCCGCCGCCGCCCCGCTGAAGGCGCAGCCGGGGGACTACACGGTGCTCGGCAAGCACAGCGGCCCCACGGCCGACTACACCCTGGAGAGCCCGGTCACCACGCGCTACCTCCTGATCTGGATCACCAGCCTGCCGAAGGATCCATCGGACGGCAGGTACCGCGGCGGGATCGCCGAGGTCAAGGTCTCCGGCTGACCGGACCGGCACGGCGGGGGCAGGGCCTGGCACACCGGAGCGCAGGACACGGGAGGGGTGGCGGTGGCGGACGGCGTGGACCGGACGGACGACGACGCGGCGCTGCTCGCCCGGCACGTCGCCGGCGACCGGGACGCCTTCGGCCTGCTGGTCAGCCGCCACCGCGACCGGCTCTGGGCGGTCGCGGTGCGCACCCTCGGCGACCGTGAGGAGGCCGCCGACGCCCTCCAGGACGCGCTGGTCTCCGCGCTCCGCTCCGCCCACACGTTCCAGGGCCGCTCGGCCGTCACCACCTGGCTGCACCGGATCGTGGTCAACGCCTGCCTGGACCGGGCCCGCCGCACCGCCACCCGCCGCACCGGACCGCTCGACGACGACCCCCGGCGGCTGGACGCCCTGGTCGGCTCCGCCGAACCGGCCGACAGCCCGGTGGTCCGCGCCGAGGTGCACCGGGAACTCACCGCCGCGCTGGCCGAGCTGCCGGTCGAGCAGCGGGCCGCCCTGGTCCTGGTCGACATGCAGGGCTATCCGGTCGCCGAGGCGGCCGAACTGCTGGGCGTGCCGGTCGGGACGGTGAAGAGCCGCTGCGCCCGGGGCCGGGCCCGGCTGCTCCCGCTGGTCCGCCATCTGCGCGGCGACGGCGGCGCACCCGCCGTTTCACGTGAAACAGCGCCCGCTCCCGGGACGACGGCACCGGCGGAACGGGGCGCCGCCGCCCCGCCGGGGAACCCCTCGGGGCCCCGTACCGTCCCAGGGACAGGCCTGGACACCGGCCGACCGATCCTGGAAGGAGACGCGAGCGCGCGATGACGGCCCCCCTCTCCTCCCCCGACCCCACCGGACCGCACCCCGACCCGGACGAGCTCGCCGACCTCGCCGAGGGGCTGGTCGAGTCCGCCGCCACCGCCGGGGCCCTGCGACGGCACCTGGACGGCTGCGCCGAGTGCCGCGAGACGGCCGACGCGCTCGCCGAGGTCCAGGCACTGCTGGGCGCCGTCGAACCGCCGCCGATGCCCGCCGACCTCGCGGGGCGGCTCGACGCCGCCCTGGCCGCCGCGGTCGCCGAGGCCGTGGAGGGCCCCCAGGAGGCCGCTGCGGCCGACGACGGGGCCGGGCCCCCGGCCCGGCCGTCCCGCCCTGCCGCGGCGCCGTCCACGGCGCCCGCACCCCCACTCGCACCGCCGCCCGGCCGTCCGTCCGCGGCCACGGCGCCCGCCGGTCCCGGCGCCACCGGAGCGGGCCGCTCCCGCCCCCGCCGACGACGGGCCGGCCTGCTGCTCGGCTCGGCCGCCGCCCTGCTCGCGATCGGCCTCGGCGGCGTCCTGCTGCTGCGCCCCGCGGACCGGCAGTCCGTCGACGGCACCATGGCGAAGGCCGACGCCCCGGCCGCCGCCGCTGCCACCACCGACGGCAGGGCGGAGCACGCCGCCGGCGGCACCGTCTACCGGGACGACCGGCTCGCGGCCCAGATCCAGCAGTTGCTCGCCCGGACCACCGCCACCCCCGCTCCCCCGGCGGCCAAGCCCTCCGTCCCCTCCGGGCCCGCCGACGGAACGCCCGCCGACGGGCCGCCCGCCGACGGAACGCAGGGGCTCGGCGGTGGCGGCCGCTCCGCCCCGGCCTGCCCGGCGCCCGCCGACGGACCGCCGCTGGCCACCGACCGCGGCAGCTACGCCGGCGCCCCGGTCGAGGTCCTGGTGTACCCGGTGCCGGACCGGTCCGGGCTGCTCGACGTCTATCTGCGCTCCCCCGGCTGCGGGCCGGTCCTGCTGCACCGCACGGTCCCGGCCCGCTGACCGGCCGTTCCCGAGCGATCCACGCCCAGCACGGCCCGGCGCTCCCGGACTGCGGGCACCTGGTACTGATCCGCCTGGGAATGCGAGACACTGGTCAGTCGTTGTCCCGGGCGGCGGAGCAGGACCGCCCTCCCCGCACCTAACGCGGGTCGCGATGCGAACCAGGAGATGCAGTGAGCGACGTCCGTAACGTGATCATCATCGGTTCCGGCCCGGCCGGCTACACGGCCGCGCTCTACACCGCCCGTGCCTCCCTCAAGCCTCTGGTCTTCGAGGGGGCCGTCACCGCCGGTGGCGCGCTGATGAACACCACCGAGGTGGAGAACTTCCCCGGTTTCCGGGACGGCATCATGGGTCCCGAGCTGATGGACAACATGCGGGCGCAGGCCGAGCGGTTCGGCGCCGAGCTGATCCCGGACGACATCGTCGCGGTGGACCTCACCGGCGACATCAAGACCGTCACCGACTCCGAGGGCAACGTCCACAAGGCCCGCGCGGTGATCGTCACCACCGGCTCCCAGCACCGCAAGCTGGGCCTGCCGAACGAGGACAAGCTCTCCGGTCGCGGCGTCTCCTGGTGCGCCACCTGCGACGGCTTCTTCTTCCGCGACCAGGACATCGCGGTGGTCGGCGGCGGTGACACCGCGCTGGAGGAGGCGACCTTCCTCTCCCGCTTCGCCCGCAGCGTCACGATCATCCACCGCCGTGACACCCTGCGCGCCTCCAAGGCGATGCAGGAGCGCGCCTTCGCCGACGAGAAGATCCGCTTCGAGTGGGACAGCGCGGTCGAGGCCATCCACGGGGACCCGAAGCTGACCGGCGTCACCCTGCGCGACACCACCACCGGCGAGACCCGCGAGCTGGCCGTCACCGGCCTGTTCATCGCCATCGGCCACGACCCGCGGACCGACCTCTTCACGGGCCAGCTGGACCTCGACGCCGAGGGCTACCTCAAGGTCGAGGCCCCCTCGACCCGGACCAGCATCCCCGGCGTCTTCGGCGCGGGCGACGTGGTCGACCACACCTACCGCCAGGCCATCACCGCCGCCGGCACCGGCTGCTCCGCCGCGCTGGACGCCGAGCGCTACCTGGCCGCGCTGGCCGACCTCGAGGCCCAGGCCGCCACCGTCGCGGTCTGACCTCCGCACCACCGACCGCCCCCGGCGGGGGTGTTCCACGTGAAACACCCCCGCCCCGGCCAGGCAGAAACAGAACGGGCCCGCCCGTTGTTCTTCTGGCAGCAGCCCTCTCCGTTCGATCCCGAGGAGTTCCCGTGGCCGGCGCCACCACCACCGTCACCGACGCGACGTTCAAGGCCGACGTCCTGGACAGCGACAAGCCCGTTCTGGTCGACTTCTGGGCCACCTGGTGCGGCCCGTGCCGCCAGGTCGCCCCGATCCTGGAGGAGATCGCGGCCGAGCACGGCGACAAGCTGACCATCGCCAAGCTCGACGTCGACAACAACCAGCAGACCGCGGCTCAGTACAACGTGATCTCCATCCCGACGCTGATCGTCTACAAGGGCGGCGAGCCGGTGAAGTCGATCACCGGCGCCCGTCCGAAGGCCGCGCTGCTGCGCGAGCTGGCCGAGTTCATCTAGGTCCGGCCCGACCGGCACGACGAGGGCGGGGCTCCCCCATCGGGAGCCCCGCCCTCGTCGTGTTCCTCCCCCTCGGCCCGGCTCCGGGCGAGCGGCCGGGAACGGTCGGCCGGCTCAGAACGGCCGCAGCGCCGGCTCCTTGCGCGCCCCGCCCAGGAGCCGCTCCAGAGCCCCCTCCACATCGCCCCGCCAGGACAGCGTGGTCCGCGCCTCCAGCCGCAGCCTCGGGTAGCGGGGGTGCGGACGAACGGTCTTGAAGCCGACCGCGAGCAGATGGTCGACCGGCAGCACACAGCTCGGCGGCTGCCGTCCGACCGCGCCGAAGGCCTCGACCGCCCGGACCCCGCGGCCCAGCAGATCCTTGGCCACCGTCTGCACCAGCACCCGACCGATCCCCTGCCGTTGATAGCCCGGCAGTACCCGGCTGATCATCAGCTGGACGGCGTCCGGAGAGACCGGACTGGTCGGGAACGACTGCGAGCGGGGCACATAGGCGGGCGGGGCGTAGAGCACGAACCCGGCGGGCTGGTCGTCCACATAGACGATCCGGCCGCAGGACCCCCACTCCAGCAGCACCGCGGAGATCCACGCCTCCTTCTCCTGCTCGGGCTTGCCGGACTCGACCGCCGCCCGCCCGCTGACCGGGTCCAGCTCCCAGAACACACAGGACCGGCAGGTCGTCGGCAGATCTCCGAGGTTGTCCAGCGTCAGCGGAACGATCCGGCGTCCCATACCCCGCACCTCCTCGTCCACTCCACAGTCGAGCATTCCCCCCGAACGCCGATGGGTGCATGTTTCACGTGAAACACCGCTCACGTGGAACATGCACCCATCGGGATTCGCCTTCGGCCCGGCTCAGCCCTGCGACAGCCGTAGCCCGTCCTCGCCCGGGGCCAGGCTGTCCAGGATCCGGTTCAGGTCCTCGACCGAGCCGAACTCCAGCACCACCTTGCCCTTGCCCAGCTTGCCGCCGCGCTGCGAGACCTCGACCTTGACCCGGGTGTCGAAGCGGTCCGACAGCCGGCTCGCCAGATCGTTGACGGCCGGGGAGATCAGCTTGCCCGCCTTCGGCCCGGACTGGCGCTGCGGCTTCTCCTCGTGGTTCATCACCGTGACGATCTCCTCGGTGGTCCGCACCGAGAGGCCCTCCTCGACGATCCGCCTGGCCAGCCGCTCCTGCCGCTTGCTGTCCGGCACGCCGACCAGGGCCCGGGCGTGCCCGGCGGTCAGCACCCCGGCGGCGACCCGCCGCTGGACCGGCGGCGACAGCCTCAGCAGCCGCAGGGTGTTGGAGACATGCGGACGCGAGCGGCCGATCCGGTCCGCCAGCTCGTCATGGGTGCAGGAGAAGTCCCGCAGCAGCTGATCGTAGGCGGCGGCCTCCTCCAGCGGGTTCAGCTCCGCCCGGTGCAGGTTCTCCAGCAGGGCGTCCAGCAGCAGCTTGTCGTCCTCGGTGGCCCGGATGATCGCCGGGATCTGCTCCAGCCCGGCCTCCCGGGAGGCCCGCCAACGCCGCTCGCCCATGATGAGCTCGAAGCGCTCCGGACCGACCTGGCGCACCACCACCGGCTGCAGCAGGCCCACCTCCTTGATGGAGGCGACCAGCTCGTCCAGCTTCTTCTCGTCGAAGACCTCGCGCGGCTGGCGCGGGTTGGGCGTGATCGCGTCCAGCGGCAGCTCGGCGAACCGCGCACCGGTCACCTGGGCGAGGTCCGCCCCGACGAGCTCAGCCGCCGCCTCGCGCTCCCGGACCGCCTGCTCCCGCAGGCTCTCCGCGGCGGCCTTCGCCGCCACCGTGCCGCGGCCGGTCGGCAGCACCGGCACCGCCGTCGGCGACACCGTCCCCGCGGCCACCACCGAGGCCGGGGCGGACGGGACCACCGCGGGCTCTGCCGCCGCCCCGCCGGCCCCCGGCGTGGCGGCCGGGATCAACGCCCCGAGCCCTCGTCCCAGACCCCTGCGACCACTCACCGATTGTCCTCCGTCGTACCGTGCTGTGCCGTTGGGGCGCCTTGCCCCGTACCGCCGTCGCGCTGCTGGCCCACCGTCGAGCCACCGACCCCGATGCCCACCGCGCGCAGCGCCAGCTCCCTGGCCGCCTCCAGGTAGGAGAGCGCACCCGTCGAGCCCGGGTCGTAGGTGAGCACCGTCTGGCCGTAGCTGGGTGCCTCCGAGATCCGGACCGAACGGGGGATCGCGGTGTGCAGCACCTCCTCGTGGAAGTGCGTCCGGACCTCCTCGGCCACCTGGGCGGCCAGCCTGGTCCGGGCGTCGTACATGGTGAGCAGAATGGTGGAGACGTGCAGCGTGGGGTTCAGGTGCGCCCGGACCAGCTCGACGTTGCGCAGCAGCTGGCCGAGACCCTCCAGCGCGTAGTACTCGCACTGGATCGGGATCAGCACCTCCTGACCGGCGACCAGGGCGTTGACCGTCAGCAGCCCGAGCGAGGGCGGACAGTCGATCAGGATGTAGTCCAGCGGCTGCTCGTACGCGGTGATGGCGCGCTGGAGCCGGCTCTCCCGGGCGACCAGCGAGACCAGCTCGATCTCCGCGCCGGCCAGGTCGATGGTGGCCGGGACGCAGAACAGCCCCTCGACGTCCACCACCGGCTGCACCACATCGGCCAGCGGCTTGCCCTCCACCAGGACGTCGTAGATCGACGGGACCTCCGCGTGGTGGTCGATGCCGAGTGCGGTGGAGGCGTTTCCCTGCGGGTCGAGGTCGACCACGAGGACGCGCAGTCCGTGCATGGCGAGCGAGGCGGCCATGTTGACGGTGGTGGTGGTCTTGCCCACCCCGCCCTTCTGGTTGGCCACCACGATCACCCGGGTGGCGGCGGGCCGGGGAAGGCCCTCGCCCGCTCGTCCGATCGCTCGGACCGCAGCCTGGGCAGCACGCGCGATGGGCGTGTCATCGATCTGGTCGATGGTCTCCGAGTCCTGCATGGGGGTCAGTGTTTCACGTGAAACCGGAGCGGCAACAGTTGCCGCCCGGATAAGGCCGAGCCCGCGGCGGAGCCGGAGGTCAAGACCGTCGGAGAGCAGGGAGCGACGTTTCACGTGAAACACCATGCCCGCTATGTCGGAATTCTGACGGTGCGACACTCCGTCGCGAAGCAGAACGGGCGGGCGGCCCGAAGAGGCCGCCCGCCCGTTCCCACGCGTCCGCTCAGCGGCCGCGGCGCCGTCCGCCGCGGCCCCGCTCGCCGACCCGCGAGGCGTTCGCGTTCCGCCCGGCCCGGGCCGCCTTGGCCCGCCGGGTCGCCGCCTTCACCCCGCCGGGGCTCTCCCCCGCCTTCACCTGGATCACCCGGGTGGAGGTCTCCAGGGTGCCCTCGCCCACCGAGATCACCGACCACTCCACGGCGCCCAGCTTGGTCAGCCCGGCCCGCGAGTCCGCCAGCTCCTGCTCCGCGCTGTCGCCCTTGAGCGCCAGCATCTGCCCGTGCGGGCGGAGCAGCGGCAGGCCCCAGCCGGCCAGCCGGTCCAGCGGTGCCACCGCCCGGGCGGTGACCACGTCCACCGCGAGCTTGCCGACCATCTCCTCGGCCCGCCCGCGCAGGACGGTGACGTTCTCCAGGTTCAGCTCGCGGACCACCTCCTCCAGGAAGGTGGTCCGGCGCAGCAGCGGCTCCAGCAGCGTCACCGAGACGTCCGGGCGGGCCAGGGCCACCGGGATGCCGGGCAGGCCGGCTCCGGAGCCGACGTCGCACAGGGTCGATCCGGGCGGCAGCAGCTCGGCGAGCACCGCGCAGTTCAGCACATGGCGGTCCCAGAGCCGGGGCACCTCGCGGGGGCCGATCAGCCCGCGCTGGACACCCGCCGTGGCCAGCAGCTCGGTGTACCGGACGGCGGCGTCGAAGCGGTCGCCGAAGACCTCCCGGGCCACGGCCGGCGCCTCGGTCAGCCCCTCGGCGGCCGGCCCCTCGACCGCCGGACCCTCAGCGGCCGAATTGCCGGCACCCGTCGCCGGCTCACCGGCAGCCGCGTTCTCCGTGTCCATCTCGACCTCTCCGCTCCCCGGATCCACCGACCCGCGCATCGCACCGTTTCACGTGAAACATCTCTCGCCGGGCTCTCGGCCCGGCGGCCCCGCAGAGGGACAACGACCCCGCCCGCACAAGGCGGACGGGGTCTGTCAGTCGCCATCCGGACAGTCCCGGCGCACCGGCCGTCTCGGCCGGGCACCGCTCTGCCGGTCTCAGGCCGGCAGCACGACCACACACCGCTGGGGCTCTTCGCCCTCCGACTCGCTGCGCAGACCGGCCGCGGCCACCGCGTCATGGACGACCTTGCGCTCGAACGGCGTCATCGGCCGCAGCTTGACCTGCTCCCCCGTGCTCTTCACCTGCTCCGCCGCCTCGGCGCCGAGCGCGGCCAGCTCCGACCGCTTGCGGGCCCGGAAGCCGGCAATGTCCAGCATGAGGCGGCTGCGCTCGCCGGTCTCCCGGTGGACAGCCAACCGGGTCAGCTCCTGCAGCGCCTCCAGCACCTCGCCGTCCTGGCCGACCAGGCGCTGGAGCGCACGGTCGTTGCCATCACTGACGATGGACACCAGGGCACGGTCGCCCTCCACGTCCATGTCGATGTCACCGTCGAGGTCGGCGATGTCGAGCAGACCCTCCAGGTAGTCCGCCGCGATGTCGCCCTCCTGCTCCAGGCGGGTGATGAGGCTCTCGTCGGCGCTGGCGACGGCCTCGGCCTCGATGGCGGAGGTGGTGCCTTCCGTCACTGATGGACTCCTTCGGAGATGGGGCCCAGGTGGTGGGCCGGGAACGAAGCTCTGTGCGCTGCCTTGACAGTCCGGGGGCGGGTCAGGACTTCTTCTTCGGGCGCTGGCCGCCCTGTCCGCCACCGCGCTTCGGCTGCTGCCGGGCGCCCTGCTGCCGGACGGTGCCCGGCTTGGCTCCGGCGGGCTTGGCCGCGCCCTGCTTGGCCGCGGCCGGCTGGTCGGCACCGGACTCGACGGTCTCCTCGGCCGGGGCCGGGGCGTCCTTGGTCAGGCTGGTCGTCTGACCGCCGTGCTGGCGCTGTGCCTTGGTCTGCTTGCGCGGCTGCTGGCGTCGCACCTGCACCGCGTCCTCGACGACGGCCTCGGCGGTCGTGGCCGTCTTCTTCGGGGGAAGCAGGCCCCACATACCGCCCTTGATCACCGAGCCGTCCGGGTTCAGCCGGCCCGCCTTCTTCAGCCGCACCTGGCGCTCGTCCCACGCCTTGCTGCCCGGCGTCGGGTTGTTGCGGATGACGACCAGCTGCTGGCCCATCGACCAGACGTTGGTGGTCAGCCAGTAGACCAGGACACCGACCGGGAAGTTGATGCCCATCACGGCGAACATGATCGGGAAGACGTACATCAGCATCTTCTGCTGCTGCATGAACGGCGTCTTGACCGTGAGGTCCATGTTCTTGGTCATCAGCTGGCGCTGCGTGATGAACTGCGACAGCGACATCAGGATGATCATGACCGCGACGACGATCTTGACGCTGGTCTCGGGGCTGCTCACGAAGGTCGCGGAGAGCGGGGCACCGAAGATGTGCGCCTTGCCCGCGCTGGTCAGCAGGGTGCCGTCGATGACCCCGATCGGCTCGCTCTTGGCGACCTTGGCGAGCACGCCGTAGAGCGCGGTGAAGAACGGCGCCTGCACGATGATGGGAAGGCAGCTGGAGAACGGGTTGGTACCCGCCTCCTTGTACAGCTTCATCATCTCTTCGGACTGGCGCTGCTTGTCGTTCTTGTAGCGCTCCTGGATGGCCTTCATCTTCGGCTGGATCGCCTGCATGGCCCGGGTCGCCTTGATCTGCTTCACGAAGAGCGGGATCAGGCAGATCCGGATGACGACCACCATGGACGCGATGGCCAGACCCCAGGCCCAGCCACCGTCCGGATCGAAGATGTGGCTGTACAGCGAGTGGAACTGGACGATGATCCAGGACACCGCTGTGTACAGGGGGTTCAGGAAGGAGAAGGTCACCGGTCAGGCTCCTTGGACATTGGGATTGGCCCCACAGAGCCAATGGTCGCCGGGCCCTCGGGGTCCGGACCGGCGGGGGGTGCGGTCACCGGCCGGTCGGCGGCGGACCTGCGGTTCAGCAGATCGCGCAGCCGGCGGTGCCACACCGGGTGCTTGCGCGGCGGAACATGATCGACCCCGCCGGGCGTCCACGGATTGCAGCGCAGGATGCGCCACACGGTCAGGCCGCCGCCCTTGACCGCCCCGTGCACCTTCACGGCCTCGTAGCCGTAGTGCGAGCAGGAGGGGTAATAACGGCAGACCGGACCGAGCAGTGGGCTGATGGTCCACTGGTAGACCCTGATCAGACCCATCAGCAGGTACTTCATCGACCTGCTCCCGTCGGCGCCGAGGCGGCGGGCTCCACCTTCAGCAGCCGCTTGAGCGCCGCGTCCAGGTCACGTTCGAGATCCTGGTACGAGGCGGACGCGGCCTGGGGCAGCGCACGCACCACTATCAGGCTACCGGCGGGCAGCCTGAACAGGCGATCACGGACAAGATGGCGCAGGCGGCGCTTGACCAGGTTACGGACGACCGCCGGACCGACGGCCTTGCTCACGACGAAACCCGCACGCGCCGAAGGAGTCCCCTCGGCGACGTGCGGGCGGGAGTCGCTGGTCCGGTCGGCCTGCCCCTTGGGGTCACCGTCTCTGCTGAGATGGACGACCAGAAGGGGCCGGCCGGCCCGGCGACCGCGTTTCACCGCGGTCGCGAAGTCCTGGCGCCGCCGCAGCCGATTCTCGGAGGGCAGCACAACAGACTCTGGCGCGGATCAGGCGGACAGGCTGGTGCGGCCCTTGCCACGGCGGGCGGCCAGGATGGCGCGGCCGGCGCGGGTACGCATCCGCAGCCGGAAGCCGTGGGTCTTCGCGCGACGACGGTTGTTCGGCTGGAAGGTGCGCTTGCTCACTCGGGGGCTCCTGAGGTGAATCGTAGGATGACGGGGGGTCGCTTGGCCGTCACCGTGCGTCCGCGTGATCTCCCCTGATACGGAAATCCGGCCCATCGCCCCAGTTCGGCTGGGGTCTGAGGCAATCCACGGCGCCCGTGCTGCGCGCCTTATGGAGCGGGCGGACCCGCGGACATGCGGCAGCGGCCATCGACAACTCGACCTGGTTACGGTACGCGGGACGGGGCGCGAGGGTCAAACCGGCCGTTCGCGTCCGCCCCCGCCGGGGACCTCACGCCTCCGCCGTTGCCCACAGCCTGTGGACAACGACTTGATCCGGCCCTGTTCGCTGACTACCGTTGCAGGACTTGTCTGGTTTGTTCTTCACAACCGACCCATCGATCCACAGTCTCTTGATCCACCACCCCCTGCTGGAGCCGCGGGGAACCGAGAAAGCGTGCACCAGTGGCTGATGTCAACAGCGACCTCGTCCCGGTCTGGGCGAGAGTCGTCGAGCGGCTGGTCAACGACCCGGATGTCGGGGAGATGGACAAGCAGTGGGTGCAGCGCACCCAGCCGATGTGGATGATGCACGACACCGCCCTGCTGGCGACCCCCAACGAGCGGGCCAAGCAGGTGCTGGAGGGCCGGCTGCTGCCGCAGCTGACCGAGGCCCTCAGCCGCGAGCTGAACCGGCCGGTGCGGATCGCCGTGATGGTCGACGCCAACGCCGTGCCCACCACCCCGATGCCCGCCGCACCGGCCGAGCCGTACCCGGGCCCGGGCGGCGAGGACGCCGGCGAGTACGGGGAGCCGTCGTACGAGCGCCCCTACGAGCAGGACTACGAGCGCGGCCGCTACGGCGGCTACGAGCAGCGCCCCGCGCCCTACGGTGGCCCGGGCGGAGCACCGGGCTGGCCGGGCGGCGGCGAGAGCGCCCCGTCCTGGGAGAACCACCCCGGTCACCCCGGCCACTCCGGCTACGGCGAGCAGGGCCCCGGCTACCCCGAGTCCGCGCCCGGCTACCGCGAGCCGGCCGAGCCCGACCGCCCGGCGCCGCGCGAGAACCGCCCGCTGCCCGGGCCGCCGGCGACCACCCAGGGCGACCTCTTCGGCGGCGCGTACGGCCCCGGGCCGGGCGAGCAGCCGCGGGCCGGGGCCGGCCGCCGCTCCCCCGCCCCGCGCCCGGCCCCCGGCCGCCCCGCGGAGAAGTCCGGCGCCGAGCGCGCCACCGACCGCCAGGCCGTCCCCGGTGTACCGGCCCCGCCCGGCGCTCCCCCGGCCGGCGGCTCCCGCAAGGACGAGCCGGCCGCCCGGCTGAACCCCAAGTACCTCTTCGACACCTTCGTCATCGGCGCGAGCAACCGCTTCGCGCACGCGGCGGCGGTGGCGGTCGCCGAGGCCCCGGCCAAGGCGTACAACCCGCTCTTCATCTACGGCGAGTCCGGGCTGGGCAAGACCCACCTGCTGCACGCCATCGGGCACTACTCGCGCAGCCTCTTCCCGGGCACCCGGGTGCGCTACGTGTCCTCGGAGGAGTTCACCAACGAGTTCATCAACTCGATCCGCGACGGCAAGGCGGACGCGTTCCGCAAGCGCTACCGGGACATGGACATCCTGCTCGTGGACGACGTGCAGTTCCTGGCGAGCAAGGAGTCCACGCAGGAGGAGTTCTTCCACACTTTCAACACCCTGCACAACGCGAACAAGCAGATCGTCCTCTCCTCGGACCGGCCGCCCAAGCAACTGATCACGCTGGAGGACCGGTTGCGCAACCGCTTCGAGTGGGGGCTGATCACCGACGTCACCCCGCCGGAGCTGGAGACCCGGATCGCGATCCTGCGCAAGAAGGCGATCCAGGAGCAACTGAACGCCCCGGCGGATGTGTTGGAGTTCATCGCGTCCCGAATCACCCGCAACATCCGGGAGTTGGAGGGCGCCCTGATCCGGGTCACCGCCTTCGCCAACCTCAACCGGGCGCCGGTGGACCTGGAGTTGGCCGGCATCGTCCTCAAGGACCTGATTCCGGGCGGGGACGAGGATGCCGGACCGGAGATCACCGCGCAGGTCATCATGCAGCAGACCGCGGCCTACTTCGGGCTGGGCGTGGACGACCTCTGCGGATCCTCGCGCAGCCGGGTGCTGGTGACGGCTCGTCAGATCGCCATGTACCTCTGCCGGGAGCTGACCGACCTCTCACTGCCGAAGATCGGCGCCCAGTTCGGCGGACGCGACCACACCACGGTGATGCACGCGGACCGCAAGATCCGCTCGCTGATGGCCGAGCGTCGCTCGATCTACAACCAGGTCACCGAACTGACCAACCGCATCAAGAGCTAGGCCGTCCACGGCCGTTGGAGGGCGTCAGGAGCGGTCCTGACGCCCTTTTCGCGTATCCACAGGTGTGTACCGCCGTCCGGCTGGGCAGGGATGCCTGCGACGGACGCTCCGCCAGCCCGCAGGCCGCGCCGAACATCTGACCGGGGATTCGAACCGCCCCGGCGCGCAGGGCCGAAATCCACAGGCTGGACCGGTTCCCCGCCGTCCACAGGGCGGGGAACCGGAAGTTATCCAGAATTCCTCCACAGGCTGAGCGCCGCTACGCTCTTCCGCGCAGGTCAGGTGCCTGTGGACTTGTGCACAACCGTTATCCACAGGGTGTGGACAGTTGGCGGCCCGTCAGTGGGCCGTCCGGGTTATCCACCGGTTGTCCCCAGGGAGGGCGGGGTTATCCCCAGGTTGTCCACAGGCGCGTCCACAGTTCGACAAGCGTGTACCCACGTTCATGCCCTGGTGTGAAAGGCGTCACGAAATGTTGACCGGCGCCCGTGGATAACCGGGGCCGGATCTGGGGACAGCACTGGGGATAACCTGTGGATACCCAGCGTGCCCTGTGGGTAACGCTCCGCCGTCCACAGCGGGCCGTGTTCGTCCACAGCCGCCGTCCACACATCCTGTGGACAAAAAACCCGGCCTGACCTGCGCGAACGGGGTTATCCACGGTTTCCACAGGCCCTACTACTACTGCTACACCTATAGACCCATCGACTCGTTCAAAAGCGGGTGGGGCCAAAATCTGTGGACAACGGATCCCCGACATCTGTTCGGGTTGCTTCCGCCCGTCTGCCCCGTCTGTCGGTGGAGTACGTCAGACTGTCCTCGGCGACTGGAAGCGGAGCGGCAGAGCTCGGCGGCCAGCCGAACCGACGATCAAGACCAGACGAACCAGACTTGCGAGCGGGAGCGCTCGATCCAGGAGGCGGTTACCGGTGAAGTTCCGGGTGGAGCGTGACGTCCTCGCGGAGGCGGTGGCCTGGGCTGCCCGCAGCCTCCCGGCACGGCCGCCGGTGCCGGTGCTGGCCGGCCTGCTGCTGACGGCGCAGGAGGGCAGCCTGGCGCTGTCCGGCTTCGACTACGAGGTCTCGGCCCGGGTCGAGCTGGAGGCCGACATCGAGGAGGCCGGCACCGTCCTGGTCTCCGGCCGGCTGCTCAACGACATCTCGCGCAACCTTCCCAACAGGCCTGTGGAGATCTCCACCGACGGCCAGCGGGTCAGCGTGGTCTGCGGCAGCTCGCGGTTCACCCTCCCCACCCTCCCGGTGGACGAGTACCCGGCCCTGCCCCAGATGCCGACCGCGACCGGCACCGTCTCCGGAGACGTCTTCGCCTCCGCGGTCAGCCAGGCCGCGGTGGCCGCCGGCCGTGACGACACCCTGCCGGTGCTCACCGGTGTGCGGGTCGAGATCGAGGGCGACCGGATCACCCTGGCCGCCACCGACCGCTACCGCTTCGCCGTCCGCGAGCTGCTCTGGAAGCCCGAGCAGCCGGACATCTCCGCGGTCGCCCTGGTGCCCGCCAAGACCCTGCAGGACATCGCCAAGTCGCTGGGCAGCGGCGACAACGTCTCGATCGCGCTCTCCTCGGGCGGCGCGGGCGAGGGCCTGGTCGGCTTCGAGGGCGCGGGCCGCCGGACCACCACCCGGCTGCTGGAGGGCGAGTTCCCGAAGTTCCGCAGCCTCTTCCCGACCGAGTTCAACGCCATCGCGGCGATCCAGACCCAGCCCTTCCTGGAGGCGCTCAAGCGCGTCTCGCTGGTCGCGGAGCGCAACACCCCGGTCCGGCTGAACTTCGAGGAGGGCGTCCTCACCCTGGAGGCCGGTTCGGGCGACGACGCCCAGGCCACCGAGCGGATCGACGCCTCCCTGGAGGGCGACTCCATCTCGATCGCCTTCAACCCGGGCTACCTGGAGGAGGGCCTCAAGGCCATCGACTCCGCCTACGCCCAGCTGAGCTTCACCACGCCGACCAAGCCGGCCCTGCTCAGCGGCAAGGCCTCGGTGGGCGCCGAGGCGGACGAGGCGTACCAGTACCTGATCATGCCGGTCCGCCTCTCCGGCTGATCCCCGCCGGCGCCGCACGCGTTACCCACAGGCTGTGTACAGCCTGTGGAAGGCCTCCCCCGGTCGGCCCGACCGCGGGGAGGCCCTGTCGCTTCAGCGCGTAGGCTCAGGACAGCGCGGCAAGGGCGCCGCCGGCAGGCACGTCACCACAGGTAAGGACTTGGTCATGGAGCTCGGCCTCATCGGTCTCGGCAAGATGGGCGGCAACATGCGCGAGCGGATCCGCCGCGCCGGCCACACCGTCATCGGCTACGACCGCAACCCGGACATCTCCGACGTCGAGAGCCTCCAGGAGCTCGTCACCAAGCTTCAGGGCCCGCGTGTGGTCTGGGTCATGGTCCCGGCCGGGGCCGCCACCCAGGCGACCGTCGACGAGCTCGCCGAGCTGCTCTCCCCCGGCGACGTGGTGGTCGACGGCGGCAACTCCCGCTGGACCGACGACATCAAGCACGCCGAGGCGCTGGCCGCCAAGGGCATCGGCTTCGTGGACTGCGGCGTCTCCGGCGGCGTCTGGGGCCTGGAGAACGGCTACGCGCTGATGTACGGCGGCGACGCCGAGCACGTCGCCAAGGTCCAGCCGGTCTTCGACGCGCTCAAGCCCGAGGGCGACTTCGGCTCCGTCCACGCGGGCGCGGTCGGTGCCGGCCACTTCGCGAAGATGGTCCACAACGGCATCGAGTACGCGATGATGCAGGCCTTCGCCGAGGGCTGGGAGCTGCTGGAGGCCGCCCCCGAGGTGACCGACGTGCGCGAGGTCTTCCGCAGCTGGCAGGAGGGCACCGTGATCCGCTCCTGGCTGCTCGACCTGGCCGTCCGCGCCCTGGACGACGACGAGCACCTGGCCAAGCTCAAGGGCTGGGCCGCCGACTCCGGCGAGGGCCGCTGGACCGTCGAGGCCGCGATCGACCACGCCGTGCCGCTGCCGGCGATCACCGCCTCGCTGTTCGCCCGGTTCGCCTCCCGCCAGGACGACTCGCCGCAGATGAAGATGATCGCCGCGCTGCGCAACCAGTTCGGCGGCCACGCGGTCGAGTCCAAGTAGTCCCACCGGTTTTTCCACAGAAGGCGAGCGCAGTCCACAGCCATGCACGTCGCGCATCTGTCGCTCGCCGACTTCCGTTCCTACGCCCGGGCCGAGGTACCCCTCGACCCGGGCGTGACGGCCTTCGTCGGCCCCAACGGCCAGGGCAAGACCAATCTGGTGGAGGCGATCGGCTACATCGCCACCCTGGGCAGCCACCGGGTGGCCACCGACGCCCCGTTGATCCGGCTCGGCGCGGACCGGGCGGTGATCCGCGCCTCGGTGCTGGCCGGCGCCCGCAGCACCCTGGTCGAGCTGGAGATCACCCCCGGCAAGGCCAACCGGGCCCGGATCAACCGCTCCGACAACGTCCGCCCGCGCGACGTGCTGGGCCTGCTGCGCACCGTGCTGTTCGCCCCCGAGGACCTCAGCCTGGTCAAGGGGGACCCGGGCGAGCGCCGGCGCTTCCTGGACGAGCTGCTGACCGCCCGGGCCCCCCGGCTGGCCGGGGTCCGGCAGGACTACGAGCGGGTGCTCAAGCAGCGCAACGCCCTGCTGAAGACCGCCGCGATGGCCCGCCGGGCCGGTGGCGGCAAGGGTGCCGACCTCTCCACCCTGGAGGTCTGGGACGGCCATCTGGCGCGCGCCGGAGCGGAGTTGACCGCCTTCCGGATCCAGCTGGTGGCTGCCCTGCAGCCGCTGGTGGCGGCCGCGTACGGGCAGCTCGCGCCGGCCGGCGGCGAGATCGGGCTGGAGTACCGGAGCTCCTTCGAGGGCGAGCTGCCGGGCAGCCGGGAGCAGGCCGAGGAACAGCTGCTGCGGGCCCTCCAGGCCGCCCGTAAGCAGGAGGTCGAGCGCGGGCTGACGCTGGTCGGGCCGCACCGCGACGAACTGGTGCTCAAGCTCGGCCCGCTGCCGGCCAAGGGCTACGCGAGCCACGGCGAGTCCTGGTCGTTCGCGCTGGCGTTGCGGCTGGCCTCGTACGAGCTGCTGCGCGCCGACGGCGGGGAGCCGGTGCTGATCCTGGACGACGTCTTCGCCGAGCTGGACGCCTCCCGCCGGGACCGGCTGGCCGAGCTGGTCGCCGGCGGCGAGCAGGTGCTGGTCACCGCGGCCGTCGCCGAGGACGTGCCGAAGGCGCTGGCCGGGGCCCGTTACACGGTGGCGGACGGCGCGGTGCGCCGGGTCGACGCCTGAGGTCCGGCCGCTCCCGTACGCTGGACGGCTCACCGGCGCGCGACCGCGACGGTTGTCCACAGGCTGGGGAAAGGAGATCGCCGTGAGCGAGCCGGCGGAGCACTTCCCGAAGCCCTCCGGCCCGGTGCCGGCCGGCGCCCGGCTGACCGGTGCCGACCTGGCCCGCTCGGCGCTGCGGGCGGCCCGGGCGCAGGCCCGCGAGCGCGGCGAGCAGGTCCGGGAGAAGCGCGAGGCGAAGCGGCACGGGCTGCGCAGCGGAGCGCGCTCGGACGGCCGCGACCCGGTGCCGCTGGGCGCCGCGCTGAACCGGCTGCTGACCGAGCGCGGCTGGGAGTCCTCGGCGGCGGTCGGCGGGGTGATGGGCCGGTGGAGCCAGATCGTCGGCCCGGACATCGCGGCGCACTGTGAGCCCACCTCCTACGACGACGCGGCAGCGGTGCTCACCGTGCAGTGCGACTCCACCGCATGGGCAACTCAACTGCGCTGGCTGGCCAGGCAGTTGGTGGCCCGCCTGAACCACGAGCTGGGCCATGGCACGGTCAAGGTGATCAAGGTGCTGGGCCCCGTCGCCCCGGTACGCGGTTACGGACGGCTGCGCGCGCCGGGGAGCAAGGGGCCGGGCGACACCTGGGGCTGAGTCCGGCCGGCCGGGTCGCGAGCGGACCGGGATCCTCCGGAACCCCTGACGGCCCTTCCAGGCGGTCTGGGCCCCCGGGGCGAGTATCGGGACACGTGCAGAGGGGATTCAGGGCGGCGTATCTGCCCTCAGAGGCTGCCAAACGCCCATCTATGTCAGTCGTACCGGTAGACTGAAGGCCAAACACTGTTGCTAGTGGCAACCGAGTCGAAACGCCGTGGTCGCACGCCCGCCCACACGGGGTGGGGATGCGGCCCGTGCTGTGCCAGAGAGGGCGCTTCGTGGCCGATTCCGGCAACCCCAGCCAGACCCCAGACCAGACCGACCAGGCGACCGAGAGCACCTACACCGGTAGCAACATCCAGGTGCTGGAAGGCCTCGACGCCGTCCGCAAGCGCCCCGGCATGTACATCGGTTCGACCGGTGAGCGCGGGCTGCACCACCTGGTGCAGGAGGTCGTGGACAACTCCGTCGACGAGGCGATGGCCGGGTACGCCGACACCATCGACGTCACGCTCCTCGCCGACGGCGCGGTCCGGGTGGTCGACAACGGCCGCGGCATCCCGGTGGACATCGTCCCAGGTCAGGACAAGCCGGCCGTCGAGGTCGTGCTCACCGTCCTGCACGCCGGCGGCAAGTTCGGCGGCGGCGGCTACGCCGTCTCCGGCGGTCTGCACGGTGTCGGCGTCTCCGTGGTGAACGCGCTGTCCACCAGGCTCTCCGTGGAGATCCACAAGGACGGCAGCATCTGGACCCAGGACTACAAGATGGGTGCCCCGACCGGTCCGCTGGTCAAGGGCGAGCCGACCGACCGGACCGGCACCACGGTCACGTTCTGGGCCGACGGGGACATCTTCGAGACCACCGTCTACTCCTTCGAGACGCTCTCCCGGCGCTTCCAGGAGATGGCCTTCCTCAACAAGGGCCTGTCCATCTCGCTGATCGACGAGCGCCCCGAGCACGCGGACGAGGAGGGCAGGCCGCTCTCCGTCACGTACAAGTACGACGGCGGCATCGCCGACTTCGTCGCCCACCTCAACTCCCGCAAGGGCGAGGTCATCCACCCCTCGGTGATCGACTTCGAGGCGGAGGACAAGGACAAGGCGATCTCGGTGGAGATCGCGATGCAGTGGAACTCCTCCTACACCGAGGGGGTCTACAGCTTCGCCAACACCATCCACACGCACGGCGGCGGTACCCACGAGGAGGGCTTCCGCGCCGCGCTGACCGGCCTGGTCAACCGCTACGCGCGGGACAAGAAGCTGCTCCGCGAGAAGGACGACAACCTCTCCGGCGAGGACATCCGCGAGGGTCTGACCGCGATCATCTCGGTCAAGCTCGGCGAGCCGCAGTTCGAGGGCCAGACCAAGGACAAGCTCGGCAACACCGAGGCGAAGACCTTCGTCCAGCGGGTGGTCCACGAGCAGCTGAACGACTGGCTGGACCGCAACCCCAACGAGGCCGCGGACATCATCCGCAAGTCCATCCAGGCCGCCACCGCGCGCGTCGCCGCTCGCAAGGCCCGTGACCTGACCCGCCGCAAGGGCCTGCTGGAGAGCGCCTCGCTGCCGGGCAAGCTCAGCGACTGCCAGTCCAAGGACCCGGCCGAATGCGAGATCTTCATCGTCGAGGGTGACTCCGCCGGCGGCTCGGCCAAGCAGGGCCGCGACCCGCGGATCCAGGCCATCCTCCCGATCCGCGGCAAGATCCTGAACGTCGAGAAGGCCCGGATCGACAAGGTGCTGCAGAACACCGAGGTCCAGGCGCTGATCTCGGCCTTCGGCTGCGGCATCCAGGAGGACTACGACGAGTCCAAGCTCCGCTATCACAAGATCGTCCTGATGGCGGACGCCGACGTCGACGGACAGCACATCCGCACCCTGCTGCTGACCCTGCTGTTCCGCTTCATGCGGCCGCTGGTCGAGTCCGGGTACGTGTACCTGGCGATGCCGCCGCTGTACAAGATCAAGTGGGGCAAGGACGACTTCGACTACGTCTACTCCGACCGCGAGCGGGACGCCACCATCGCGGCCGGCGTCGCGGCCGGCCGACGGCTGCCGAAGGACGACGCGATCCAGCGCTTCAAGGGTCTCGGCGAGATGAACGCCGAGGAGCTCCGGGTCACCACCATGGACCAGGCCCACCGGCTGCTCATGCAGGTCACCCTGGAGGACGCGGCCCGTGCCGACGACCTGTTCTCGGTCCTGATGGGCGAGGACGTCGAGGCCCGCCGCTCCTTCATCCAGCGCAACGCCAAGGACGTCCGCTTCCTGGACGTGTGACCGGGGCCCTCCCCGCCAGCACAGTCCAGTCACGCGTGAAAGGAAACTGACCACCAGTGGTCGACGACAACCGTCCCGACGGCGAGCAGCCGGACGCCAGCACCGCCACCGACACCTTCGTGTCCCGGGTCGAGCCGATCGAGCTCGAGACCGAGATGCAGCGCTCCTACCTCGACTACGCGATGAGCGTGATCGTCAGCCGGGCGCTCCCCGAGGTCCGCGACGGCCTCAAGCCGGTGCACCGGCGCGTGCTCTACGCGATGTACGACGGCGGGTACCGCCCCGAGAAGGGCTACTACAAGTGCGCCCGCGTCGTCGGCGACGTCATGGGCAACTACCACCCGCACGGCGACACCTCGATCTACGACACCGTGGTCCGGCTGGCCCAGCCGTGGTCGCTGCGGATGCCGCTGGTCGACGGCAACGGCAACTTCGGCTCCCCGGGCAACGACCCGGCCGCGGCCATGCGCTACACCGAGTGCAAGATGATGCCGCTGGCCATGGAGATGATGCGGGACATCGACGAGGAGACCGTCGACTTCGCCGCCAACTACGACGGCCGCTCGCAGGAGCCCACCGTCCTGCCCGCGCGCATCCCCAACCTGCTGATCAACGGTGCCACCGGCATCGCGGTCGGCATGGCCACCAACATCCCGCCGCACAACCTCCGCGAGGTCGCCTCCGGCGCGCTCTGGGCGCTGGAGCACCCGGACGCCTCCAACGAGGAGCTGCTGGAGGCCCTGATCGAGCGGATCAAGGGCCCGGACTTCCCGACCGGCGCCCTGATCGTCGGCCGCCGCGGGATCGAGGAGGCGTACCGCACCGGGCGCGGCTCGATCACCATGCGCGCCGTGGTCGAGGTCGAGGAGATCCAGGGCCGCCAGTGCCTGGTGATCACCGAGCTGCCGTACCAGGTCAACCCGGACAACCTCGCGCTGAAGATCGCCGACCTGGTCAAGGACGGCAAGGTCGCCGGCATCGCCGACGTCCGCGACGAGTCCTCCTCGCGCACCGGCCAGCGCCTGGTGATCGTGCTCAAGCGCGACGCCGTCGCCAAGGTCGTGCTGAACAACCTCTACAAGCACACCGACCTGCAGACCAACTTCGGCGCCAACATGCTGGCCCTGGTCGACGGCGTGCCGCGCACGCTCTCGCTGGACGCCTTCATCCGGCACTGGGTCAACCACCAGGTCGAGGTCATCGTCCGGCGCACCACCTTCCGGCTGCGCAAGGCCGAGGAGCGGGCGCACATCCTGCGCGCCCTGCTGCGCGCCCTGGACGTGATCGACGAGGTCATCGCGCTGATCCGGGCCTCGGAGAGTGCCGACGCCGCCCGCACCGGCCTGATGGGCCTGCTCTCCATCGACGAGCTCCAGGCCAACGCGATCCTCGAGATGCAGCTGCGCCGCCTGGCTGCCCTGGAGCGCCAGCGGATCACCGACGAGCACGACGAGCTGCAGCGCAAGATCGACGAGTACAACGCGATCCTGCGTTCGCCGGGCCGCCAGCGCGAGATCATCTCCGAGGAGCTCACCGCGATCGTCGAGAAGTACGGCGACGAGCGGCGCTCCACCCTGATCCCGTCCGACGGCGACCTCTCCATCGAGGACCTCATCGCCGAGGAGGACATCGTCGTCACCATCACCCGTGGTGGCTACGTCAAGCGGACCCGCTCCGACCTCTACCGCTCGCAGAAGCGCGGCGGCAAGGGCGTGCGCGGCGCCCAGCTGAAGCAGGACGACCTCGTCGACCACTTCTTCGTGACGACGACCCACAACTGGATCCTGTTCTTCACCAACAAGGGCCGGGTCTACCGCGCCAAGGGCTACGAGCTGCCGGACGCCGGGCGCGACGCCCGCGGCCAGCACGTGGCCAACCTGCTGGCCTTCCAGCCGGAGGAGCACATCACCCAGGTGATGGCGGTGCGCACCTACGAGGACAAGCCGTACCTGGTCCTCGCGACCCGGGCCGGTCTGGTGAAGAAGTCCCAGCTGAAGGACTACGACTCCCCGCGCTCCGGCGGCCTGATCGCGATCAACCTGCGCCAGGACGACCAGGGCCGGGACGACGAGCTGATCGGTGCCGAGCTGGTCTCCGCCGAGGACGACCTGCTGCTGGTCTCCAAGAAGGCCCAGTCGATCCGGTTCACCGCCACCGACGACGCGCTGCGGCCCACCGGCCGCGCGACCTCGGGCGTCAAGGGCATGTCCTTCCGCGAGGACGACGAACTGCTCTCGATGAACGTGGTGCGTCCAGGGACGTACGTCTTCACCGCCACCGACGGCGGTTACGCCAAGCGCACCGGGGTGGACGAGTACCGTGTCCAGGGACGCGGCGGCTACGGCACCAAGGCGGCGAAGATCGTCGAGGGCCGGGGCTCGCTGGTCGGCGCTCTGGTGGTGGACGACACCGACGAGATCATGGCGATCACCCTCTCGGGTGGGGTGATTCGTACAAGGGTTTCCGAGGTTCGTGAAACCGGACGTGACACCATGGGCGTCCAACTGATCAACCTCGGAAAGCGCGACGCGGTGGTGGGCATGGCCCGCAACGCGGAGGCCGAGGACGAGGAGGGCACGGAGGACGAGGCGGCGGGTACCGAGTCCGCCGAGTCCACCGGGTCGGCCGAGGGTATCGAGGGTGTGGAGACGGCGCCGGGCGGCGAGGACGCCCAGGCCTGATCCCGATCGCGTCGGCCGGTACCGCCGCGTCCGTACAGGGCGCGGCGGTACCGGCCGCCGACCAGTTCCGGGCAATCCCGCCGGGCGCTGGGGTGACGAGTGACGAAGCAGGCCGGCGCAGCCGTCCTGGCGGGAAGTGCGGGAGGACCAGGTGAGTGGAGCCACGGGTGCTGCGGGAGGAGCCACCGGCGGCCGTCCGGGCGCAGCACAGGGCGGCGGGGGGTACGGCGGGCCGCAGCCGCCGGCCGAGCACCCGGCCGCGTCCACCTCGCTGATGCCACCGGTCGGTGCGGCGGGTCAGGGCGGCGGGGGGACCTACGGCGGTCAGCCGACACCGCCGGCTTCGGGTGCGCCGGGGCAGGGCGGGTTTTCGCAGCCGACCACGTACGCCAAGGGGCAGCCGACGCCGCCCCGGGGGACCAGGGTGGGCAACACCCCGCCCGGCGGTACGCCCGTTCCCGGCGGGGCCGCCGCGCGTCGGCCGGCCGGCGCACCGGCCCCGGCCGGAGCGGGCCTGGGCCGGACCCGCAAGGCCCGGCTGAGGGTGACCAAGGCCGACCCCTGGTCGGTCATGAAGGTCAGTTTCCTGCTGTCGCTGGCGGTCGGGATCATCATCATCGTCGCGGCCGCGGTGCTGTGGATGACGCTGGACTCGCTCGGCGTCTTCGACTCGCTGACCAAGACCCTGAAGGACGTCACCGGCTCGGACACCACCGGCGGCCTCAACCTGATGGACTACGTCGGCTTCGGCAAGGTGATGACCTTCACCTCGCTGATCGCGGTGGTCGACGTGGTGCTGCTGACCGCGCTGTCCACGCTCTCCGCGTTCATCTACAACGCGGCGGCCGGCTTCACCGGCGGCATCGAGCTGACCCTGGCCGAGGAGGACTGATCCCGGCCACACCGGCCGGTTTCTGATCCCGGGTCAGATTTCCGTCCGCGGACGGAATGGGCGGGCCCCGCAGGCTGTTGCAGCCTGCGGGGCCCGCTGGCATTCGGGTGACAGCCGACTCCCGCGGCGTGCCGCCCGATTTGGGGCCGGGCGCGGTGGGATTAGCTGGGTGCGCCCGTTCCGGGCTCCGACTGCCGCAGGCCGCCCCCCGGTCCGACTGGCCGGGGCTGGTACGGCTGTGCAGGTACGGCTGGACGGAGGCGCGCGATGGCTCAGCTCGCAAGTCAACTGGTCGAGGCCCTGGAGGGGCTACTGGGGATCCCGGTGCCGCTGCGGGTGCAGGCGTGGGACGGCAGTGTCGCCGGGCCACCGGGGGCGCCCACCGTGGTGCTGCGCGGCCGCCGGGCACTGCGCCGCCTGCTCTGGCAGCCGGGCGAACTGGGCCTGGCCCGCGCCTATGTCTCGGGGGACCTGGAGCTCGCCCCCGGCGCCGACCTCTACGAGGTGCTGGCGGCCGTGGCGCTCTTCGCCGAGCGGCCCGAGATCCGCCGGCTGCGGCTCGGCCCGGCCGATGTGCTCGGCCCCAAGGGCCGCCGGGTGCTCGCGGCCCTGCTGCGGGCCGGTGCGCTGGGCCCGCGGCCCGTCCCGCCGCCGGAGGAGGCCAGGGCCGTCCAGGGGCGGCTGCACAGCCGCAGCCGGGACCGCGCGGCCATCAGCCACCACTACGACGTCGGGAACGACTTCTACGCCCTCGTACTGGGCCCGTCGATGGTGTACTCCTGCGCGTACTGGGTGCCCGCCGCCAAGAGCCTGGAGGCGGCCCAGGAGGCCAAGCTCGACCTGATCTGCCGCAAGCTCGGCCTGCGGCCCGGGATGCGGCTGCTGGACGTCGGCTGCGGCTGGGGCTCGCTGCTGCTGCACGCGGCGGAGCACTACGGGGTCACCGCGGTCGGCGTCTCCATCTCGACCGAGCAGGTCGCGCTGGCCCGGCGGCGGATCGAGGAGGCCGGTCTCTCCGGGCGGGTCGAGGTCCGCCTCCAGGACTACCGGGAGATCCAGGACGGCCCCTTCGACGCGATCTCCAGCGTCGGCATGGCCGAGCACGTCGGCGCCGAGCAGTACCGCGTCTACGCCGAGGGCCTGCACGGGCTGCTGGTGCCCGGCGGCCGGCTGCTCAACCACCAGATCGCCCGCCGCCCCGACCACCCCGGTGAGCCGCACCGCACCAGCCCGTTCATCGACCGCTACGTCTTCCCCGACGGGGAGCTCTCCCCGGTCGGCAGCACGGTGGCCCGGCTGGAGGAGGCCGGTTTCGAGGTCCGCGACGTCGAGTCGCTGCGGGAGCACTACGGCCTGACCCTGCGCGAGTGGGTGGCCAACCTGGAGGCGCGCTGGACGGAGGCGGTCGGTCTGGCCGGTCGCGGCCGGGCCAGGGTCTGGCGGCTGTACATGGCGGCGTCCGCGCTGGCCTTCGAGCAGAACCGCATCGGGGTCAACCAGATCCTCGCCGTCCGTACCGGCCCCGAGGGCGAGGCCCGGTTCCCCGCCACCCGCGAGGAGTGGCTGCTGCGCCCGGCCGACACCCCCCACCTGCGGCCCTTCGCCACCGGTCCCGAACCCGCCGCCGCGACCCCCGCCGACCCGGATTTGGGAGATCGGCCATCGGTCCGCTAATCTTTCAGTGCGGCAAGGGCCTATAGCTCAGACGGTTAGAGCGCTTCCCTGATAAGGAAGAGGCCACAGGTTCAAGTCCTGTTAGGCCCACCGGCGCGAAGGGCCCGGAGTGATCTCACTCCGGGCCCTTCGACGTTTTCTTGGCCGCCGCCGGAACTGCGCGCCGTCCCCGGGTGTTGTCGGGGGTAGGGCGAGTGGAGGGATGGTGGCGGTATGGCGCTGTTCTGGGCGATGAGCATTCCGGGGCTGGTCTGTGCGCTGGTGGCCCTGGCCTTTCTCGATCAGCTGGCGCTGCGGGCGCGGAAGTCGCGCTGGGTGCCCTGGCGGGGGACGGGCCGGGAGGGGCAGGTCTCGGCGACGGGGTTCGAGCAGCTGCACGCGCAGTTCGCGGCCGGAAAGCAGCACGAACTGGACGAGCGGCGGAGCACGCTGATGCTGCGCGACGAGGAGGGCGAGGGGGCGCCGCCCAGGACCAGGGTGGACCTGGCGGCCGGTACGGCGGTGGTGGTGCCGACGACGCGCCGGTAGCGGTTCGGGCGGCGGTCCCGGGGTGTCGTGGGCGGGCCGGCCGCAGGGCAGAAGGTGTGGCGTCAATCCTCCGGCCGGACCGGTTGGTTGGAGGCAGCGGCGGCTGGTCACGATTGGGACACCGGTGTGTATCATCGGCCGCAAGGGCAGTCCGGCACCCGACAGCCCGTTCGCACTCGAAACAACTCATGGACTCGTCGGCCCGGCCAATCCGGCCGGAGCACGGCTGTTGAGTCCGCAACGCAAGAAGGACGAGGTCCCGCGGTGAAGAAGCTTCTCCTGGTCGCCCTGGTCGCCCTCGGCGGCTTCTTTGTCTACCGTCAGGTCCAGGCGGACCGCGCCGAGCAGGACCTGTGGACCGAGGCCACCGACCCGGTCCCGGCCGGTCGCTGAGGCCCCGGACGATCTGACGATCGACGATCTTCGGAGGCGCCGGGCGGCGCCTCCCGGGTCGGGGGGGCCCCGGCGTGGCCCGCGGCCGCCCCCCGACCGCCCAACCCCCCCCCGCGGGGGA
>NZ_JBIUYD010000014.1:0-42990 GCF_044744345.1 Kitasatospora sp. NPDC087315 | reverse complement strand
CGGCCGCGGCCCCCCCCCACATAGTCCCCCCCACGCACGTGGGGGGCCGCGGGGCGCCCCCCCCGGGGCCGCCCCCCCCGCCCCCCCCCCCGCCCCCCCCCACTTCCGGACACCGTCCCGGCGGAAGGTGCGGGGAGAGGGCGTGGGATTCGCGCCAGGACCCGGTACGCTAGTGCCCGTCGGTACGAGTGGTGCCGTCGAGGGGCTTTAGCTCAGTTGGTAGAGCGCTGCCTTTGCAAGGCAGATGTCAGGAGTTCGAGTCTCCTAAGCTCCACAGTTCACAGATGTGGAAACAGCCGATCGGCCGCTGACCTGAATCCGGGTCAGCGGCCGATCGGCGTTCTCGCGCCCGTGCGGCCGGTCAGTGCGGCTTGCGCGGGTCGTGCGGCTTGGGGTGGTCGTCCTCCTCGCCGGGTGGCGGACCGGGCCTGGTGGCGTCGGTGGCCGCCTCGCTCCCGGTCTCCGGGTCCGATTCGTCCACCGGTGATCCGGCCGGAGCGCCGCCGCCCACGGCGTGGGCGCCGGTGTGCGGGGCCGTCGCGGCGGGGCCGCCCTCCCCGCTGGTCGTCGCGGACTGCCCGGCCGGCGGCTCGACCAGCCACTCGGGGTTGCTGCGGTGCCGCCACCACTGCCAGATCACGATGCCGCTGCCGATCGCGACGGCGCCGGCCACCGCCAGGCCGGTGGCCCAGGCGTTGCACTGCTTCTTCCTGAGGTTGCGGGCGGCGAGGTGGCTGATCTCGGCGGAGGTGACATTGCCCTGGAGCGCGGTCAGCGCGGCGGCGCCGCGGGTCTGGGCCTCCTGGGCGACCGGGGTGACGGCCGCGCGGGCCTCCTCGACCACCTGCACCACCTTGGGGCCGACGTTGCTCCTGGCCTGGTCGGCGGCGCGGGCCGCGGAGAGCCGGGCGGCCAGAGCGGCCTCCTGGGTGCGGTGCAGGGCCTTGAGGGCGTGCTGCTGGGCCTCGGGGGGCAGGCTGGCGAAGGCGTGACCGAACTGCGGGGCGACATGTCTGTCGTACTGGACGCGGACGCTGTGGGCGGCCTGGGCGGCCTTCGGGCCGAGTGCGTCCAGGGCGGGCCCCAGGCGTTGCTTCGCGTCGTCCGCCAGCTGTGCCGCGGTGTCCTTGGCGGTGGCGGCATAGGGCACGAGGGCGTCCCGGGTCTTGCCGGCCGTCTCACGGGCTGAGTCCAAACGGGTCACGAGTCTCTCCTCCTGGTGGCGTCCTTTATGCACATATCCACCTGAATGCTGATCATGCATGCTGATTTGTCCACCAGCACTCCGGAGTGGGCCGTACGCGGGGCGCGGGCGGCGCGGTGGCGGCGGTGGCGGCGCCGGGCGGGACGGGTGTGAACGGCCCGGGACGGGGTCACGATCGAGTCGACGGGGATCACCCCGTCGTTGATCCGGCCGCAGTACGCTGACGGTTCCGGTGGTACCCCGTTCGGCGGGTGGCGCCGGGTCCGCGCAGGAGAAGGGACGACCGCTGATGCTCCCGGACGAGCCAAGGCCGCCGGCCGATCCGACGCCGCGGCCCACGGGCGGGTCCGGGCTGCACCGGTGCTACCGGCACCCCGAGCAGGAGACCGGGATCGGCTGCGGCCGGTGCGGTCGGCCGATCTGCCCGCTGTGCATGGTGAGCGCCTCGGTGGGCTTCCACTGCCCGGAGTGCGTCAGCGGCGGCCACCGCGAGGTGCGGCGGGCGACCACCCGGTTCGGCGGGCAGCTGACCGCGGACGGCGCGCTGGTCACCAAGGTCCTGGTCGGGCTCAATCTGGCGGTCTTCGTGCTGGCCGCGTACGTGCTCAAGCCGTGGCTCGCCAATGACCTGTCGCTGTTCAGCGTCGGGCCGCAGATCACCGGCTTCCCGTCCGGCGTCGCGGCCGGGCCCGATCAGTGGTACCGGCTGCTGACCGCGACCTTCCTGCACACCGCGCCCTGGCACATCGCCACCAACATGGTGGTGCTCTGGGTGATGGGGCCGCCGCTGGAGATGGCGCTCGGCCGGCTCCGCTATCTCGGCCTGTACCTGGTCTCGGGCCTGGCCGGCAGCGCGTTCGCCTTCCTGGTGGCCGGTGGCTTCATGAACTCGCTGGGCGCCTCCGGCGCGGTCTACGGCCTGTTCGGCGCCACCGCGGTGATGTACCGCAGGACCAGGACGCCGCTCGCCCCGGTGATCGCGCTGCTGGTCTTCAATCTGATCGTCACCTTCGCGGTGCACTCGATCGACTGGCGGGCGCACATCGGCGGGCTGGTCGCGGGGACGCTGACCGCGATCGGGCTGATGTACGCCCCGCGCGAGCGCCGGACGGCCGTTCAGGGGCTCACGGTGGCGGTGATGGCGGGCGTGGTGCTGCTGCTGGTCCTGATCGGGACCGCCCGCTACGGCGGGTGACGCATCCGGACGTTTGTCCACAACGGGTGCGGGGTTGTGCACAGCCGGTGGGAGAAGTGCGCGGTGGACGGCTGTTCTACGCGTGTCCTGCTGTGTGGATTTGCTATTCGGGGGAGGGCGCGCAGGGGTGCGGAAGGCGCGCCGGGCGCGAGTTATCCACAGCCTGGGGGGACTTTTCCCCAGTGTGGATAACCATGTGGATAAGCCGGATAGCACGATAGTCGCGTTAGCGCGATTGTCGCGTCGGGGTAGGGCAGGGCACAGCGAGGGGCCGCCGACCGGGCCGGTCGGCGGAGTGCGGGCGCACCACCGAGCCGTCCCGGGACGTGACGTCCGGGACGGCGGGTGTGCTCGGGGCCGGAAGACGCTCAGGGGCGGGGCCCCGGCGTCACTTCCACTGGGTGGAGACGCCGAATCCCGCGGCGATGAAGCCGAAGCCCACCAGGATGTTCCAGTTCCGCCAGCTCTCCACCGGCCAGCTGCCGCTGGTCACGTAGTAGGTGACGATCCACACCAGGCCGACCAGGAACAGCGCCAGCATCAGGGGGGCGACCCAGCCGCGGCCCGAACTGATCTTCACCGTGGCCGTCGTCGGCGGGGTGTAGTCGGACTTCTTGCGGAGTCGAGACTTCGGCACGAGGAGCTCTCCTGTCGATGCGCTGTGAGACCGCGCAGGGGGTGCAGCGGAGGTGAGGCGGCTGGTGCTGACGGCTGTGCGGAATGCCATGGGGACCGGCCCCGCACATGCCACCGGCGTCCGTTAGCGTAGTGGCTCTGCGGGTCTGAAGGAGATAAGGGTACGGTGCCTAATTTGTCGATTCCCCCTCGGCCGGCCCGCACCCGGGCTTCCGGCACCCGAATTGTCGGCCGTGCCCTGACCTGCGCCGTCTTCGCGCTCGCCGGACTGCTCTTCTACATCAGCGCGCAGACCGCCCGCGGCACCGATCTGCGCACCGACAACTCCCTGCTGAGCCTCGGCGACGTGATACGCCAGCGGAGCTCGCAGAACCAGCAGGCCCAGGCCCAGCTCGCCGACCTCCAGGCCCGGTCCCAGCAGCTGACCCAGCAGCAGGGCCGCAGCCCGGCCGACGCCGCCCGGCTGGACACCCTGCACCAGGCCGCCGCGCTGGACCCGCTCCAGGGGCCCGGCCTGACCGTCACCCTCAACGACGCCCCGCCGAACGCGACCGCGCGCATCCCCGGGGTGCCCGCGCCCGGCGTCAACGACCTGGTCATCCACCAGCAGGACATCCAGGCGGTGGTCAACGCGCTCTGGCGGGGCGGCGCCGAAGGCGTCCAGGTGATGGACCAGCGGCTCGTCTCCACCAGCGCCGTCCGCTGCGTGGGCAACACCCTGCTGCTCCAGGGCCGGGTCTACTCGCCGCCGTACGTGGTCAAGGCGGTCGGGAAGACGGACGTGCTGCGGGCGGCGGTGGACGCGGACCCGGCGATCCGCAACTACCTGCAGTACGTCCAGGCGTACGGGCTGGGTTGGAAGGTCCAGGAGAGCGGCGACCTCACGGTGCCCGGCTACTCGGGCACCACCGACCTGCGCTCGGCGGGCGGTCAGTAGCGGCCGACCGGCCCGGCGTCCCCCGGATCCGGCACCGCCCGGTGGGCCGTCTCGGCGGGCCGCCCCCCGGGCTCAGATCACGGGTCTACTCTTGACCCCAGTCTGTTACGTCGAGGGAGCACCATGTACGGCTGGATCTGGCGTCACCTTCCGGGGAATTCCCTGGTCCGGGCCATCATCTCGCTGCTCCTCGTCCTGGGGGTGGTCTACCTCCTGTTCACGTACGTCTTCCCGTGGGCGGAACCGCTGCTGCCCTTCGGCGACGTCACAGTGGACGGCGGCGACGGCGCCGTCGGCTGATCCGGCGGCCCTGCTCTTCCTCCCAGCCCCCGCATCCCACGGAGATAGCGCGCGAATGACCTCCCAGCCGGCCTCCCCCCGCATCCTGGTTGTCGACAACTACGACAGCTTCGTCTTCAACCTGGTCCAGTACCTCTACCAGCTCGGCGCCACCTGCGAGGTGGTGCGCAACGACGAGGTGACGGTCGAGCACGCGGTGCGCCGCGACGGCGAGGCGGGCTTCGACGGGGTGCTGCTCTCGCCCGGCCCCGGCGCGCCGGAGGAGGCCGGGGTCTGCATCGAGATGGTGCACCACTGCGCCAGGATCGGGCTGCCGGTCTTCGGCGTCTGCCTCGGCCTGCAGTCGATCGCGGTGGCGTACGGCGCGGTGGTCGGCCGGGCGCCGGAGCTGCTGCACGGCAAGACCTCGCTGGTCGAGCACGAGGACGGCGGGGTGTTCGAGGGCCTGCCCTCGCCGCTCACCGCGACCCGGTACCACTCGCTGGCGGTCGAGCCGGCCACCGTGCCCGACGAGCTGGTGGTCACCGCCCGGACCGAGAGCGGCGTGATCATGGGCCTGCGCCACCGGGAGCTGCTGGTGGAGGGCGTGCAGTTCCACCCGGAGTCGGTGCTCACCGAGGGCGGCCACCGGATGCTCGCCAACTGGCTGGCCGAGTGCGGCGATCCGCGGGCGGTGGGTCGTTCGGCCGGGCTCGCCCCGGTGATCGGCCGGGGCTGAGCGGGATGACCGCGGTGCGTCCGGAGGGGCGTTACCAGTCGGGGGCGGACGGGCCCGGGGCCGGCGACCAGTACAGCCGCACCGATCCGTACGGTGCCCACCAGGGCGGGCCCGGCGACCGGACGTACCAGGAGCGGCAGCTCCGGCTCGGCGGCCACATCCCGGTCCAGCAGTCCCACCCCTCGCAGCAGTCCGGTCCGCCGCAGGGCGGGGCCGACGACGGCTGGGGCGTGTACGAGCAGGCCGAGCAGCCCGTTCCGGGCGGCCAGGGCGGTGCGGACGACCAGGACGGCGCAGGCCTGCCCGAGTACCCCTGGCTGGCCGACCAGACCCTCCAGCTGCGCCTTCCGCAGGCGCGCGAGGAGGAACCGCCCACCGGTGGCCGGGCCGAGCGCCGGCGTGCCGCCCAGGGCCGGATGTCGGTACGCGCGGGCGGCGGGCGCCGCCGGGCGGGCGGCCGGGCCGGCGGAGCGGCGCGGGTGCGGCCCAAGGAGTCGCCGGTCGTGGTGGCCGCCCGGCTGGTCGGTGAGCTGTGCATAACGCTCGGCGTGGTGATGCTGCTGTTCGTCTCGTACCAGCTCTGGTGGACCAATGTGCAGGCCGACGCGGCCGCCGACGGTGCCCGCAACCAGCTGGAGCAGCAGTTCGACGCCGCCCCGGCCCCCGGCGCGCCGGGGCAGCCGGCGCCGGACCCGGCCAAGCCGGAGGTGTTCGAGCCCGGCAAGGGCTTCGCGATCATCCACCTGCCCAAGCTCGGCCTGAAGTTCCCGATCGCGGAGGGCACCGCCAAGTCGTCGGTGCTCGACAAGGGCCTGGTGGGCCACTACTCCGGCACCGGGATGCCGGCCGACAAGGCCGGGAACTTCGCGCTGGCCGCGCACCGCAACACCCACGGTGAGCCGTTCCGGCACATCAACCAGCTCGGCAAGGGCGACAAGATCGTGGTGGAGACCGCGACCGCGTACTACACCTACGAGGTCACCGGCGGCATTCCGGAGACCCCGCCGTCGAACGTCAGTGTGATCAAGCCCGTCCCCAACGGCGCCGGATACAACCAGGCGGGCCGGTACATCACACTGACCACCTGCACGCCGGAGTTCAGTTCCAAGGCAAGGCTGATCGTCTTTGGCAAGATGATCGAGGAACGGCCGCGGAGCCAGGGCAAGCCGGCCGGCCTCACGGTCAACTAGCACCATGGCGGGCGGCCCGTCGCACGGCGCTCAGGCAGAGGGGGAGATCACGTGACCCAGGACGAGACGGCGGAGTGGGCGGAACCGGCGGCAGAGGCCTTTCCACCGCCCGCACCCGCCCGTCGGCGGCGGGGCCGCGCGCTGGCCGCGGTCGGTGTCTTCGGCGAACTGCTGATCACCCTGGGCCTGGTGCTCGGCCTGTTCGTCGTGTACTCGCTCTGGTGGACGGACGTGCTGGCGGACCGCTCCGCCTCCGAGGCCTCCGACAAGCTGCGCAGCGCCTGGGCGGCCGGGGCCGGTCCGGGCACCCCTCAGGCCGCCCCGGGAGCCCCCTCGGGGGCGCCCACAGGGCCCGGCACGGCCTACGCGGCGGGCGACGGGGTCGGCTTCCTGCACGTTCCCGCGATGGGCCGGAACTACCAGGTGCTGATCCGGATGGGTACCGACACCGACACCCTGGCCGAGGGCGTCGCCGGGGTGTACGAGCAGCCCTACCGCGCCGCGATGCCCTGGGACGAGACCGGGAACTTCGCGCTCGCCGCGCACCGGGACGGCCACGGCGCCAAGTTCCACGACCTGGACGCGGTCCACAAGGGCGACGCGATCGTGGTCGAGACCAAGGACAAGTGGTACGTCTACAAGGCGGACAGCACCCTGCCGGAGACGTCCAAGTACGACACCGGCATCGTCGCCCCCGTCCCCAAGGGCTCCGGCTACCAGGCTCCGGGCCGCTACATCACCCTGACGACCTGTACGCCGGTCTACACCTCGCGCTACCGGATGGCGGTCTGGGGCAGCCTGGTCCGGGTGGACGACATGGACGCCAAGCGCACCCCGCCGCCCGAGCTGCGTCACTCCTGACCGGTCGGCGCCGGCCGGTCAGGAGGGTCCGACCGACGGACGGCCGGGGGTCGCGGCGGGCCGCTGCCCGGCGTCGCGAGTGAGGCTGCCGGCAGGAACGCCCACGGGCCCGCCGAAGCCGTTCGTAGCGGCTGCCGGCGGGCCCGTGGGCGTTCCCTCAGAAGAAGGGGAACCAGGGGCTAGGGGTTCCCCCCTTTGGTGGGCGGTGGGTTGGGGGTGTCCCCTTTGGCCGGATCAGCCGGCCTGGTCATCAGGGTCACCTGGGTGTTCGGGTCCAGCTTGGTGCCCGCGGGCGGGTTGACGCCCGTCACCACGGCGTTCGGGTCCTGCGGGCCGGACACACTGAAGCCGAGGCCGGCGTCCTGCAACTGCTTGATGGCGTCCTTGAGCGGGACGTTCTGCAACGCCGGAACGGTGGCCTTGTCCGGCGCCTTGTAGATGGTCAGAACGATCTTCGAGTTGGCCGGGACCTTGCTGTTCGCCTGGAGCGACTGCGAGGCGACGGTGTTGACCTTGGTCGGGTCGTTGGTCAGCGTGGTCTTCGACGCGTCGACCTGGAAGCCGGCGCTCTCCAGGGCGGCCTGCGCGGCCTCCTTCTGCTGGCCGAGCACGCTCGGGACCACCGTCTTGGCCTTGCCCTGCGAGATGGTCAGCTTGACCTGGGCGGTCGGGTCACCGGCCGCGTTGGCCGCCGGGTCCTGGGCGATGACCTGCTCCTGCGGGGCCGTGTCGTCGTCCTTGTACTCGGGGAGGACGTTGGTGAAACCGGCGTCGGCGAGCGCCTTGATCGCCGCGTCCTTGGTCTTGCCGACCACCGACGGAACGTTCGACTTGGCCGGGCCGGAGGAGAGCTGCACCGTGATGGTGGCGGTCTCGGCGACCTGGGTGGGGGCCGCCGGGTTCTGGGTGCAGACCTGGTCCTTCTTGATGTTGGTGTCCGGGCAGGCGATCTTCTCGCCCTCGGTCACCACCAGCTTGGGACCGGCCTGAACGGCGGCCGCCTTGGCGTCGGCCAGGCTCTTGCCCACCAGGTTCGGCGCCGCGATCTTGGGCGGCTCCTTGGTGGTGTCGTCCTTCTTGCCGCCGAACATCGCCTGGGCCACGAAGAAGGTGCCGACCAGGACCAGCACGGCGGCCACCGCCAGCACGATCCAGGAGGTGTTGCTCTTCTTCGGCGGCTCCTCGCCGCGCCGTCCGCCGCCGCGGCCGTAGCCGTCGTCGCTGCCACCGCCGGGGGCACCGGCGTAGGTCTGGCCGTAGCCGTCGTCCGGGTAGCCGGCCTGCTGGCCGTAGCCGGGCTGCCCGCCGGCGTGCGGGAGCACCGTGGTCGGACCGGAGCCGGGCTGCTGCGGCAGCACGTTGGTCTGGCCGTACGGGTCCTGCTGCTGCGGGTAGCCGTTCTGGTCGTAGCCGTAGCCGGCGGCGCCCATGCCGTAGGCGGCGGCCTGCTGGGCGGCGGCCACCGGCAGGCCGTCGAGGAAGCGCTCGATGTCGTCGCGCATCTCGTCGGCGCTCTGGTACCGGTAGTCGCGGTCCTTGGCGAGCGCCTTCAGCACGATCGCGTCGATCTCGGGGCGTACCTCGGGGTCGAAGACGGACGGCGGCTGTGCCTCTTCCCGGACGTGCTGGTACGCCACCGCGACCGGCGAGTCGCCGACGAACGGCGGGCGGACGGTCAGCAGCTCGTACAGCAGGCAGCCGGTGGAGTAGAGGTCGGAGCGGGCGTCCACCTGCTCGCCCTTGGCCTGCTCGGGGGAGAGGTACTGGGCGGTGCCGATGACGGCGGAGGTCTGCGTCATCGTCATGCCGGCGTCGCCCATCGCCCGGGCGATGCCGAAGTCCATGACCTTGACGTTGCCCTGCCGGGTCAGCATGACGTTGGCCGGCTTGATGTCGCGGTGCACGATGCCGGCCCGGTGCGAGTACTCCAGCGCCTGCAGGATGCCGATGGTCATCTCCAGCGCCCGTTCCGGCAGCAGCCGGCGGCCGGAGTGCAGCAGTTCGCGCAGGGTGGAGCCCTCGACGTACTCCATCACGATGTACGGGATGGAGATGCCGTCGATGTAGTCCTCGCCGGTGTCGTACACGGCGACGATCGCTGGGTGGTTGAGGGACGCCGCGGACTGGGCTTCACGGCGGAAGCGGGCCTGGAACGACGGATCCCTGGCCATGTCGGCCCGGAGCGTCTTCACTGCGACGGAACGGCCGAGCCGGGTGTCATGGCCGAGGTACACCTCGGCCATGCCGCCGCGCCCGAGGACGCCGCCGAGCTCGTACCTGCCGCCTAGGCGACGAGGCTCTTCCATAGTTCCGACCCTCTCCCTCACCCGCCGGTGAGGTTGTGACGTAGGTGTCCCCGCACGCTCTGAGTGACGCCGTCCGGGCCGCGGGTGGTTCTACGGCCGGACCTCGCTGCGCCCCGCGGGCGGGCAACGGGCACACCCGCTGCTTGCGGATACGCTACCGGTCGCACCGTCCGTGGCCGGAGTCGGCCGTCGGCCGATATCAGACCGGTATCCGGACAGAGGTGCCGATCGTGACATTCCACTCACTCGTGACGGCGGCCTCCCTACTTGCCGAGGGCCGCCTGCATCACCGCCTTGGCGATCGGCGCGGCCAGCCGGCCGCCGCTGATGCCGTCGCGGTTGTCCGAGCCGTCCTCGACCACGACCGCCACCGCGACCGACTGGCCGTCGGCGGTCTTGGCGAAGGAGGTGAACCAGGCGAACGGCAGGCCGGCGTTGTCCTCGCCGTGCTGCGCGGTACCGGTCTTGCCGCCGACGGTCAGGCCGGGGATCTTGGCGTTCTTGCCGGTGCCGTTCTCCACCACCGAGACCATCAGGTCCTGCATCTTCTGCGAGGTGGCCGGGCTCATCGGCTGGGAGAACTGCTTCTCGGTGTGCTTGGAGATGGTGGTCAGCGAGGCCGAGCGCTCCTGCTCCACCAGGTAGGGCTGCATCAGGCTGCCGTTGTTGGCGATGGCCGCGGAGACCATGGCCATCTGGAGCGGGGTGGCCCGGGTGTCGTGCTGGCCGATCGCGTCCTGCGCGGTGCCGTCCGGGGTGGAGTTGCTCGGGTAGACGCTC
This sequence comes from Kitasatospora sp. NPDC087315, assembly GCF_044744345.1. Lineage (NCBI taxonomy): Bacteria > Bacillati > Actinomycetota > Actinomycetes > Kitasatosporales > Streptomycetaceae > Kitasatospora > Kitasatospora sp. NPDC087315. The sequence goes on along the minus strand of NZ_JBIUYD010000014.1, from coordinate 32,863 downwards.
TTCTCGGAGCGGACCGGGGTGTCCACCGTGCTGTTGAAGCCGAACTTCTCGGCCTGCGCCCGCATCTTGTCCTTGCCCAGGTCGGCGCCGATCTTGCCGTAGACCGTGTTGCAGGACTGGTCCATGCCGGACTTCAGCGTGGCGTTCTCACACTGCTCGTACTGGCTCTCGTTCTTCAGCTCGGTCTTGGTGCCCGGCAGGACGTACGGGTTCGGGGTGTCGGTGGCGTCGTCGATGTTCTGGTACAGGCCGTTCTCGAACGCGGCGGTCGCGGTGACCAGCTTGAACGTCGAGCCGGGCGGGTACGTCTCGCGCAGCGCGCGGTTGAGCATCGGCTTGTTCGGATCCGCGTTGAGGTCCGTCCAGGCCTTGGTGTCGGCGGCGTCGCCGCCGGCGAAGGTGCCGGGGTCGTAGGACGGGGTGGAGACCATCGCCAGGATCGCTCCGGTGCGCGGGTCGAGCGCGACCACCGCGCCCTTCTTGTTGCCGAGGCCGTCGAAGGCGGCCTTCTGGGCCTTGGCGTTGATCGTGGTGAGGACGTCGCCGCCCTTCTTCGGCTCGCCGGTCAGCATGTCCAGGGTGTTGCGGAAGAACAGCCGGTCGTCGCTGCCGGAGAGGATGCCGTCCTCCAACTGCTCCAGCTGGCTGGCGCCGAAGGACTGCGAGGAGTACCCGGTGACGGGTGCGTACATCGGGCCCTCGAGCCAGGAGCGCTTGTACTTGTAGCGCAGGCCGTTGACGAAGTCCGACTGGGTGACCGGCTGGCCGCCGACGATGATGTTGCCGCGCGGGTGGGCGTAGCGGTCGTACACCTGGCGCTTGTTGTTCTTGTTGGTGGCCCAGGCCTCGGCCTGGACGCCCTGCACCCAGTTGGTGCGCACCATCAGGGCCAGGATCAGGACGAGGCAGAAGATCGAGACCCGACGGATCGGCTTGTTCATGAGGCGGACCCTCCCTGGATCTCGGTGGCGGGGGCCGGTTCGACCCCGGGGCGGCGGGCGCTGTCGCTGATCTTCAGCAGGATCGCGACCAGGGCCCAGTTGGCGACCACCGAGGACCCGCCCTGGGCGAGGAACGGCATGGTCATACCGGTCAGCGGAATGAGCCCGGTGACACCGCCGGCCACCACGAAGACCTGCAGCGCCATGGCCGAGGAGAGGCCGACGGCGAACAGCTTGCCGAACGGGTCGCGGGCGGCGATGGCGGTGCGCAGGCCGCGCTGGATCAGCAGGGCGTAGAGCATGAAGATCGCCATCAGGCCGGTGAGGCCGAGCTCCTCGCCGAAGGAGCCGAGGATGAAGTCGCTCTTGGCGGCGAAGTCGATCAGCCATGAGCGGCCCTGGCCGAGGCCCGAGCCGGTCACCCCGCCGGAGCCCAGCGCCATCAGCGACTGGCCGATCTGTTCGGTGGCGCCCTGTGGCGGTTTGGGCGCGAAGGCGGCCATCGGGTCGAGCCAGGCGTCGATCCGGGTCTTGACGTGGCTGGTGGTCGAGGCGACCGCGACGGCGCCGCCGATGGACATCAGCAGGCCGAAGATGATCCAGCTGGTCCGCTCGGTGGCGACGTAGAGCATCACCACGAAGAGGCCGAAGAAGAGGAAGGACGTGCCGAGGTCGTTCTCGAAGATCAGGATCAGCAGGCTGACCAGCCAGATCGCGATGATCGGACCGAGGTCGCGCCCGCGCGGCAGGTAGAGGCCCATGAACCGGCGGCTGGCCAGGGCCAGCGCGTCCCGCTTGACCATCAGGTAGCCGGCGAAGAACACGGTCAGGATGATCTTGGCGAACTCGCCCGGCTGGATGGAGAAGCTGCCCATCCGGATCCAGATCTTGGCGCCGAAGTCCTCCTTGCGGGACGGGAAGAAGGCCGGCGCCGCGAGCAGGACCAGGGCCAGCGCCATCGAGATGTAGGTGTAGCGCTGGAGGACCCGGTGGTCCTTCAGGAAGATCATGACGAAGATGAACAGCGCCACCCCGAGGCCCGACCACATCAGCTGGTTGGCGGCGGCGGGGTAGTTGTTGTGCAGGAGCTTGCCGGCCTTGTCGAGCCGCCAGATCATCACCACGCCGAGCCCGTTGAGCAGGGTGGCGATCGGCAGCATCAGCGGGTCCGCGTACGGCGCGAAGCGGCGCATCAGCAGATGCGCGATCAGGGCCAGCGCCCCCATGCCGAGCCCGTAGCCGAGCATGCCGGCCGGCAGCGAGTCGTCCATCGCGAGACCCACGTTGGCGTACGCGAGGACCGGCAGCAGCACGGCGAAGGCCAGCAGCGCCAGCTCGGTGTTGCGCCGGTTCGGCGTGCCCTGGGGGGAGATCGTGGTGTTGCCCCGGCGCCGCGAGGCGGCCCGGCCGGTCGGCCCGCCGGGGGTCCGGCGGTCGTCGGACCGGTTGCCCGGGCCACTGCTCAGGTCGAAGGTGCTCACGTGGAGGCCGCTCCCTGACGGCCGGCCGGCCCGCTGCGGGCGGGCCTATGTCGGGTCACGGGCGTCACTGCTTCGGGCAGGAGTCGGCCTTCAGCCGCTCCTCCTCGGTCAGGCCCGGCAGGTCGCTCTGCGGCCCGGCGGCCGGGGCGGCGGCGCTCTGGCTGGGTGCTGCGGCGCTCGGGGCGGCCGTGGCCGTCGCGGGTGCGCGGGTCGCGGACGGGCTCGGGGTGACGGCCGTCGTGAACGCCGCCTGGGTGACCGGCGCGGCCGGGTTGGCCGCGGTCGCCCGGGCGTCGGAGACCTTCCGGCAGAGTGCCGCCTGCTCGCCGAGCTTCTTCACCTTGTCGTCGGCGTCGCCCAGGCTGCTGGCGGAGATGGTGTTGGTGACGTGGGTGCGCTGGTCCTGCGGCAGGTACTTGAGCTCGATGTCCCGGTACGCGGTGTGCACCGAGGATAGGTTCAGGCCGGCCAGGCTCTGGTTGACGCCCTGGTAGACCGCGACGTGGTCGCCGTCCACGCCGACGTAGTACTGGCCCTGCGTCCACCGGTAGCCGAAGAAGCCGGCGCCGCCGAGCAGGCCCAGGGTGATCAGGCTCACCAGTGAGACCTTGAGCGCCCTGCCCTTGCGCTTCGGCCGCTCCTCGTCGTCGTAGTCCTCGGTGCCGTACACCGGGGGCTCGTCGGAGCCGTACCCGTCGTAGCCCTCGGCCGGGCCGAAGCTGGCCTGGCCGGGGTTGCCGTACCCGTCGTAGCCCTCGGCGGGGCCGAAGGCGCCCTGCGGGGCGCGCCCGAGGCCGGCCGCCCGGCCGGCCGGGGTGTCGAGGATCGACTGGTCGGCGGCGGCCGAGGACGGCGGGGTCTCGGCGACCGCGCCGACCACCACCGGGATGTCGTTGAACTGGCCGCTCAGGGTGTCCGTGGCGCCGACGTCGATGACGTCCGCCACGATGCAGGTGATGTTGTCCGGACCGCCGCCGCGCAGCGCGAGCTGGATCAGCTCCTGCACGGTCTGCTCGGGCGAGTAGAAGCTTCCGAGGGTGTCCTCGAGGGTCTGGTGGCTGACCGGGCCGGAGAGGCCGTCGGAACAGATCAGATAGCGGTCGCCGGCCCGTACCTCGCGGATCGACAGGTCGGGCTCGACCTGGCCGCGGCCGTCCAGCGCCCGCATCAGCAGGGAGCGCTGCGGGTGGGTCTCGGCCTCCTCCGCGGTGATCCGGCCCTCGTCGACCAGGCGCTGCACCCAGGTGTGGTCCTGGGTGATCTGCACCAGCGAACCGTCGCGCAGCAGATAGGCGCGGGAGTCGCCGACGTGCACCATGCCCATCCGCTGACCGGTCCAGAGCATGGCGGTGAGGGTGCAGCCCATGCCCTCCAGCTGCGGGTCCTCCTCGACCATCTGCCGGAGCCGGTCGTTGGCGCCCTGGACGGCGTCGCCGAGCAGGGTCAGCAGGTCGGCGCCCGGCACGTCCTCGTCCAGCCGGACGATCGAGCCGAGCACCTCCGAGGACGCGACCTCGCCGGCCGCGGCACCGCCCATGCCGTCGGCCACGGCAAGCAGCCGCGGCCCGGCGTAGCCGGAGTCCTCGTTCCCCTCCCGGATCAGTCCCTTGTGGGAGCCGGCGGCGAAGCGCAGCACCAGGGTCATGCGACCTGAGCCCCCCTCTGGGTCATGGACGGGATGCTGTCCCTCATGCGCTACTACTTCCGCAGTTCGATGACGGTCCTGCCGATACGGATCGGCATGCCCGGCTGGAGCGGGGTCGGCGCGGTCAGGCGCTGCCGGTCCAGATAGGTGCCGTTGGTGGAGCCTAGATCCTCGACCGTCCACTGCCCAGTCTGATCCGGATAGATCCTGGCATGCCGGGAGGACGCGTAGTCGTCGTCCAGCACGATGGTGGAGTCGTGCGCGCGGCCCAGCGTGATGGTCTGGCCCTGCAGCGCGACGGTGGTCCCGGCGAGCGAGCCCTGCACCACGACCAGCTGGGTCGGGGCGCCGCGGCGCCGGCCGCCGCCCTGGGTCTGCTGGGGGGGCGGGCCGGCGGCCTGGCCCTGCGGGGCGCGCCCGGGCCCGGGGGCCGGAGCCGAGGCGGTCGCGGCACCGCCCCGGCGGGAGGAACGGGGGTTCACCCTGGTCCCGAACAGGTCGCTGCGGATCACCTGGATCGCGACGATGACGAACAGCCACAGCACGGCGAGGAAACCCAGCCGCATGACCGTCAGGGTCAGTTCTGACATAACCGGCCCGCTCTACCCTTCGACCTGTCGGTAGACGATGGTGGTGGAGCCCACGACGATTCGCGAGCCGTCGCGGAGCGTAGCGCGCTGGGTGTGCTGTCCGTCCACCACGATGCCGTTGGTGGACCCGAGGTCGAGCACCATCGACGGGGTCCCGGGCCTGATCTCGGCGTGCTTGCGGGAGACCCCGGGGTCGTCGATCCGCACGTCCGCCTCGGTGGAGCGGCCGAGCACGCAGGCGTTCCCGGTGATCTGGTGACGGGCGCCGTTGACCTCGATCCAGCGGCGGACCGAGGTGCCGTGGCCGGCGCCCGGGAACGGGCGCACGTTGCCGCCGCCCGGGGCGGGCTGGCCCGGCGGCATGGCGGGGGGCGCGGCCGGCGGCGGGGGCGCGCCGTACGGGGCGGCGCTCTGCTGCTGCTGCCACGGTGCGCCGGGGGCCGGCGCGGCCGGCGGGCGGCCGTAGCCGGCCTGGGTCGGGTGCTGCTGCGGGGCCTGCTGCTGCGGCTCCTCGGCGGCCAGCGTGCGGCTGCGCACCCGGTACAGACCGGTGTCCAGGTCGTCGGCCTTCTCCAGGTTCACCTGGAGCGGGCCCATGAAGCTGTACCGCTGGGCCTCGGCGTACTCGCGGACCATGCCGGCCAGCTCGGTGCCCAGCTGGCCCGAGTAGGGGCTCAGGCGCTCGTGGTCGTGCGGGCTCAGCTCGACGATGAAGTCGTTGGGCACGACGGTGCGGTCGCGGTTCCAGATGCTCGCGTTGTTGTCGCACTCACGCTGCAGCGCGCCGGCGATCTCCACGGGCTGGACCTCGGACTTGAACACCTTGGCGAAGGTGCCGTTGACGAGACCCTCAAGTCGCTGCTCGAACTTCTTCAGCACTCCCATGGGGCACCCCCTTCCAGGGTTCGTTCGCCTGCCTTCCGACCGGATCCCGGGGAGCCGGTCGCGCCTACTTGCGGTACTTCCGTACTGATCGTATCCACGCCGGGGCCATCCGTACGGTTCCCGGACCGCGTGGTGCCCGGGGGTGGGCTCGGACACACAGGGTGACGCATCCCTGCGGCAGCATGCCAGGAGTACCCGTCCGACCGGGCCCTCATCTCTCGCTCGCCAGTTCGCCGGACATCCGTTCGGATGCGCTCGGCCCCCAGGGAAACGGATTCGGAGGTGACCCGCAGGTCGTGCTAATGTTTTCCACGTCGGAAGGGGCACCCGAAAGGGAGCCGGATCGAAGAACCGCGAAGGCCACATGGTATCGAGCGGATCGGTTGATCGGTTGGCAACCACGACAGGCACCCATGCGCGGGTGGCGGAATAGGCAGACGCGCTGGATTCAGGTTCCAGTGCCCGAAAGGGCGTGGGGGTTCAACTCCCCCCTCGCGCACAGCGAAGCCCCGCAGATCTTCGGATCTGCGGGGCTTTCTCGTTCTCCCGGTCGGGTGCCCGGGGCGGGTCCGGGTGCCCGCGGGCCGCTCACTCGTGGGTGGCGGGCAGCTCGGCCCGGACCTCGAAGCCGCCGTCCGGGGTCGGCCCGGCGGCGAGGGTGCCGCCGAGCAACTGGGCCCGCTCGCGCAGGCCGACCAGCCCGTGGCCGCCGCCCGGCAGGGTCTCGGCGGGCCGGACCGGCGGGATCCCGTTGCGGATCTCGACCCGCAGCCGGCGGCCCTTGGCCCGGACCCTGACGTGCACGGTGGCGTCCGGGGCGTACTTGGTGATGTTGGTGAGCGCCTCCTGGACCGTACGGTAGGCGGCCCGCTCGACCGCCTCCGGCCAGGGCCGGTCGCCGGGGGACAGATCCGTGTCGGCGGCCAGGCCGCTCTCCTCGATCAGCCGGGGCAGGTCCGCCAGCCGGGGCTGCGGGGCCAGCGGCATGTCCCCGCGCGGTCCGGCGGCGCGCAGCACCCCGACCATCTGCCGCAGCTCGTCGAGGGTGCGGACGGAGAGCTCCCGGATGGTCCGGGCGGTGGCCGCGGCGGCCGGGTCGGCGGTGCTCACCTGGAGCGCGCCGGCCTGGATGCTGATCAGGCTGACCTGGTGCGAGACCACGTCGTGCATCTCCCGGGCGAGCCGGCCCCGCTCGCTGATCAGCACCCGCTCGGCCAGCAGCCGGCTCTCCCGCTCCTGGCCGCGGGTCAGCTCGTCCAGCCTGGCCGCCAGCTCCCGGCGGGTGCGGGAGAGCAGGCCGGTGGCGGCCGGCCCGGCCGCCAGCATCACGGACTGGATGGCGTAGAGCGCGGTCTCCCGGGTCAGGGCGAAGGACTGCTCGGAGAGCGGCCAGTGGAAGAACTCGACCAGCGCGAACAGGGTCGCGCAGGGCACCATCACCCGGGGGCGGGGGCGCTCGGCGGCCACCGTGTAGACGGCGGTGATCGGGGAGAGCCAGATGTCGGCGAAGTAGCTGCCGGGCATGGTCAGCAGCAGGACGGCCACCGGGAAGCGCCGGCGCCAGGGCAGCACCACGGCGGCCAGGACCGAGAACACGACCTGCCACCAGGTGGCGTCCCGGGCCACCAGGGTGGCGTCCACCAGGGAGTAGAGGGCGGGCAGCAGCAGCATCAGCCAGGGCGCGGTGAGCCGGGCCGGCAGGTGTCTGGAGGGGAACGGGTCGGTGCCGGTCATGCCCCGTCGCCGGGTTTCGGCCGGACCAGACCGGCCCGGTGGGCGATCACGGCGGCCTGCACCCGGTTGGCGGCGCCGAGCTTGCCGAGGATCGCGCTGATGTGGTCCTTGACCGTGCCGGTGCCGAGGAAGAGCCGGTCGGCGATCTCGGCGTTGGACAGGCCCTCGCCGAGCAGGGCCAGGACGTCGAGCTCGCGGCCGGTGAGGGTGCGGGCCAGTGCGCCGGCCTCGGCGTCCGGGCCGCCGCCGTCGACGTAGCCGCCGATCACGGTGCGGGTGACGGTCGGGGAGAGGATGCTGCCGCCGGCCGCGAGCACCCGGACGGCGTGCACCAGCTGGTCCGGGGCGGTGTCCTTGAGCAGGAAGCCGACGGCGCCGGCCCGCAGCGCGGTGCCGATGTACTCGTCGGTGTCGAAGGTGGTGAGCATCGCCACGGCCGGCGGGTCGGGCAGGGCGCGCAGCCGGCGCAGCACCGAGATGCCGTCGAGGTCCGGCATCCGGATGTCGAGCAGCACGACGTGCGGGCGCAGGCGCTGGACGCATCCCTCGGCCTGGCCGCCGGAGCAGTCGCCGACCACCTCCAGATCGGGGGCGGAGCCGACGATGAGGCCGAGGCCGGAGCGGACCAGGATCTCGTCGTCCACGATCAGCACGCGGGTGGTGGTGATGGTCCCTCCTCGGTTCGGGCGGCCGGGTCCGGCCGGTCCGCAGCAGTGGTTTCGAGCCTAGGGGGTGTCTGACAATTCCCGCGGAACGCGTGGCTGCGGCGGAACCCCCGCCGTTCGGCGGGGGTCGGAATCGGCTACCGGGTTCACGCGATTCTCACGCTGAGTGGGGAACCATGGAGTTGGCTGCCCGTTCGCCGGTTTCCGGCCGTGGCGAGGGCCGCCGGTCAGTCCGTCGGGCCCGTGCGGGCGCCCGGCGCCGGGCCGTGTGCGGATGCGCCCCACCATCTGATCGTTTGGAATTGAGCTGTGTCGTCCACTGTGAAGTCGGAGCCGTCCGCCGCGTCCGCCGGGCCCCGGCCCGTCGGCCTGCTCGAGCGCTGGAGGCCCAGGGCGGCGACCGCGACCGTCTGGTACATGCGGCTGCTGGCCCTGCTGAACCTGGCGACGGTGCTGCTGGCACCGTTCCGGCACCAGGTGACCGAGCACAACGAGGGTGAGTACTTCACCCCGTACCTGATGACGGCCGGCCTGGCGAGCGCGGTGCTGTCGGTGTTCCTGGCGGTCGCCATGCGGCGGCGCAAGCGGGCCGCGTGGATCTTCAACACCGCGCTGGCCGGGGTGTTCGCCCTGCTCTACCTGGTCGTCATGGTGTTGCCCGGCGAGCGGTTCAGCCGGCACCCGCTGAACTACTTCTCCACCGTGCTGACCTGCCTGTTCGTGCTGGCCCTGCTGATCGGGCGGAAGGAGTTCACCTCCAAGGGCGACCGCTCCAACCCGAAGACCGCGGCGGCCGCGTTCGTCGGCGGCCTGCTGTTCGGCGGCGGCGTCGGCGCGCTGCTGGTCTGGATGAACAACAGCCTGCCCGGCGCCGGCTTCTGGGACCTCTTCCGCTACTCGGTCGGCCGGATGATCACCATCACCCCGACCGAGCACCTGCGCTCGGTGATCTCCGCCCCGACCTGGGTGAACGCCGTCATCAACGCGATGGGCGCGGTGCTCTTCCTGCTGGTGCTCTATGTGGCGTTCCGCAGCCCGCGGGACAAGGAACTGCTCACCCCGGAGGACGAGGTCCGGCTGCGCGCGCTGCTGGACAAGCAGGGCGAGCGGGACTCGCTGGGCTATTTCGCGCTGCGCCGGGACAAGGCGGTGGTCTTCTCCGCCAGCGGCAAGGCGGCGGTGACCTACCGGGTGGTCGGCGGGGTCTCGCTGGCCTCGGGCGACCCGATCGGCGACCCGGAGGCCTGGCCGGGGGCGATCGACGCCTGGCTGTCCGAGGCCCGCGAGCACGCCTGGGCGCCGGCCGTGATGGGGGCCTCCGAGGAGGCCGGGGTGATCTACGCCCGGCACGGGCTGGACGCGCTGGAGCTGGGTGACGAGGCGATCGTCGAGCTGGACGAGTTCTCGCTGGACGGCCGGGCGATGCGGGTGGTCCGGCAGGCCTACAACCGGGTCAAGCGGGCCGGGTACACCGTGCGGATCCGGCGGCACGAGGAGATTCCCGAGTGCGAGATGGCGGAGCTGGTGGCCAAGGCCGACCAGTGGCGCGACGGCGCGACCGAGCGCGGCTTCTCGATGGCGCTCGGCCGGCTCGGCGACCCGGGCGACGGGCGCTGCGTGATGCTGGAGTGCCACGACGGGGACGGTGAGCTGAAGGCGCTGCTGAGCTTCGTGCCGTGGGGTGCGGACGGGCTCTCGCTGGACCTGATGCGCCGGGCCCGGGACACCGAGAACGGCCTGATGGAGTTCATGGTGATCGAACTTCTGCAGCGCGCGCGGGAGGTCGATCTGGCCCGGGTGTCGTTGAACTTCGCGATGTTCCGTTCCGTTTTCGAGCGCGGTTCGCGGCTCGGCGCCGGTCCGGTGCTGCGGCTCTGGCGCTCGGTGCTGGGTTTCTTCTCGCGCTGGTGGCAGATCGAGTCGCTGTACCGGGCCAACGCGAAGTACCGGCCGATCTGGGAACCGCGGTATCTGCTGTTCGAGAAGAGCAGCGAGATTCCGCGGATCGGTATCGCGAGCGCGCGGGCCGAGGGCTTCATCACCGCACCGAGCCTGCCCGCCCTGTTCCGTCGACGGCACGCGGGTCCCGCCGTGGTGGCGCCCCGGGTGCCGATGGCGGCACAGGACGGGAAGGGGTAGTCCCTCCGCCGGGGGGCGGAGGGGACCGGCCGTCCGGACGGGGGGTGTTTTCGGGGTGGTTTCTCCCCCCAGAGGATGACGGGGATCCCCTCTTAATGTCGATGTGGATTCTTTAACCGGCTTCTAATGTTGGGGTAGTTGGGGAAGGCGTTCGCGGCTTCGGGGATTTGGAGAGACGGCTGTGATTCACAGGACCCACGCGGGGGGCGTGCGAAAGGGGCCGGTGGCTACTGCCGCCGAGGCCGCTGTCGCCGAGTGGGGAACGTTGTTCGGGACGGTCCGGGAGCGGGTGGCGAGCAGGAAGTTCGCCGCTGTACCGCTGGCCACCACGGCGACGTTTCTGATCCTGCTGTTCAGCATCGTGCAGCACCTGCCGGGCGGGGAGCGGTTCGTCACCCATATCGGGGTGGTGAAGGCCGCGCTGCCGCTGGAGGTCTCGCTGCTGCGTACGCCGCTGTCGCTGTACGTGCCGGCGCTGGACCTGCCGGTCTGGGGGGCGCTGGCCCAGGTGTTCGTGGTCTTCGGGATCGCCGAGATCGTGCTCGGCCGACGGCTGACCCTGGTGGTGGCCTACGCCTGCACCCTGGCCGGGACGCTGTTCGCCCGGGTGGGTGTGGCGATCGGCCCGAGCCACGTGTTCGGCTTCCCGAAGTGGGTCGCGTACGTCCGGGACACCGGCCCCTCGGCCGCGGTGGTGGCGCTGGCGATCTGCATCGCGTTCCGCTGCCGGGCCTGGCTCACCGCCGGGCTGGTGGTGGCGCTGATGGTCGGCGAGGCGGTCGTCCTGCCGAATCTGGCGGGTCTGGAGCACGTCGTCGCGGTGATCACCGCGCTGCTGATCGCGGTCTCGGTGGAGGTGTTCGGGGACTTCTGGCCGCGGGTGCTGGCCGGGGTCGGTGCCGCGACCTCGGTGGCGGCGGCCGCCTCGCTGGAGGTCGCGGCGGAGGCCCGGCGTCGTACCTCGGCGGGCGCGGCGATCCCCTGAAGGCGCACTCCGCCGGCCTGCCCGCCGGGGCGGACGGGCCGGTGCCCGACCCCGGCCGTCAGGCGGTGGGCGGCCGGGGCGGCAGGGGCAGCTCGAACCAGACCACCTTGCCGACCGCCTTGCGGGCGGTGCCCCAGCTTTCGGCGAGCTTGGTGACCAGGGTGAGGCCGCGGCCGGTCTCGCCGAGCTGCTCGGCGGGCTCCAGCGACGGCAGGTTGTGGTTGTCGTCGCTCACCTCGACCAGCAGCTTGTCCACCCGGATCAGCTGGAGCTGGACGCGGTCCCGGGCGACCCGGACGGCGTTCGTCACCAGTTCGCTGACCAGCAGCTCGGTGGTGTCCGAGAGCGCCTCCAGGTGCCAGGCGGCCAGCCGGGCACGGACCAGTGCCCGGGCCCGGCCGACCTCGCGGTGGTCCACGGTGAGGTCCCAGGTGGCGACCTCGGTCGGGGCGACCCCGTCGAAGCGGGCCACGAGAAGGGCGACGTCGTCCTTGCGGTCGTCCGAGTGCAGGCGCTTCAGCACCACGTCGCAGGCCTGCTCGGGGCTCTGCCGCGGGTCGATCAGGTTGCCGCAGAGCGCCGCCAGGCCCGCTCCTATGTCACCGCCCCTGACCTCGACCAGGCCGTCGGTGCAGAGCACCAGCATCGAGCCGTCGCTGACGTCGATGGTCTTGGCGACGAACGGCACTCCGCCGACGCCGATCGGCGCGCCGGCCGGGATCTCCAGCAGCTCGCCGCTGCCGTCCGGGTGCACCAGTACCGGCGGGACGTGGCCGGCGCTGGCCAGCTCACAGGTCCGGTTGATCGGGTCGTAGACCGCGTACAGGCAGGTGGCGAGGTGGTCGTCGCCGAGCTTGTGGGCCAGGTTGTCGAGATGGCGCAGCAGCTGGCCGGGCGGGAGGTCGAGGGCGGCGAGGGTCTGCATCGCGGTGCGGAAGCGGCCCATCGCGGCGGCCGAGTGCAGACCGTGGCCCATCACGTCGCCGACCACCAGGGCGACCCGGCTGCCGGGCAGCTGGATCGCGTCGAACCAGTCACCGCCGACCTCGGCCTTGGGATCGCCCGGCAGGTAGCGGTGGGCGATCTGCACGCCGGGGATCTTCGGCGGGCGGGTCGGGATCATCGAGCGCTGCAGGGTGGTGGCGACCTTGGACTCGGCGCGGTGCAGCCGGGCGTTGTCCAGCGAGAGCGCGGCGCGGACGGCCAGTTCCTTGAGGGTGGCGGCGTCGCTCTCGTCGAAGGGGGCGCGGTCGGGCAGCCGGAGCAGCTTGAGGATGCCGAGCACGGTGCCCCGGGCGGAGAGCGGCACCACCAGCATCGAGCGGCCGGAGACCACCGAGGCCAGCCGGACGCCGCCGAGCGCGGCGGCGTAGTCGACCGCGACGTCCCGGGTGATCACCGGCACCAGGACGGGCTGGTTCAGCTGGAGGGCCATGCCGGGCGGGGTGTGGCGGGGCATCCGGACCAGCGCGCCCTCGGCGAGGACGTGGTCCCACTCGCCGGCGGACTCGTTGCGGACCAGGGCGACCCGGCGGAGCATGGTGTCGTCGTCCGGGCGGGCCTCGGGCAGCTCGGAGTCGGAGATCAGGCCGTCCACCAGGTCCACGCAGGCGAAGTCGGCGACCCGGGGGACGAGCACCTGGCAGAGCTCGTGCGCGGTGAAGCCGAGGTCCAGGGTCGTGCCGACCTTGCCGCCGACCTCGTTGAGCAGGGCCAGCTGCTCGCCGGCCTGCCCGTTGGTGAGGAACGGGCTCAGCCGGCCGGGCGGGGGCGTGCCGCCGCCGACGGGGACGGCGGGTGCGGGCAGGACGGGGTCGGGCCGCCGGGCCTGGTGGCCGTTGGCGGCGGACTCGACGGCGGCCTGCTCGGCGATGACCTGCTCGGCGGTGATCTGTTCGACGCTGGTCTGCTCGATGGCGGGGCCTCCTCTGCCGGGGGCCGGGACGGGCGTACCGCCGGCCGGTGGACCGCTCGCGGCACCGGCGGGCCGGGCGGCGGTCTCGCGCTGGCCGGGCAGCGGGCCCGCCGGGCGGCGCCCGGCGGCGGACGGCTCGGGCTGGGCCGGGTGGCCGAGCCGGGCGGCGCGCTGCTGGGCGGTGGGGTAGCGGCGGCCGATCCCGGCGGCCGCGTGCGCGGTGCCGGACGGTGGATCGGCCGGCAGCACGGGGAGCACGGTGGCCGCGTCCAGCCGCAGGGCGGGCAGCCCGGCCAGGGCCAGCGCGTCGAGCAGCGCCGCCCGGGGGCCGGAGGCGGCCGCGCCGGGCAGCAGCCGGGCGAGCGGCTCGGGTACCGGGCGCCCGGGCGGGGCCAGAGCGGCGGAGAGCCGGTGGAAGCCGCCCCGGGCGGCGGGGGTGGGGGCGAAGGGCAGCAGGCGTTCGCCGAGGGCCAGCCGGGGGCCGGCCGAGCGCAGCGGCTGGGCGTCGGCGGCCAGGGCCAGCAGGGCGGCGGCCGGGCCGCGCAGCGGGTAGGCCCACCAGAGCACGTCGCGCAGGTGTTCCTCGCGGTCGATCACGGGCATCCGCCCGGCCCAGGGGTGGCCGCCGGCGGTCAGCTCGGCCAGGGTGTCCAGCGCGTCGCGGCGGCGGCGGACGGCGGGGGAGGCGGCCGGACCGGGGACGCTGCGCGGCTCGGCGGCGGGCAGCAGGCCGGTGGCGGGGCGGCCGTGGGTGACCTCGGCCCGGTGGCCGAACAGCTCCTCGGCGCCCCTGCTCCACTGGGCGATCCGGCCCTCCCGGTCGACCAGGACGAGGGCGAGCCGGACCAGGGCGGCCACGCCTGACGGCTGGTCACCCGGTGCGGCTCCGGCGTTCGGCGCTGCCTCGGCGCCCGTCGTGAGCGGTGTGGAGTTGGGCTCGTCCACCATGGATTCGGTCTGCTCCCGCCTGGCCGTGACGCCTGGCGTCGGCCGTCTTTCTGGAGGAGGCACGCTGTGCGGATACCAGCGAAGCACGGACAGGGCTGGGCTCGATAGCGAAACGGGGAGATTCATCAGTATCGGTTGCGTGTCGCATGGTGCGCGCCGGTACGCGCTCCCCGGGCACCCGGCCGATGCGTCGCGCGCGGGGGTAGGCTGGCAGGCCGGGCCGCCTCGCGGCGCGGGTACGCAGGACCAGACGGCCGGACGAGACAGAGGCGAGAAGTGACCGCGCAGAGCCCCGCCCGCTGGACGGACCCGGAGCAGCAGGAACTGGAGGAGCGGGTCGCCGCCGCCGAACTCGCCTGGCTCAGCATGGACGTCGACATGCAGACGCTGCGGGTCGAGATCGACAACTTCGCACTGATCCACCATCAGCTCCTCGGCCCGCTCTACGCCCGGCTGGACGAGCTGGACGCGCTGGTCGCCGAGGCGGTGGCCGCCCGTACCGGACAGCCCGAGGACCTGCGACGGGCCGCCGAGGCCCGTCAGCGGGTGGACGAACTGCCGGACCTGGACGCGCTGTTCGACAGCGTCCAGGAGCAGGAGGCGGCCCCGCCGCCGGCCGCGCCGGCCAAGGTCAGGCCCGGCCGCGACGCCCAGCGGATCTACCGCGAGCTGGTCCGCCGCGCGCACCCGGACCTGACCACCGACCCGGCCGAGCAGCAGCGCCGGGCCGCCTTCCTGGTACGGGTCAACGAGGCCTACGCGTACGGCGACACCGCCGTGCTGGAGGGGCTCGCCGCCGAGTGGTCCACCGCTCCCGAGGCCGCGCCCGCCCTGGACTCCCCCGACCGGCTCGGCTGGCTGCGCCGCCGGCTGGAGTGGCTCAACGCCAAGATCGCCGAGACGGCCACCGAGCAGGTCCGGCTGGAGCACACCGCGATGGGCCAGCTGCTCGCGCTGGCCCCGCAGGACCCGGACCGGCTGCTGGAGGAGCTCGCCGAGCAACTGCTCGCCAAGGCCGCCGCCCAGCAGGCCGAACTGGAACGGCTGCTCGGCGGCCGGGACCCCGCCACCGGGGCCGCCCCGCAGGGCGGTGGCGTGCCGCCGGTGGGCGACAATGGCACGGACCGGACCGACCCCCAGGAGAACCAGACGATGTTCGCGCAGATCCCCACCACCGACGCCGCCTCCGTGCCCGCCGACGCCGCCCTGCTGGACGTCCGCGAGCAGGACGAGTGGGACGCGGGCCACGTGGACGGCGCGCTGCACATCCCGATGGGCCAGGTGATCGCCCGGCTCGGCGAGCTGCCGGACGGGAAGCTGTACGTGCTCTGCCGGGTCGGCGGCCGCTCCGCGCAGGTCGTGCAGTACCTGGTGCAGCAGGGCCGGGACGCGGTCAACGTGGACGGCGGCATGTACGCCTGGGAGGGTGCGGGCCGTCCGATGGTCGGCAGCGACGGCCGGGACGCCTTCGTCCTCTAGGCCGCGCCCGGCAGACGCGGCGCGGAAGCGCCCGCGGCCCGTGCGGGACCCGCTCCGCCGGGCCGGCCGATAGGGCAGGATGGGCGCGCGACCGAGCCGGAACGGGACCGGCGGCGCACGTCCACGGGGGGGAGCCCATGGCGGACAGCACGGACCCGCAGCCCGTTCGCCGGGTCTGGTCGGTGCCCGCCCGCGCCGTCCTCGGCCTGGGCGCCGTGGTGCTGCTCACGGGTACCGGACTCTTCCTCGGGGCGGTGTTCCTGCACGTCGCGCCCGCCAACTCGCTCTCCCGGGAGTACCGGGACGAGGTGGACGGCGTGGTGTACCCGGAGTTCGAGCAGAACTGGAAGCTCTTCGCGCCCAACCCGCTCCAGCAGAACGTCAGCCTGGACGCCCGGGTGCGCACCGTCGTGGCCGACGGCGCCACCCGCACCCACGACTGGACCGGGCTGACCGCCCGGGACATCGACGCGATCCGCCACAACCCGGCCCCCAGCCACGCCGACCAGAACCTGCTGCGCCGGGCCTGGGACTTCTACGAGGGTTCGCACAGCTCCCAGGACGACTCGCTGACCAACCCGCGGGGCAAGCTCGCCGAGCAGTACCTCAAGCGGATCGCGCTGCAGCGGATCGGCCGGACCGTCGACGGCGAGCGGATCCTGGCGATCGAGTTCAGGGTGACGACGGCCACCGTGCCGCCGCCCGGCTGGAGCGGGGAGAGCCCGCCGCCCGCGCCGAAGGTCCGGGAGCTGCCGTGGTGGCCGGTGAACGACGAGGACTACCGGGGGCTCGGGTGAACGAGGTGTCGCCGGAGCGGGGGCAGGCGCAGACACAGGACCAGCGGCTGCTCTACGGGATCCCGCGCCAGCCCGGGCCGGAGCCCGGTCGGGAGCGGGCCCCCGCACCCGCGCTCCCCGGCGTCGGGGAGGCGGTCGCCCGGGCCTGGGCGGCGTTCACCGGGCGGGTGCTCGGCCCCTACCAAGCGGCGGTGGTGCGGATCGGCTTCAGTCTGGTCTGGCTGGCGTACCTGCTGCGGGAGTGGCCCAACCGGCGGCTGCTGTACGGCGACCTGTCGCCCTGGTCGCTGGACCTGGCCGGGCGGCTGATCGCCGACAACGGTGCGATGACGGTGCTGCCCTGGTTCGGCGGGCGGCTCTGGTTCGAGCTGGTGTACCACCTGGCGGTGCTGGCCGCCGTCGCGGTGCTGGTCGGCTGGCGGACCAGGGCGAGCACCGTGCTCTTCATGGTCACCGTGCTGTCGCTGCAGAACCGCAACGTGTTCCTCGGCGACGGCGGTGACAACGTCGTCCATCTGATGGCGGTCTACCTGGTCTTCACCCGCTGCGCCGAGGTCTGGTCGCTGGACGCCCGGCGGCCGGCGCCCGGCCGGACGGGGGTGCTGCTCTGGGCGGTGCTCGGCGCGGTGCTGCTGGTCTGCTGCCTCGGGGACTTCTCCGGCACGAGCCTGACCTGGACGGACGCCACCTTCCCGTACCTGGGCTGGACACCGGTGTTCTGGGGCCTCTGGGCGGTGGCCGGGATCTGGTGGCTGCTCGGACGGCTGCGGCCGGACGGCGAGGCGCGGGCCGTGCTGGACGCGCTGGCGACCATGGTGCACAACTGCGCGATGCTGGTGATCGCCGCCGAGGTGGTGCTGATCTACGCCACGGCCGGCTGGTACAAGGTGCAGGGCTCGCGCTGGCAGGACGGCACCGCGCTCTACTACCCGCTGCACCTGGACTACTTCACGCCCTGGCCGTGGCTCTCCACACTGGTCGGCTCGGCGCTGCTGCCGGTCTTCCTGATCTCGTACGGGACGGTGATCACGCAGGTGGCGTTCCCGTTCACGCTGGTCAGCCGACGGGTCAAGAACACGCTGCTGGCGGTGATGATGGCCGAGCACCTGGGGATCGCGGTGCTGCTCGGGCTGCCGGTGTTCTCGCTGGCGATGATCGCGGCGGACGCGGTCTTCCTGCCGACGACGGCGCTGCGCTGGACCGGGAACCGGCTCGGGGCTCTGCGCATCCCCGCCCGGAGGGCGCCACTCCCCTAAGCTGACCGTTATGTCCTGGTTCGCCGCCCTGCGAGACACCGCGCGGACCGGACTGACCCTGGACCGGGCGCTCACCGACCCCAAACGGGCGGTACGCGGGGCCGTCGCCGTCGCGCTGGTGCTCTTCCCGACCCTGGCGCTGGGCGGGCCGCAGCTCGCCACCTCGGCCGCGATGGGCGCCTTCATCGCCGGGACGGCCACCTTCCAGCGCAGCTTCCGCCCCCGGCCCACGCTCGCCGTCGCGGCCGGGATCGGGCTCGGCACCAGCACCTTCCTCGGCTACCTGGCCGCCGGCGTCCCCGGCCTCTTCCCGGCGCTGCTCGCCGTCTGGGCCTTCGGGGCGGGCCTGGCCTGGTCGATCGGGCCGACCGCCGGGGTGGTCGCCGCCAACACCCTCTCGGTGATGCTGATCGTGGTCCAGCTCCCGGTCAGCGCGCCGGCCGCGCTCGGCCACGGGCTCGTCTGCGCGCTCGGCGGTGCCGCCCAGGCGATCGTCATCACGCTCTGGCCGATCGGCAGCTGGACCGCCCAGCGCGCGGCGCTCGCCGACACCTACGCCGAACTCGCCGACTACGCCCGCCGGCTGCGCCATGACCCGACCGCGAACGTCGACCCGGCACCGTTCATGACGGCCCGCCGCGCCGCCGCGCTGACGCCCTGGCAGGAACGCCACCGGCCGGCCGAGCTGCGCGGCCTGCGCGGCATCGCCGAACGCATCCGGCCCACCCTGGCCGCGATCGCCGACCCCAAGGTCGGCGCCCCCGAGGAGGGGCCGGAACGCGACCGGGCCCGGGCCGTGCTGGCCGCCGCCGCCGAGACGATGGACGCCCTCGCCCGGGCCGTCCGCACCGGCGATCCACTGCGACTGCCCCGCTCGGCGCCCGCGCTCACCCTGGCCACCCCGGTCGAGGGCCCGCAACTGCAGGGCGCCGCCCGGCGGGCCGCCCGCCGGCTGGCCGGGCTGCTGCGCAAGGCCGCCGACGCCCTGGAGCGCGGCGACGAGGACACCATCAGCACCCCCGTGGTCGGGGCCGGCGGGGCGCTGCACAAGCCGCCGCTCTCCCGGATGCTGCCGGTCGCCGCCCGGGCGGTGCGCCGTCAGCTCCAGCCGCGCTCGGCGGTCTTCCAGCACGCCGTACGGCTCACCGGGGTGGTCACCGCCGCCTATCTGCTCGCCCGGCTGGCCGGCTTCGGGCACGGCTACTGGGCGCCGATGACCGCCGCCATGGTGATGCGGCCGGACTTCGCGCAGACCTACAGCCGGGGCGTGGCCCGGCTGGCCGGGACGATGGCCGGGGTCGCGGTCTCCACACTGGTGGTGCAGTTCGCCCACCCCGGGCCATGGGCGCTGGCCGCGCTGGCGGTGGTCTGCATCGGCGGCGCGTACCTCACGCTGCGCACCGGCTACGCGCTGATGACGGCCTGCGTCTCCTCGTACGTGGTCTTCCTGCTCGGCCTCCAGGCCGGGAACCCGCTGACCACCGCCGTCGAACGGGTCGGGCTCACCCTGCTCGGCGGCTCGGTCGCGCTGTTCACCTACGCGCTCTTCCCCACCTGGCAGACCGCCCGGCTCGGCGAGCGGCTGGCCGAGTGGCTGGCCGCCGCCGGGCGGTACACGGCGGCCGTCCTCGCCGCCTACGAGAACCCGGGCGCGCCGCGCGGACGGGAGGTCCGCTCGGCGCTGCTGGACTCCAGGGAGGCCCGCTCCGAGCTGCTCCAGGCGATGCAGCGGGCCGACGCCGAGCCGGGGCGGCACGCCTCCGGGCTGCCCGGGGTGAGCCGCCGCCAGCTCGACCGGGCCCGGGCCGCGGTCGGCCACCTCGGGCGGGTCGCCGTCCTGCTGGAGGCCCATCTGCCCGCCGCCGACGCCGACCCGGTGCCCGGCACCGCCGCGTTCGCCGAGGAGCTGCGGCTGGCCACCGCGCTGGCGGCGGCCGCGCTGCTCACCGGCCGGCCGGTGGACTTCGGCGCGGTGCGCGGGGCGCAGGCGGCACTGGAGGAACGGCTGGCGGACGCGCCGCCCAGCGTGCAGCGGGACGTCGTCCGGGCCAGCACCCGGCTGCTGCTCCAGGCGCTGAAGGACCTGGAACGCGCGCTGCGCGGGGGCGGCACGGCCACCGCACAGCGCGCGCGGGAGGACGCGCGGTAGGACGAAGCCTCAGGAGGCCGCCGCCGCTTCCAGCCAGTTGGCGAACTCGCAGGCGAAGTGCCACTGGTGGCCCACCGCGACGCTCTCCGGGGCGGCCTCCGGGAACTCGATGGTGAGCCGGATCCGCAGGCCGTCCGGGGAGTCGGCGAACTCGTGCATGACGCGCAGCACCTCGGAGCCGTCGGCCAGGGTGCCGGTGCCGCCGATCCGTACGGGGTAGTCCTGGTGGCCCGGGCCGGCGATCGGGACGCCGTCGTGGAAGCGGAGGAAGAAGCGGAGCGGTCCGGCGCCGATGGTCTCGATGATCTCCACCCGCTCGCCGGTGGAGTCGGCCAGGTAGTGCTCGGGGTTGGCGGCGAGCAGCGCGGCCCGGTCGGGGGCGTGCAGCCGGCCCTGCCACCAGGTGAGGAAGCGCCGGGCGTCGATGCCGGTGGCGGTCAGCTCGGTGACGGCGGTGCGCCACCGGCCGTCGGAGGCGTGCAGCCAGCCGGCCATCGCGGTGTCGGCGGACGCCAGGTCGGGGGCGAGGAGTTCACGGGTCCGGTCGTCGCCGAGCCGCTGCTTGAGCAGCCGCAGGGCGGCGCGGGCCCGGTCCAGCTCCCAGGCGAGGACGGCGTCCCGGGTGTGCCGGGTGCCGTCGATGTCGGTGCGGAGGGTGAGGGGGGTGGTGGTCGTGCCGGTGGCCGTGGTCGTCATGGCGTCGCTCCTCGATGGCTGCCCGACTATGCGGAGAGTTTTTCTCCGGTTCCCTGACGGTAGCATAGGGGGAGAGATTTTCTCCGCTTAGGGAGTGGTGATGAGGGCGGACGCGGAACGAAGCCGGCGCAGGATCCTGGACGCCGCCTGCGAGGTCTTCCTGGAACGCGGCCCGGACGCCCCGCTGGACGCGGTCGTCCGTCGGGCCGGGGTCGGACCCGGCACCCTCTACCGGCGCTTCCCCGACCGCGAGGCGCTGGTCCGGGCGCTGGTCACCGACCTGCTGGCCCGGCTCGCCGGGGCCGCCGAGGAGGCCCGGCGGGCGGAGCCCGACCCGTACCTCGCGCTGCGCCGCTTCGCGCACGCCGCCGCCGACCTGCGGATGGGCGCGGCGATCGTGGTCCTGCTGGAGCGGCTGGTGGTGGACGAGGAGCTGGTCGCCGTGCGCGGCGCGGCCGTCGAGGCGGTGGAGGGCCTGCTGCGGGCCGCCCAGGACGCCGGGCAGCTGCGTGCGGACGTCGGGATGGGCGACCTGGTGCTGCTCTGCGTCCGGGTCTCCCGCCCGCTGCCGGGCGGTCTGGCCGTGCTGGACGCCGACGGCACGCTGGTCCACCGGCACCTGGACCTCGCCCTGGCCGGGCTGTGCGCGGACGGCGCCGGTCCGCTCGGCGCGCCGCTCGGCTTCGACCAGGTGATCGCGGCCGCCGGACGGCCCGGTGAGCCCGGCGCGGCCGGGGTGGCAGAGTGAGCGCCATGAACGACGAGCTGGTGCGGGCCTGGCGGGCGGGCGCGCAGGCGCCGGAGACGGTGCTGCTGGACGGATTCCACGCGCTGAAGCACGCGTTGCGCTTCGGTGGGGACGTCCGGCAGGTGCTGACCGCCGACCGCGCCGGGCTGCTGGCGCTCGCGGCCGAGTTGGCCGGGGACGTGGTGCCCGCGCTGGACGCGCTGGCGGTGGAGCTGCCGGAGCCGGCGCTGCGGACGCTGGTGCCCCGGCCGCACCCGACCGGGGTGATCTCGCTGGCCACCCGGCCGACCGCCGGGGCCAACCTGGCGGCGCTCGCCCGGCACCCCCGGCAGGCGCCCGTCGTGCTGCTGGAGAACCCGCGCAACCTGGGCAACGTCGGCGCGGTGATCCGGCTGGCGGCCGGCTTCGGGGCCGCCGGCGTGGTGACCACCGGCGACCTGGACCCCTGGCACCCCACCGTCGTCCGGGGCAGCGCGGGCCTGCACTTCGCCACCGCCGTCGAGCGGCTGACGCTGCCTGAGCTGCCCGCCGGGCCGCTGTACGTGCTGGACCCGGAGGGCGATGACATCCGGGCGGTGACGTTCCCGGACGACGCGCTGCTGGCCTTCGGCACCGAGCGGCACGGGGTCTCGGAGGAGCTGAAGGCGCGGGCGGACCGGCTGGTCGCGGTGCCGATGCGGCCCGGGGTGTCCAGCTTCAACCTGGCGACCAGTGTGGCGATGGGGCTCTTCCACTGGATGTCCCGCCGGCCTGCCTGAGCACGACCGCCTGAGCGCGACCGCCCCCCGCCGCGCGGACGGGCGGCGGGGGGCGGTCCTGGGGTGGGGGCGAACGGGGTCGGCGATCAGTGATCAGTGATCAGTGATCGGTGGTCAGGAGAAGAGGCGGCGCCAGGTGTCCGGGCCCGGGTAGCCGTCGGCCTCGCTGCCGCGCCAGCCCTGGGCCTCCTGGAAGGCCTGGATGTTGCGCCGGTCGCTCTCCGTCCAGCGCGGGCCGGGCCCCTGGGTGTAGTAGCGGCCGAACCCCTTGCGCACCAGCTGCTCGCCGAGCTGCCGGACGTAGTCGTTGCTGGCGCCGGGGGTGAACTTGTCCCGGCCGGGGAAGGCGGTCGCCCCCGTCCCGGGGTTGACCGGCGGCGGTGGCGGGATCGGGGAACCGCCGTCGATGTCGCGGCCCTTCTGGTTGACCAGGTAGTCCCAGGTGTCCTTGCCCGGGATGCCGTCCGCCTCGCTGCCCCGCCAGCCCTGGGCGAGCTGGAACGCCTCGGTGGCCTTCCGGTCGGCCTCGCCCCAGCGCGGGCCGGGGCCCTCGCTGTAGAACTTCCCGCCGCCGCGCTGCACCAGCAGCTGCCCGAGCCTGGTGACGGACGCGTTGTTGGCGCCCGGGCCGAACGCGCCGGCGCCGGGGAAGGCGGTCGAGGAGGAGCCGTCGTTGCCGTTGCCGCCGGTGGCGAGCCCCTTGTAGCGGTAGGGGACGTACGAGGCGGAGTTGTTCCAGTACGCGTACGGGGTGTCCCGCTTGAGGGTGCTGGGGGAGGTCTGCTCGTAGGCCAGGTAACGGGTCCGGGAGGAGTCCGTCCAGCCGCCGAAGATGGTGACGTGCGAACCGGCCTGCGGGTTGGCCGGGTTGTTGTAGACGAGGATGTCGCCGGGCTGGAGGTCCGCCTTGGTGATCCGCTCGGCGACGTTGGGCAGGGTCCAGGTGGTCTGGCTGCTGCCCAGGCCCCAGGCCATCGAGACGAAGCCGGAGCAGTCCTGGCGGTAGCCGTCCGACCAGTAGCGGCTCATGCTGTACGGGACCTTCTGGTTGACCCAGCTCTGTGCCCGCTCGATGATCTGCGCCCGGGTGACCGGCTGCGTGGTGGCCCGCGGGGCGGCGAAGGCGCGGGCGCCGGGGGCCTGCCCGTACAGGCCGCTGACCTCGCCCTGCGGGGTCTGCGGCGGCTGGGCGGTGCTGCTGCCGCCCGGGGTGGGGGTGGGGGCCGGTGCGGCGGCCGCGCCGGTGGCTCCGGCCGCGCCGCCGCCGAGGGCGGTGCCGACCGCGGCCATCAGTACGGCGGCGCGACGACGGACGCTGCGGGCCGCGGCGTGCCCGCCCTCGTGCACCGGGGCGGCGTGCCGCCGGGCGCGACGGCGGGCGCTGCAGCCCCCGCATATGCAGTCCTCGTCGGGTTCGACGTCGTCGAACTCCAGCAACGGGGTCAGTTGGTCGGTACGGGTCATTCTCCGCCTCTTTCCTGGTCAGGCCCTGACGGCGTGACAGGACTGACCTTCCCAGGCTGATACCGCGTGTTATCGGGACTAAAGTCCCAAAGCGGACGAGTGTTCGGCGAGGTGGGTTGAGCCGGGCGGGTGACGGCCGTTCGGCGGGGCGGCTCTGGCGCGGGTGGACGGGAGGTGTTAGGGCGTGTCGGGGCCGGGCGCCCGGAGGGGAGGCCGGGGTCGTGACCCGCCCTCAGAGGGCCCAGAGGACCCAGCCGAGCAGCAGGAGGTTGGCGGTGCCCTGGGCGACGGCGCCGGCCAGGGCCGAACCCGTCCAGGCCCGGCAGATGCCGAGGGCGAGGCCCATGGTGAAGACCGACGGCAGCACCCCGCAGATCACCCGGGTGTCGAACGGGTGGAGGCCGTAGTCGCCGAGGTGCACCAGGGCCCAGGCGGCCGAGGTGGCGGCGATCGCCGCGGCCGGACCGCGGGCGTGCTCCACCGCGTGGTAGAGCACACCCCGGTAGCAGACCTCCTCGACCAGCGGGACCAGGACGCCCATGCAGACCACCATGGCGACGCCCGCGACCACCGGCGCGCCCGGTGCCATCTGCCGGAACAGCCCGGGCACCAGGGCCGTCCAGTTGCCGTCGCCCCGGCCGAAGGCGGCCCGGGTGGCGAACACCGTGTCGGCGTAGGCGAGGACCACCAGGCCGGTCCCGGCCGCGGCGGGCCGGAACCGGAACCGGCGCAGGCCCGCCGCCACCCGGTCCGCGCGGTCGAGGACGGCCGGCACCAGGGCGCTCAGGCCCACCGAGAGCACCATCAGCGGGAGCGCGAACGCCCCGGCGATCCGCGCCCCGGCCAGCACCGCGAACAGCAGGGCGGCGGAGGCCGGCGGCGCGGCGCGGTGGTGGGCGCGCAGGCGGTGGACGGTGCGGGCCCGCCCGGTGACGGCGGGCACGGGGGAGCCGGACGCCGTCACCGGACGGTCCGCGGTCATCGCGGGCTCACCTCCGCACGGGCCCGGCGCAGGGTCGGCAGCCACCAGTTGAAGCGGCGGAACAGCAGCAGGGTGGCCGGGACGAAGAGCATCCGGATCAGCGTGGCGTCCAGCAGGACGGCGAGGCCGAGCCCGGCACCGTACTCCTGGAGCATCACCGTGGAGGAGAGCGCCATGGTGCCGAGGCTGCCGGCCATCACCAGGCCGGCCGCGTTGATCACCCGGCCGGTGTCGACCACCGCGCCGATGGTGGCGCTCTCCTGGTCCGCACCGCCGCGGACCAGGTCGCGGACGCGGGTGACCAGGAAGATCTCGTAGTCCATCCCGAGACCCATCATCAGCACGGTGAGGAAGATCGGCAGGTCGTCGATGATCGCCTTGTCGAGCCAGAAGTGGAAGATCAGCACGGTGATGCCGATCGCCCAGACGTTGCTCATCATGATCGTGAGGATCAGCCGGACCGGGATCAGCAGCGACCGCAGGGCGATCACCAGCATCACGAAGACGCCGACCGAGACCAGCCCGATCATCTGCCAGAAACTGGAGTCGAGCGCGTTGCCGTACTGGCGGTCGACCTGGGTGGCGCCGCCGACCTCCAGTGTTCCGACGTCCTTCGCCGCGGCGGTGACGTCCTGGACGCGGTCCACGGCCCGCGCCGCGGCCCCGGAGTACGGCGGGTCGGCGAGCTCGACCACGATCCGCAGGGCGCCGTCGTCGGCCAGGTAGTCCCGCCGCAGCTCCGCGCCCAGGGCGTCGACCTGGTCGGCGGCCAGCGGGGTGCCGAACGGCCTGGTCACCGCGGAGACCCTGGCCACGCCGGGGACGGCGGCGAGCCTGTCGGTGAGCGCCGTGACGGCGGTGCGGCCGGTGTCGGTGAGCCGGTGCTCCGCCGGGTCGACCACCCCCGGGGCCGGCCGGGCCACCACCAGTGTGGGCAGCACGGTCGCGTCGCCCCACGTCCGGGCGACCAGTTCGAAGCCGGTCCGGGAGTCGGTGGCCGGGCTGAGTGCCACCGGGTCGGCGGTCGACCGGTGCTGGGCGGTGGCCACCGCGAACGGCACCGTGACGGCGGCGAAGACCAGCACGATCGCCACCTTGCGGCGGCGGGCCAGGTCGGCGGCCCTGGCCAGGTGCCGGCCGAGGGCGCTGCCGTGCTCCAGGTCGCTCAGCGGCCGTAGGCCCAGCGCGAAGAAGCGGTCGCCGAGCAGCGTCAGCAGCGCCGGGGTCAGGGTGAGCGCGGCCAGCAGCACGATCGGGATGCCGATCAGCCCGCCGTAGCCGAGCGGCGGGATCCAGTCCACCGGCGAGAGCAGGGTGGCGCCGAAGGCGAGGACCACCGCGGCGGCGGCGAGCAGCATCGACTCGCCCGCGTGCGCGGTGGCGTGCACCGCGGCCTCCTTGGGCGGCCGCCCGGCCAGCCGCTCCTGCCGGTAGCGCGAGGAGAGCAGCATGCTGTAGTCGACGCCCGCGCCCAGCATCACGAAGTTCATGATGGTGATGGTGAACTGAGTGAGCGTCACCTGATGGCCGAGGGCGAACAGCGCGGCCTGGCTGACGGTCGTCGCCAGCCCGATCGCGGCGACCGTCAGGACGGCGGGCACCACGGCGCGGAAGAACAGCAGCAGCACCACGAAGATGATCGCGTAGGCGACCGTCTCCATCAGCGCGTTGTCGTCCTCCGCCTTCTTGTAGGTGTCCTTGATCAGGGCGAGTTCGCCGGTGACATGGGCGTTGACGTCCGGGCCCGCGCCGGCGGTGCGCAGCGCGTCGGCGACGGCGGCGCGCAGCCAGTCCACATCGGGGTCGTGGCCGGCCTGCTTGGCGAAGCTGACCGAGACCAGCGCCGCGGTGCCGTCCTTGGCGAGGAGGCGGTCGACGGCGTCGGCGGGCACCGGCACCGGAAAGGCGTGCCAGTCGGCGGTGGCCGCGAAGCCGGCCGCGAGACCGGGCAGCGCGGAGTCGTCGGCGGTCACCGCCTGGCGGGCCGGCCCGGCCAGGGCGGCCGGTACCTGACCCACCGACACCAGGGCGTCCACCGCCTGACGGCGGGCCTCGGGGGAGGTGTCGGCACGGGCGGCGGCGAGCTGCTGGTCCACCTGGGTGCGCAGCTGCCGCAGGTACGCGGTGGTGGAGTCCCGGTACAGGGTGTACGCCGAGCTGGACTGGCGCACCTCGCCGGTGCGCACCTTCTCGGCGATCCGGCCGTCCAGTCCGGCCAGCAGGGCGCGGAGTTGGGCGCCGCGGACGTCCGGGGCCCCGATCGCGACGATCGACTCGCGCTGCGAGCGGTCCGGGAAGGACCGCTCGACCAGTTGGTCGGCGCGGGCGCTGCTGGTGCCGGGCACCACCTTGGAGGCGCCCTGTTTGGTCAGGACGTCGTTCAGCTGCGAGGCGAACGGGAAGCAGACCGCGATGAGTACGGCCCAGGCGATGAGCACGGTCTTCGGGCGGGCGGTGAGCACCCGGGCGAGACGCAGCAGACGGTTGCGCATCGCGCCCGGGGTGGTCTCCGGTGCGGCGGGTGTGACGGTCGCGGTCATGCGGTGCCGACTCCCTCGCGGTGTCGCCCGCCCGGGCCGGTGCCGGTGGTGGCGGCGGCCGGGCTGCTGCCGGTGACCACCACGAAGGTGTGCCGAAGCTCCAACGAGCCGTGCCTGGCGACGTGTTCGGCCAGTCCGGCCCGGATGAGGTCCAGCGCGTGCTGCTCGCGGTGGTGGTCGACGGCGTCCTTGAAACCGGCCGCGGCGCCGGAGCGCTGCACCCACTCCAGGGCCGCCTCGGGGGTGTCGGCGGGCAGCACCTGGTGGCCGTCGCGCCGCACGTCGACGGTGAGTCCGGCCTTGGCGAACCAGCGGGCGACGGTGGCGGCGTCCTTGGGCAGGTTGACCCGGACCAGGCCGGTGAGCAGGGACGGGTCGGCGGCGAACACCTTCTCCAGCTGGTCGATCAGGGTCTTGAGCGCGTCGCCGCGGGTCTCGATCACCACCACCCGGCCGCCGGGCCGCAGCACCCGCCTGATCTGTTCCAGCAGCTTCACCGGCTTGCTGTAGCAGATCGCCCAGCCGACCACGACGAGGTCCGCGCCGGAGGTCGGCCGGTTCCGCAGGAACTCCTCCATGTCCCCCTCCTCCAGGGAGACTTCGAGGCCGGGCGAGCGCAGCGCCGCGGGCAGCACCTTGGCCCGGGCGACCGAGAGCATGCCCGGGGACTTGTCCACCGCGTGCACCGAGCCGCGCCCCTCCAGCCGGCGGACGATCTCGTGGGTCAGATGGCCGGTGCCGCAGGCGAGTTCGATGATGTCGTCGCCCGGGCGGATGGTCACGTGGTCGAGTGCGGCGATCGAGTGCACGCCCATCACCGGGCTGAAGTAGGTGTCGTAGCTGGGACTCGCGGCATCGTAGTCGGGGGTCGGGTCCGCGTGGGTGCGGCTCAGGGTCAGACGCAGGGCACGGGCGGCGAGTCCGAGGCGACTCATGGCTGGCTCCTTGGTGGATGGTCGGGTTCGGTCTCCGCGGCCGGTGCCGCGGCGGCGACGAGCAGCAGGCCGGCCACGCCGGCCAGGGTGCCGAGGACGGCCGCGGACGCCGAGGGGGCCGCCGCTGCCGCGGCGGTTCCGGCGACCAGGGCGGCGGCCGTCCCGGCGAGGGCGGGTGCCCGGGGAGCGGTGGTGCGGTGCGGGCCGAGCGCCGTCGCGGCGGTGAGTGCCGCGACGGTGGTGACCACGGCGGCGAGGACGGTGCTGCCCGCGGTGACTGAGGCCGGGAGAGCGCCGCCGAGCAGCAGCAGCCCGGCGGCGGAGGGCCGGTGGGGCGGCCCTCCGAGGAGACCGGTGGCGGAGCGGCCGCGCAGCAGGACGGCCGCCAGGGCGAGCGCGGCCCCGGCCGCCGCGGCCGCGCACCACGGCCAGTCGGGCGGGCGGCCGCCGGCCGGGGACAGCCCCGCGCCGAGGACGGCGCCCGCCGACCCGGCGGCCAGCACCGCGACCGTCGCGGGGCCGGGGGCGGGTTTCACGGCCGGCCGGCGGCCGACTGGGCGAGTTCGGCCAGACCGGCCAACTCGTCGGTGGCGTCGGGCTCGTCGTCGCGCAGGAACATGGCGGACTCGGCGCTCAGCGCGTCCAGCACCTTGTCCAGGTGTTCGGTGGTGTGGGTGGCCATCAGGCTCAGCCGCAGCCGGGGCGAGGCGGCGGGCGGCACCACCGGGTTGGTGTAGACGCCGTTGTCGATCAGCCGCCGCCACAGCAGCAGGGTCTCGATGATGCCTCTGGTCCGTAGCGGGATCACCGGGGTGCTGCTCTCACCCGGGCTGATGCCGAGCGCGGCCAGACCGGCCCGGATGTAGTCGGCGTTCTGCTGGGCGCGTTCGGCCCGCCAGGGTTCGTCGCGCAGGATGCGCAGCGCGGTCAGCGCGGCCGCCGCGCTGGCCGGGGTGGCGGAGGCGCTGAAGATCAGGCTGCGGGCGTGGTGCTTGAGGTAGTGGATGACGTCCTCGTCGCCGAGGACGGCGCCGCCGAGCGAGGCCAGCGACTTGCTGAAGGTCACCGTGATCAGGTCGACCTGGTCGGTGAGGCCGAAGTACGAGCAGGTGCCCCGGCCCTGGTCGAGCACGCCGAGGCCGTGCGCGTCGTCGACGATCAGGCGGGCGCCGCGGCGCCGGCAGACCTCGACGATCTCGGGCAGGGCGCAGAGGTCGCCCTCCATGGAGTAGACGCCGTCGACCACGACCAGCTTTCCGGCCGACTCGGGGACGGCCGCCAGGGCACGGTCCAGGGAGCGGGCGTCGTTGTGCCGGAAGCGGCGGTGCTTGGCGCCGCTGAGCACGCAGCCGTCGACGATGGAGGCGTGCGCGTCGCGGTCGGCGAACACCACGTCGCCCCGGCCGGCCAGGGCGCTGATCGTGCCGAGGTTGGCCTGGTAGCCGGTGGAGAGGACGGCGGCGGCCGGCTTGCCGTAGAACTCGGCCAGCTCGCCCTCCAGTTGATCGTGCAGTGCGAGGTTCCCGTTGAGGAAGCGGGATCCGGTGCAGGAGGGGCCGTACCGGTCGAGCGCGTCGACGGCGGCCTTCCGGACCCGGGGGTCCGCGGTCAGGCCGAGGTAGTTGTTGGAGCCGCACATCACCAGCTCGCGGTCACCCAGGGTGACCGTGGTGCCCTCGTGGCCGGTGAGCGGAAGGAAGTAGGGGTAGATGCCGGCGGCCATGGCGTCGCGGGCCGCGGTGTAGCCGGATACCTTGGAGAAAATGTCCACCAGATTCCCTCAAATTCAATGATCGGTGAATTCGGCGCATCGGGCCGCGCGATTTTGTTCGCGCATTGCACGAAATGGCCGCCCGCTTGACCGTGAACGGACCGACCGGGCGGGGTGGGTCGTGCGGGACGTCGGCCGGGGGTGCGGCAGCGCGCCGTTGCGCGGCTCGCCCGGCCGGGGACGAAGGCGCGGCCGGATCTGGTCGATGGGCCGGCATGGCGGTTGACGCGGCGTGAACGCCAAGCTCTGGTGCGTTCTTGACGGCGTGTCAGTGAGTGCGCGGGGCCGGTTCCGGCCTGCGCGGACATCGTCCGATCCTCATGTCCTGCATGATCCCCCGTGGATGTCGAACAGCGTTCCCCCTGGCGCGGTAGGAATTACCCGGCGCCGCTTCTTCGATCATCGTGCATATGCATCCTGAGGTGGCCGGCCCGCTGGCTCGCAATATCCCGTCGGTTTGGCCGAGGAAACGTAAGCATGTCCCATTCCGGACTGTCAACACCCTTGCCGGGAGGTGGTGTTGCTTTTCCGGCCGGGTTGTGGGGCTCTGCTAGGCTGAGGCCGACCGTCTGGACGGTCTGTAACGCGGAGAGAGGTACGACCGGTGCGTGATCAACTGCTCGACGCCGTCGAGCGGCTGCTGGTGCGGGGAGGCGTCGACGCGGTGCGCCTGGACGCGGTGGCCGTCGAGGCCGGCGTCAGCAAGGGCGGGCTGCTCCATCACTTCCCCAGCAAGCGGGCCCTCGTCCGAGGGGTGGTCGAGCGGCTGGCCGACCGGTTCGAGGCCGTTCTGCCGGGGCCCGGCGCGGCTCCCGGCGCGTACGCGCTCGCCTGGCTGGACGCGACCATCCCCGCGGAGTCCCCGGCCGGGGACACCAGCGGTGCCGACCAGGTGCCGGTGGCCCTGCTGGCGGCGGCCGGCGGCCCCGAGGTGCTCGACCTTCTGCGCGCCCGGTACGAGCGCTGGCAGCGGCGGCTCACCGAGGACGGGCTGGACCCGGCGGTGGCCACGCTCGTCCGGATGGCGGTCGACGGCTGGTGGTCGGCCCGCCTGCTCGACCTCAGCCCACCGCACGACGGCCTGCACCGGCAGTTGCGCGCTCTGCTGGTCGAACTCATCAATGACAGAACCTAGTTGACCTGAATCGACGACGGGGGACTGGACATGACCGCCTATCTGCTGGTCGGCGCGGCCATCGTGGCCGAGGTGACCGCGACACTGGCCCTGCGGGCCTCGCACGGACTGACCAAGGTGCTGCCCAGTGTGGTCGTGGGGATCGGCTATGTGATCGCCTTCGTCCTGCTCGCCCAGGCGCTCAAGTCGCTGAACGTGGGCCCGGTCTACGCCGTCTGGTCGGGGCTCGGCACGGTCGGGGCGCTGGTCGGCGGGGTGGTGGCGTTCGGCGAGCCGGTCAAACCGGCCTCGGTGGCCGGGGCCGCGCTGGTCGTCGCGGGGGTCGCCGTGCTGTACCTCGGCGGAGGGATGAGCCACGAGTGACCGGATGACCGAGGAGACAGCATGAGCGACCTGCCCGTCCGCAGCCGGGTCCTGCGGTTCACCAAGGCGTCGATGATGGTCACCGACGTCGGCTTCCTGGTGTACTGGGCGGCCACGCTGCTGGCGCTGATCCCGGCCGAGTACGCGTACAAGGACTACGACAATCCGGTGCTCAGCGACTGGAACTACTCGTTCGTCCTGCTGGACGTGCTGGCCAGCGTCACCGGGCTGACCGCGCTGCGGCTCGGCCGGCGCGGCCTCGCGGGGCGTGCGCAGCCGCTGATGCTGGTCTCGCTCGCGCTGACCAGCACGGCGGGGCTCCAGGCGGTGGCGTTCTGGGCGTTGCGGGGGGACTACTCGCTCGCGTGGTGGCTGCCGAACCTGTTCCTGCTGCTGTTCCCGGTGCCCGGGATGGTGCACCTCGTGCGGCGGACGGCTGCGGCCGGGCGGTAGCGGCGGGGCCCGGCCGCGACGGGGCGGTGGCGGCCGGGGCGGTGGTGGTGGCAGTGGTGGCGCGGTGCCGACGGCGGGGCTACTCCCACTCCCAGCGGATGCCGATGTGGCCGGGCTGCTGGTCCGGGGCGAGGACATGGGCGCTGGCCGAGGCGCCGATCCAGAGCTGCTCGCGGTGGCGGTCGACGTCCTCGCCCGGGGCGCGGTCGTAGCGCTCGCAGTGGACCGGGACCGCCGCCGGGTCGAAGTGGACCTGGAGGACGTACTCGCGCACCGGGGCCGCGAAGCGGCGGCTGTACTCCATGGTCGGCCCGCCGGGCGGGATCTCCACCTCGTACTCGAACACCGTGCTGTCGCCGAGCCCGAGCGGGCGGTCCAGCATCAGCTCGCCGACCACCAGGCCGGCCTCCGGGCGGCGGCGGACCCGGCCGAGCCGGCCGTGCCGGACCGAGGTGATCTCGGGGCAGCCGGTGGCACCCTCGTCCGCCTTGTGCACGACGAGACAGCGGGCCACCCCACCGACGGTGGCGCGGACCACCTGGCGCAGCCGCAGCAGGTTGGCGCGCCGCTCGGCGTCGACGTAGTACGCGTCGTGGATGCTCAGCCGCTCCAACTCGCCGACCGGCGGGGCGTCGAGCTCGGCGAAGACGTCCGCGATCTGCTGCTCGCCCGGCCAGACGTCCTCCAGTCGCAGCTGGCAGATGGTGGCCGCGGCGGCCCAGCGGCCGCGTGGCCGGGGCGGGCCGAGCAGCGCGGAGAGGGTGCTGTGCGGCAGACCGAGCAGCTCCTCCAGCAGATGGACGGCGCGCAGTGAGCTGGCCCGTTCGGGCTGGCTGCGGCCGCGCCGCCAGTAACTCAGCGTGGTGACACTGACCCTGACACCGCGTTGGGCCAGCGCCGCCCTGATCCGGTCCAGACTGAGGCCGCTGGCCTCGATCGCCAGATGCAGGGTGTCGGCGAAGCCCCCGGCGGGGGCGGGCCGACCGCTGCCGCCCGGGCCGGGCGGTGCCGCCGCGGGCGTGGACGGGTCGGGACGCCGTCCGGCCGGTTTGAGTCGTGCCGCGTCCCCGGGGTGCTGTGAGCCCATACGGTTACCTTCCCCACCAAGCGAGTTCGGCGGGAGCGCTCCGGCGCCGGAGCGCGCCGTCAGCGGCTTCACCGAGCTGTGGGGAACCCTATGCACGGTCGAGAGGCTACGTCATCAGCCGGACGTATGACAGTGGTCACGGCAGGTGGACCGCAGGGTTATCGATCTTGAAACGGTGCGGAAACACATCGGCGGGGGGGGGCGGGGGGGCCCCCCCCCCCCGGGGGGGGGGGGGGGTGGGGGGGGGGGGGGGGGGGCGGCGGCGGCGCTCAACAAACAGGGGGTGTGCGTGGCGTACTCGGTGGCCGGGGAAGGGTTGGTG
>NZ_JBIUYD010000013.1:0-246089 GCF_044744345.1 Kitasatospora sp. NPDC087315 | reverse complement strand
TTGACTTTTGGCACGCTGTTGAGTTCTCAAGGAACGGACACTTCCTTCAGGCCGCCTTCCAGCGGGCCCTCCGGGCGCTTCGTTCTTTCGTGTTCTCAGCTTATCAGATGCTTTCCGCCCCGCTTTCCGGAGTTTCACTCACCCAACTCACTGCTGTCTTCCGCGACCTGACGGCCCGTCCGACGTTCCAAACTCTAGCCGATCCCCGCTCCGAAAAGCGAATCCAGCCACAATCCATATAAACGCGCACGCCAAATTCACCCCGAGCCGCGACCCGAAAAGCAGACGCGACCCGACAGAACCGGGAAGTGGTGTTTCGTGGATTGGCCGCCCCGGGACCGTCCGCGCCGATGCGTGTCCGGTGCTCCCTGTCGAGCGACTAGAGAACACTACGCCCATCCGGGGCGACAGGCAAATCGGCGCCTTGGACGATCCGGGTGCAGAGCGCGCGGCCGGCCTTCACGTACTCGCCGTTGGGGTGGTCGTTGCTGGTGACCCAGTGCCGGGCCACGGCCTCGTCCCGGCCACCGGCGCGGTGGCGGCCGAGCAGACGCTGCTCGCGGACGGCGTCGTCGGTGTCCACGTACCAGAGCTCGCGGAGCAGCCGCCGGGCCTCGGGCCAGGGGTGCTCGGTGGCGGCGAGGTAGTTGCCCTCGGTGATGACGAGGCGCGCGTGCGGCGGGACGACGTGGCGGGCGGCCACCGGTTCGTCGAGGTCCCGGTCGAAGTCGGGGACGTAGATGTCCTGGAAGCGCTCGGCGGCGACCCGGCGAAGCAGCGCGACGTAGCCGTGGGCGTCGAAGGTGGCGGGCGCGCCCTTGCGGTGGCTCAGGCCGAGCCGGTCGAGCTGGGCGGCGGAGAGGTGGAAGCCGTCGAGCGGAAGGTAGGCGGCGCTGCCGGGGCCCTCGACACGTTCGACCTCGGCGATCAGATACCGGGCGAGGGTGGACTTGCCGGCACCGGGCGGGCCGGCCAGTCCGAGGATCGTACGAGCGCTGCTGCCCGGACCCCGAAGGAAACCGAGGGCGAGGGTGGTGAGGCTGTCCTCGTTCATGGGCGCACCCTACTCACCGTTTCCGCCCGTTCTCACCGTGCGTCGAGGGCGGGCAGTTCCAGGGTGAGGGTGCCGGAGTCGGCGTCGAGCAGGGCCGGGACGCCGAGCGGGACGGTCAGGGTGGACGGGCTGTGGCCGAAGCCCAGCTCCCAGAGCACGGGTATCCCGAGCGGGCCGAGGCGGTCGAGCATGACGGCCTTGACCCGTTCCGGCCGTCCGCAGCCGTCCCAGGAGCCGAGGGCGATGCCGGTGGCTCCGTCGAGTGCGCCGGAGCGGAGCAGCTGGGTGAGGATCCGGTCGAGTTGGTAGGGCTGCTCGTTGACGTCCTCCAGGACCAGGACGCAGCCGGCGAAGGACGGGCGGGCGGCGGGGGTGCCGCGTTCGGCGGCGAGGACGGAGGCGCAGCCGCCCGCCGTGATGCCCCGGGCGCGGCCCGGGACGAGGGCGGTCGCGGTGGACGAGGTGAGCACGGTGGTGGCCGTGGGTTCGAAGAGGGTCCGGCGCAGGTGTTCGGCGGTGGGGCCGTCGGTGGTGAAGGAGGCGGCCGCGCCCATCGGGCCGTACAGGGTGGCGATGCCGAGCCGCTGGGCGAAGGCCTCGTGCAGGGAGGTGGCGTCGCTGAACCCGACCAGCGGCTTGGGCGGTACGGCCCGCATGGCCCGCCAGTCGAGCAGGTCGACCATGCGGTGGACTCCGTAGCCGCCCCGGGCGCAGATGACGGCGTCGACCGTGGGGTCGAGCCAGGCGGCCTGGAGGTCGGCGGCCCGGTCGGCATCGGTACCGGCGAGGTGGCCGAGGACGGGATGGGTGTCGAGGACGTGCGGGGCGACGGTGACCCTCAGCCCCCAGGAGCGCAGGATCGCGCATCCGGCGGTGAGCCGCTGCGGGTCGATCGGGCTGCTGGGGGCGACCACGACGACGTGGTCCCCGGGGCGGAGGTGCGGCGGGCGGGTCAGCCCTCGGCCGGGCGTGGTCGGGTGCTGGTCCATGGCCGGGTTCCTTCCGGGAAGGTGTGCGGGGGGGTGGGTGGTGCGCGGAGCGGAGGCGGTCTCCGGGCCGTCCCGCGGACGGCCCGGAGAAGGTATGCCCCGCTGCCTTCAGACTGACCCCATCACGGCCCTGACCTCGGCGAGCGTGGCGTCGGCGACGGCGTTGGCCCGCTCGGCGCCGTCGCGCAGCACCTGCCGGATGTAGCCGCGGTCGGCGGCGAACTCGGTGCGGCGGGCGCGGATCGGGCGGAGGTACTCGTTGACGGACTCGGTCACCGTGCGCTTGAGCGCGGCGCCGCCGCCGTCGCCGAGCTCCTCGGCGATCTGCTCCGGGGCCCGGTCCTGGCAGAGCGCGGCGAGCAGGACGAGGCTGGAGACCTCGGGGCGGCCGGCCGGGTCGTAGCTGATCCGGCGTTCGGTGTCGGTCCTGGCGCCCCGGATCAGGCGGGCGGTGGTGTCCTCGTCGGCGGAGAGCGAGACGGCGTTGCCGCGGCTCTTGCTCATCTTGCCTCCGTCGGTGCCGAGCAGCAGCGGGGCGGCGGAGAGCAGGGCCTCGGGGCGGGGGAAGACGCCGGTGCCGTCCGGGTGCGGGTAGCGCTCGTTGAAGCGGCGGGCGACGGTGCGGGCGACTTCGAGGTGGGGCAGCTGGTCCTGGCCGACGGGGACGAGGTTCGCCTTGCAGAAGAGGATGTCGGCGGCCTGGTGGACGGGATAGGTGAACATCAGGCCGTTCACGGCGGCCTGGCTGGAGTGGGCGATCTCGTCCTTGACGGTGGGGTTGCGGCCGAGTTCGGCGACGCTGACCAGGCTGAGGAAGGGCAGCAGCAGCTGGTTGAGGGCCGGCACGGCGCTGTGGGCGAAGATCGTGGCGCGGTCGGGGTCGAGGCCGGCGGCGAGGTAGTCGAGGACGAGGTTCTCGGAGTGCTCGGCGAGCCGGTCGGCGATGTCGCGGTCGGTGATGACCTGGTAGTCGGCGACCACGACGAACATCTCGACGCCGAGGCGCTGGAGACGGACCCGGTTCTGCAGGGTGCCGAAGTAGTGGCCGAGGTGGAGTGGGCCGGTCGGCCGGTCCCCGGTGAGGACGCGGTGGGCGGCCGGGTCGCGGCGCACCTGCTCGGCGAGGTCGGTGCCGGGGCCTTCGGCAGGGCGGTCGGCGGGGTCGGCGGGGCGTTCGGCGGCGGGACCGGTGACGGTCATGCGGTGGCTCCTCGGTGCGGCGGTGGTGGTGGCCGTCCGGGGTGCGGGCCCGTCCCGCGGGAAACGCAGCAGGGCCGTCCATCCCGGACGGCCCTGGTCAGGTGTGTGCTGGTGGCCGTCCTAGGACGGCCACCAGCACAGACCCGCGAAGCTCTTCATGCTCCCGAGGATAGCGTCAGTCCTCCACGATCAGCGCGGGGGTGTCCTTGCGCAGCGTCTCGCCGCGGAAGAACTCCGGCCGCAGCTTGCCGTACCAGGTCATCAGGACGGCGCCGAGCAGCAGGATGCCGACGCCGATGACGAACACCGAGCCGATGCCGAAGACGGCTCCGCTGCCGTAGTCCGGGTTCCACGCGTCGGTGAGGGTCTGCACGAAGACCGCGCTGAGCAGTGCACCGCCGAGGAGCGGGGCGACGCCCTTGACCAGCAGGTCGCGCAGGCTGCCGCGGAGCGAGCCGCGGAAGTACCAGACACAGGCGAAGGCGGTCAGCGCGTAGTAGAAGCAGATCATCAGACCGAGGGCCAGGATGGTGTCCTGAACGACGTTCTCGCTGATCAGGCTCATGCCGACGTAGAAGACGGCGGTGGCGATGCCGGCCGCCACGGTGGCGTAGCCGGGGGTGCGGAAGCGCGGGTGGACCGCGCCGAAGCGCGGCGGCACGGCCCGGTAGGCGCTCATCGCGAGCAGGGTGCGGGCCACCGGGATGAAGGTGGTCTGCAGGCTGGCGGCGGCGCTGGCGACGACCGCCAGGAAGAGCAGGATGCTCCACGGCGAGCCGAGCACCGGCCGGGCCAGCGCGGAGAAGACGTTGTCGGCGGTGGCAGGGTTGCCCAGGCCGGTGCCGGTGGTGCCGACGCCCGCGAACATCTGGGCGGCGATCGCGACCAGCAGGTACGAGCCGACCAGCGTGACCATGGAGATCATCGCGGCCCGGCCCGGGGTCTTGGCACTGCCGAGGGTCTCCTCGTTCATGGTGAGGCAGGTGTCCCAGCCCCAGTACATGAAGATCGAGAGCGACAGGCCGGCGGTGAAAGCGCTGAACGAGCTCACCTGGAGCGGGTTGAGCCAGGACGCCGAGAAGCCGATCGAGTGCGGCAGGTCGCCGGAGACGGCCTTGCTGATGGCGATGCCGGAGAAGAGCAGCAGCACCGCGAGTTGGAGGCCGACCAGGCTGTACTGGAACCACTTGGTGGCCGTCATGCCCCGGTAGCTCATCGCGGTGGCGCCGGCGATCAGCAGGACCACCGTGAGCAGATGGACGGCCTTGTTCTGGTCCAGCTCCGTCACCCAACTGCTGCCGGTCATCTCGCCGAGCATCAGGTAGAGGAAGTTGGTCGCCACCCCGGCCAGGTTGGAGAGCACGATGATGGTGGCGACCGTCAGGCCCCAGCCCGCCATCCAGCCGATCCGGGGGCCGAAGGCCTTGACCGTCCAGGTGAAGGACGTGCCGCAGTCCGGGAAGTCCTTGTTGAGCTCCTTGTACGCGAACGCGACCAGCAGCATCGGCAGGAAGCCGGCCAGGAAGACCGCAGGCATCTGCACGCCGACGGCCGTGACGGTCGGCCCCAGTGTCGCGGTCAGGCAGTAGACCGGGGCGACTGTGGAGACGCCCAGGACCACGCTGCCCAACAGGCCGACCGAGTTGCCCTGTAGACCCTTGTCCCCCGTTGCCCCCGCCGCACCCTGCTCGGGAACGCCACCACTGGTGCCACTGACCGGGGCACCCTGCGGAGCGACGGGCGCCGTTGCCCGTCCGCTGCTTCCGTGCTCTGAGAGCTGCTGATCAAACACCAGCGCACCCTAGGTGGGAGCAGTGAAGGTTGTGTAGGCCAACCCCTGGTGATCTAAGCCACTCACTTCGATTCCTTCGCATCGCGGGAACGATAGGCGATATATTAACGGCTTGTTAACCGGTGTACCTTTGTTTCGAAGGGTTGGCGTCAAGTTGATTTATTCCTTATGTCATGCTTTGAGACGTTTTACCCCTCGGCCGAAAGCGGCCCTTCCACCCCTTTCGCACAGCTGGGATAGGTTTGCCTCACCTAACCCCGATCGCGAAGGAGCGTCGCGTGGCCCCCCACCCCGCCGACCTGACCCTCGTCAGCCGGACCTCCGCCGACCGGCCCCCGGCCGGCCGCACCCCCTCCCGGCGGAGGTTCCTCGCCGCGGGCCTCACCGGCGGTGCCGTCCTCGGTCTCGGCGGGCTGCTCAGCGCCTGCGGCGGGTCCGGCGGACCGGCCGGACCGGGAGGCTCGACGCAGGCCTCGTCCGGCTCGTCGCCGAACCAGAAGTCGGTCAAGCAGGGCGGCGACGACTACGCCGGCGTGATCGAGAAGATGAAGGGCTTCGGCACCGACGCCGCGCCCGGCGTCTACCCGCGCACCATCAAGCACGCCATGGGCGAGACCGTCATCCCGGCCAAGCCCGTCCGGGTCGTGGTGCTGGACACCGGTGAGCTCGACAACGTGGTCTCGCTGGGTATCCAGCCGGTCGGCGTCGTCCACACCGACGGCTCCAAGACCATGCCGTCCTACCTCAAGGACACGGCCGGCAACCCGGCCGGCGTCGGCACCATCAACAGCCTCAACCTGGAGGCCATCGCCGCGCTCAAGCCCGACCTGATCCTCGGCAGCCAGCTGCGCGCCCAGGACCAGTACGCCCAGCTCTCCAAGATCGCGCCGACCGTCTTCTCGCTGCGCCCCGGCTACCCGTGGAAGCAGAACTTCCAGCTCAACGCGAGCCCGTTCGGCCTGGAGGCGGAGGCCGGGGCGCAGCTCGACGCGTACCGGAGCGCGGCCACCGCGATCGGTGCCGAGCTCGGCGACAAGCGGCCCACCATCACGCCGCTGCGCTTCATGCCGGGCAGGACCCGGCTGTACGCGGAGCTGTCCTTCATCGGCACCATCCTCACCGACGTGCCGCTGCCGCAGCCCCGGATCGAGCAGGTCAAGGAGCTTGCGGTCGAGATCAGCCCCGAGCAGATCGACCAGGCCGACGCCGACTGGATCTTCTACGGCGTCTACGGCTCGCCCAGCTCCACCAACCAGGACGCGGTGCTCGGCGGCGCGCTCTGGAAGACCCTCGGCGCGGTCAAGTCCGGCCAGGCGCGGCCGGTCTCGGACGAGACGTGGTTCCTCGGGCTCGGCGTCACCGCGGCCAACGCGGTGCTGGCCGACCTCAAGGGCTTCGTCGCGCCCGGCGCCTGATTTCCACCGCTCCGAGGTGACGGACGGGACGGAAGGGGCGGGCGGCACGGTGGCGTCGCACACAACCGGAACACGGGCGCTTGGAGCTGGTCCCGGGGTGCGGGAGGATCGTCGGGACCGTACCCCGAAGGGCTCGTGCCGATGACCACGCTCGACCAGACCGCAACCGACCCGACTTCATCCGGCCTGCCCGCGCCTGATGTGCTTCCGCGCGGTCTGCCCGAGCGCGAGCCCGCGGACGGGGAGCGGTCCTCGGCCGTGCCCGCCGCCGGACGCTGCTCCATCGTGTCGGCCGCCGACCCGGGGGCGGCCGCCGGGACCGGCGCGACGGGTGCGGCAGGGACAAGCGGCGGCGCGCTGGGCGCCGGGCGCGACGGCTCGGTGCCGCGGCCGCGAGGCGGTGCGGGTGCCGGTGCGGGTGCGGGTGCCGGTGCGGGTCATGGTGCCGGCGGCTCGGGTGCCGGCGGCACCGGTACGGGTGGTTCCGGTGCGGGTGGCGAGGGCGACCAGACGGCCGCCCGGCTCCGCGCGGGCCTGGCCGAGCGGCTGCGGTCGGCGTACGCGCAGGGGCGGTCGCTCTCCGAGCTCGCCGCCGCCTGCCGACGGCCCGTCGCGGAGGTCCATGCGCTGCTGGCCGAGGGTGGCGCCGCCCTCGGCGCCGGTGACCGTGACGAGGGCTTCGTCCGGCTCCAGCGCCCGGCGGAGCCGGCCTCCGAACGGGCCGTCCCGGTGCTGCGGGCCGCCCAGGAGGAGTTGCGCACCGCCCTGTCCAGGCGTCCCGCACCCTCCCGGCGGCTGCGCCGGATGCATCCCCGGGCGGAGGCCGCCATGACGGAGGCCGCGCACGGGAAGGCGGTGGCGGTCGAGGCCGTTCCCGCTGCCGCCGATCCGCCCGGTGGCGGGGCCGCCCGGGTGGCCGATGCCGGGCCCGGTGTCGAGACACCGCTCGGCATCCTGATCGGCGGTACCCCGAACCTCCCCGAGGCCGTCGGCCGTCCTGAGGAGCGGCAGCCGGTCCGGGTGACCGCTGACCTGATCAGGATCGGTCCCGGCACCTGCCTGGTCGTGCTGCCCGACTGGCGGCCCGCCATCGCCGTCTCGGTACCGACCGAACAGCTGCTGACCACCACCGGCCTCGGCTACGACGAGCTGGCCGACGCCCGGCTGTCGGTGCTGATCAGCCCCGGCGCGCTGCACGACCGGGAGCTCGACCTGCACGACTGGCGCGCCGGCTCCGGGCCGGGCCGGCGCGGCGGGCGGTAACACCGCACCGGAACGCGCCGGGCCCACTGCGACGTCGGGCTCGCTACGGCGTCGGGCCGTTCGGGATGTAGCCGAGGTCGACGGAGACCGGTGCGCGCCGACCGGTGATCCAGCTCTCCCGGACCGCCGACAGCAGCTC
The DNA here is from genome assembly GCF_044744345.1 of Kitasatospora sp. NPDC087315. Classification (NCBI taxonomy): domain Bacteria; kingdom Bacillati; phylum Actinomycetota; class Actinomycetes; order Kitasatosporales; family Streptomycetaceae; genus Kitasatospora; species Kitasatospora sp. NPDC087315. The sequence goes on along the minus strand of NZ_JBIUYD010000013.1, from coordinate 238,237 downwards.
CGGAAGCCGGGGCGGCCAGAGGGCGTCGGCGTGCTCGTCGGCGAGGTCGGCCGGGGTCCACCAGCGCCAGTCGAGGATCTTGTCGGCGGCGTGCACCGCGCTCACGTCGCCGACCGGGCCCCGGTGCGGCCCGCTGGTGAGGTAGATGTGCTCGTGCTGGCGAACGGGCGTGCCGTGCCAGGTGAAGTCGTGCTCCCAGGTGCAGAGCAGCGGGCCGGGTTCGAGATCGGTCCAGCCGGTCTCCTCCCAGAGCTCCCGGCGCGCGCCGGTCCACGGGGTCTCCCCCGCCTCCAGACCGCCGCCCGGCATCGTCCAGTGCACGCCGACCTCGACGTTGTCGGAGCGGAGCAGGAAGACCGAGCCGTTCCCGTCCAGCACCACCGTCCTGGCCGCCTGCCTCGGGATCCGCTTCGGGGCCCGCTTCGGGTGTCGCAGCAGATTTCGCATCGGGTCACTCTCCCAGCGCGGACCGGGGGCGTCGAGCGGATTGCCCGGGCCGCGCTGCCGACCGGGAGGACATCGGCCGCGGCGGGAGGCGGCGTTGGCGGGACACGGTGTCTCCGACGGACGGTGGCCTTACCCTGGCGCCCATGCGCGTACCCGCGGTCCTCTTCCCGGCCGACCCGCTCAACCCGCTCCGACCCGACCCGCACTTCGTCCGGGAGGCCCGGCTGCTCAGGGAGTTGGGCGGCAAGCACCACCTCGTCGACCTTGACGCGCTGCTCGCCGGGAACCTCGGGGAGGCGGTTCGGCGGGTGCCCCGGGGCTGCGGACCGCTCTGGTACCGGGGGTGGATGGTCCCCTCCGCCCACTACACGGCCCTCGCCCGGGAGTTGGGCGGCCGTGGCGCCAACCTGCTGACCAGCGCGGCCGGTTACGCCATGGCGCACGAACTGCCCGGCTGGTACGGAGTGTTCGAGGGGGCCACACCGCCGAGTGTCTGGATCCCGGTGCCGGTTCCGACGGCGGCCGCGGCGGGCGGGGTTCCGGCGCCGGGGCCCGCGGAGCTGGCGGCCGCCGTCGAACGGCTCGGCGGGAGCGGCCCGGCCATCGTCAAGGACTATGTGAAATCCCGCAAGCACGAGTGGGACGAGGCCTGTTACATCCCCGATCTGGCGGACCTGCCGGCCGTCGGACGGGTGGTGGCGCGTTTCGTCGAACTCCAGGGCGAGTTCCTGGCCGGCGGGGTGGTGCTGCGGCGGTACGAGGAGTTCGAGCGGGCCGGAGGCGCGGGCGGGGACAACGGGGAGCGGCGGGCGGTCGAGGCCCGGGTCTGGTGGCTGGACGGCGAACCCGTGCTGGTCGGACCGCACCCGGACGCGCCGGACCACCCCGTCGAACCGGATCTCACCGGGGTGCGGCCGCTGGTACGGGCACTCGGCTGCCGCTTCGTCACCACCGACCTCGCCGGCCGGGCCGACGGCTCCGGCTGGCGGGTGGTCGAGGTCGGCGACGGGCAGGTGAGCGACCTGCCGCGCGGGATCGACGCGTCCGGGCTGCTGGCCTCGCTGATCGCCGCCTGAGGCCGCCCGGTCGCCACGTGCTTCCTGCGGCGCCGTCGTTTCCCCGGCCCGGACCGGGCTTGCGAACGGGCCCGGAAGGGCTGTTCCGGCTTCCGCCGATCACGCCCGGCCAGGGCCCGGTCAGGGCGGCCTACCCGGGCCCGGGCCTACCCGACCACGGGTTCGGCCACCGCTCCGGGGCCGGCCTCGGGCGCCGGGTGACCGTCGGCGATGAACGCCTGCCAGAGCCGTGCGTACACGCCGCCCCGGGCCAGCAGTTCGCTGTGCGTACCGTCCTCGACCACCCTGCCGTGGTCCAGGACGACGACCCGGTCGGCGCGTTCGGCGGTGGTGAGGCGATGGGCGATGACCAGGGTCGTACGACCACCGCTGAGCCGGTCCGCAGCGTGGTTGACCGCCGCCTCGGTGGCCAGGTCGAGTGCCGCGGTGGCCTCGTCCAGGAGCAGGATGTCCGGATCGACCAGCTCGGCCCGGGCCAGCGCGATCAGCTGGCGCTGGCCCGCCGAGAGGTTCCGCCCCCGACCGGCGACCTCGTGGTCGTAGCCGCCCGGCAACCGGACGATCATGTCGTGCGCGCCGACCGCCCTGGCCGCCGCCTCCACCTCGGCCGCCGAGGCCGCGGGCCGGCCGTACGCGATCGCCTCGCGCACCGTACCGGCGAACAGGTACGCCTCCTGCGGCACGACGCCGAGCCGGTGGCGGTACTGCGCGAGGTCGTACCGGGTGAGGTCGACGCCGTCCACCCGGACGGTGCCCGCCGTCGCGTCGTAGAACCGGGCGACCAGCTTGACCAGCGTCGACTTGCCGGCGCCCGTCTCGCCGACCAGCGCCACCGTCTGACCGGCGGGTATGTGCAGGTCCACGCCGGAGAGCACCTCGGGGGAGCCGGCCGCACCACCGTTGTAGGCGAAGCCGACGCCCTCGAAGTCGATATCGCCGCGGAGCCCGCCGGTGACCGGTACCGGGTCGGCGGCCTCGGCGGTGGTGGTCGGGGTGCGCAGCAGTTCGCGGATCCGGCCCAGACCGACGGCCGCCTGCTGGTAGCCGTCGAAGACCTGTGAGAGCTGGTTGACCGGCGCGAAGAACAGGTCGATGTAGAGCAGGTAGGCGACCAGCGCACCCACCGTGAGGGTGCCCGAGTCGACCCGCGACGCACCCACGATCAGCACCAGCGCCCCGGCGACGCTGGAGAGGAACTGCACGAACGGGAAGTACAGCGATATGTACAGCTGGGCCCGGACCCTGGCCTCACGGTAGGCGGAGCCCCGGGCGACGAAGCGGTCGGTGTTGGCGTCCAGGCGGCGGAAGGCCTGGACGATCCGCATCCCGGCGACGTTCTCCTGGAGATCCGCGTTGACCGTGCTGATCAGGTCCCGGGAGATCTCGTACTGGGCCTTGGACTTCTTGCGGAACACCAGCGTCGCCACCACCAGCAGCGGCAGCACGGCGAACACCACCAGGGCCAGCCCCGGGTCGATGATCAGCAGCGCGGCGAAGATACCGGCGAAGGTCAGCAGACTGACCACCGCCGTGACCACCCCGGTCTGCAGGAACGAGGTGAGCGAGTCCAGGTCGGTGGTCATCCGGGTCATGATCCGGCCGGACAGCTCGCGCTCGTAGTAGTCCAGGCCCAGCCGGTTGAGGTGGGCGAAGATCTTGAGCCGGAGGCTGTAGAGAACCCGCTCGCCGGTGCGACCGCTGACCTGGCTCTCGGCGCTCTGCACCAGCCAGTCCAGCAGGACGATCACCAGCGCGGCGAGGGCGGCGACGGCCACGCCGGACATCATGGCCCGGCTGACGCCTTCGTCGATGCCGTGCCGGATCAGGATCGGCAGCACCAGCCCGGCGGCCGCGTCCAGGGCGACCAGGAACAGGGCGAGGGCGAGTGGACGGCGGAAGGGGCGCAGCATCCGGCGGAGGGTGAAGTCGGGGTCACCGGCCTCGGCCTCGGCGCGGGAGATCGCCGGGGTGTCGGTGGCCGGCGGGAGGTCCGCGACCTTGGCGAGGAGATCGGGCGAGGCACTGCGGGCCGCCTTGGCCAGGGCGGGGGTGGCGGGGGTCTGGACCGGAGCAGGGGCTGGGCCGGCCGGGGCGGTCTGTGTGCCTGCGGCCGGGGCGGTGGCTTCGGGGGTTTCGAGGCCCTCAGGTGCTCCGGGCGCCTCTGGTGCCGCCGGGCGTTCGGAGATGGCCGGCGGCGTGGTCCGGCCGGCCTCGGGGTCGGAGATCAGCGCCCGGTACCTGGGACATCGGGCGTCGAGTTCCTCGTGCGTGCCGAGGTCCACCAGTCGGCCGCGGTCCAGGACGGCGATCCGGTCGGCGAGCTGGAGGGTGGAGCGGCGGTGGGCGATCAGCAGGGTCGTGCGGCCGCGCATGACCGAGCGCAGGGCGTCGTGGATCTCCGCCTCGATCTGCGGATCGACCGCCGAGGTGGCGTCGTCCAGCAGCAGGATGCGCGGATCGGTGAGGATCGCCCGGGCCAGGGCGATGCGCTGGCGCTGGCCGCCCGAGAGGGTGAGGCCCTGCTCGCCGACCTTGGTCTCGTAACCGTCGGGCAGCCGCCGGACGAACTCGTCCGCCTGCGCCGCCCGGGCGGCGGCCACGATCTGCTCGTCGGTGGCGTCCGGCCGACCGTACGCGATGTTGGTGCGGACCGTCTCGGAGAACAGGAAGCTCTCCTCGGGGACGATACCGACCGCCGCCCGGACCGAGTCGAGGGTGAGATCACGCAGGTCGTGGCCGTAGAGGCGGACCGTGCCTGCCGCCGGATCGTAGAACCGGGGGACCAGCTGCGCCACCGTCGACTTGCCGGAACCGGACGCGCCGACCAGGGCCAGCGTCTCGCCGGGGGCGAGTTTCAGGCTGAGCCCGTGCAGGACGGGCGCCGGGTGGTCGGAGTCGTAGCGGAACTCGACCCGGTCGAACTCCAGCGCCACGTCGGGTGTGCGCGGGCCGACCGGCTCCCGCTCCGCGGGCCCCTTGGCAGAGTGCGGCCTCGCGAGGTGCGGCCTCGCGGCGTGCGGCGGGGCGGGGTGCGGCGCGGCGCGGCGCGGTTCGGCGGGGTGCGGTTCGGCGGGGTGCTCGGGGTCGGTGACGTCCCGGGTCAGGTCGAGGCCGACCGCATCCGGACGCTCCTGCACCAGCGGGCGTTCGTCGATCAGCTGGAGCACCCGCTCCACCCCGGCCCTGGCCTGCTGCCCGACCGTGATGACCATGGTCAGCATCCGCACCGGCCCGGTCATCTGCGCCACGTAGGTGGAGAAGGCGACGAAGGTGCCGAGCGAGACCTGGCCGTCGACCGCCAGCCAGCCGCCGAAGGCCAGCACGGCGACCTGGGCGATCGCCGGGATCGCCTGCATCGCCGGGTTGTAACGGCTGTTGAGCCGGATGGAGCGCAGCCGGGCCGCGAAGAGGTTGCGGGAGGCGGTCTCCAGCTTGTCCAGCTCCTGGGCCTCCTGGCCGAAGCCCTTGACCACCCGCACGCCGCCGACCGCTCCGTCGACGACGCCCGCGACGGCCGCCGCCTCCTGCTGGGCGGCCCAGGTGGCGGGGAACAGCCGCTTGCGGCTGAGTACCGAGATCCACCAGAGTGCCGGGCCCATCACCAGGGCGATCAGGGTGAGCGGCGGCGATAGCCAGATCATCACGGCCAGCGACATGACGAACATCAGCAGGTAGCCGGTCATCATCGGCAGCATCGAGAGCAGGCCGTTGATCAGCTGGAGGTCGGACGTGGCACGGCCGACCACCTGCCCGGTGTCCAGTCGGTCCTGCCGGTGGCCGTCGAGCCGCCCGAGCGAGCGGAAGAGGTCGCTGCGCATGTCGTGCTGGACGTCGAGGGCGAGCCGTCCGCCGTAGTAGCGGCGCACCTGGGTGCAGGCGAACACCAGGACGGCGGCCAGCAGCAGCGCGACGGCCCAGGGCGCCAGCGAGCGGGTGTGCCGGGTGATGACGTCGTCGATGATCACCTTGGTGGCCAGGGGCACCAGCGAGGTGACGGCCATGCCGACCAGTGAGGCCCCAAAGGCCAGCAGGACGCTGCGTCGCGACCGCCAGCAGTAGCCGACCAGCCGCCGCAGCCAACCCGAACCGCCGGGGTGGCCCGAACCGCCGGGGGCCGGTGTCGCGCTCGACGCGTCCTTCCCGCCGCCCGGGGTGTCATGGCCGGACGTGCGGTCACCCGGCGCGTCGGTGCCGCCCTGCTTGCCCCGCGTGCCCCGGGTACCAGCTCGGTTACCGGCTCGGGTGCCGCCCGGGGAAAGCTCCACCGTAGATCCGTGAGTCTCAGGCATATTTAGGGATGCTAACCATTCCGTGGGGTGGCCGCCATGGGGTTTCAGGCCAGAGCAGGCCGACGTGTCCGACCCGCTTGACCCGCCAACAGCCCGCAACCTGCGGTGATTCCCGGCCGGACCTCGCCCGGCCGTCTGCTACCAGCATGGACGACGGCAGGCCGACCGCCCACCGCCCTCCGAGGCAGCGGGCCACCCCCTTTGGGCCTAGGCCGCACCTGGACCCGACCCGCGCGCCGAGGCCGCTACGCGTGGGCACTCGGGCGCGGGCGTACACACCGGGGCGTGTGCACATCGGACGGGCGTGCACCGGGCAGGTGCACACCGGACCGGCGCGCCCCGAACGGGCTGAACCCGGGCCCGGGTTCAGCCCCGGGCGGACGCCGCGGCGTCGGCCGCCGCCGAGAAGGCGCCGTGCGCCAGTCGGCGCAGCAGGGAGGCCATGTCGTCGCGCTGGAGGCCGACCCGCTCACCCTGGGCGAGGTTCGGGCCAAGGCTGTGCGGGGTCGAGTTGATCAGGCCGAAAACGGCGTGCACGGCCGCCCGCGCGACCGGCTCGGCGCCGGGATCGGCCAGCGGCGGGTAGGCCCGCCGGACCACGTCCACCCAGAGTTCGACGTAGCCGCGCTGGAGTCGGCGGACCGTCCGGCGGTCCTCCTCCTTGAGGTTCAGCAGCTCACGGTCGTGCAGGGTGATCAGGTCGCGGTCGTCGAGCGCGAACTCGACGTGTCCGCCGATCAGCGCGTCCAACGCGGCGGCCGCGCCTTCGCTGCCGCTGCCATCGCCATTGCCATTGCCGCTGCCGTCGGCATCGATCTCGCCACCCGCACCGCCGCCGGCACGCCTGCGGCCCTCCTCCAGGAGGCGCTCGCTGATGCCGATCAGGAGGTCGGCGAGCATCGCGTCCTTGCCGGCGAAGTGCCGGTAGAGCCCGGGCCCGCTGATACCGACCGCTTTGCCGATCTCGTCCACGCCCACCCCCAGGAAACCCCGGGCGGCGAACAGCCGGGCAGCCTCCTTGCGGATCTGGTCACGGCGTGGGAGCGCTGAGGTGGCTGGGACGTTCGGCATGCTGCCCATCGTAGACAGTCCGGTTATCGCCCGTTAACCTGGGCGGCACGAGTTAACGCTCATTAACGCGGGGGTCGCGGGCACACCCTGGCCCTGCGGCCCACCTGGTGCCGAGGGCAAGGGAGCTCTTGGGATGGTCATCTCAACCGCCGGTACACAGACCGGCGTCCATGGCAACGGGGCGGCCGGTACCGCCGGACCCGGAGCCGTTCCACCGGGAGCCACCGCTCCCGCGCCCAGGCTCGGCACCGCCGTCGACCCGGGCTCCGAGGCCTATCGCTCGAACACCGAAGCGCACCGAGCCCTGGTCGCCGAGCTGCGCGAGAAACTCGGCGCGGCCGCCCTCGGCGGCGGAGCCAAGGCCCGGGACCGCCACACCGCGCGCGGCAAGCTGCTCCCCCGCGACCGGGTGGACACCCTGCTCGACCCCGCCTCGCCTTTCCTGGAACTGGCCCCACTGGCGGCCGACGGGATGTACGACGGAGCCGCGCCCGCGGCCGGCTTGATCGCGGGCATCGGCCGGGTCGCCGGGCGCGAGGTGGTCGTCGTCGCCAACGACGCCACCGTCAAGGGCGGCACCTACTACCCGATGACGGTCAAGAAGCACCTGCGCGCCCAGGAGGTCGCGCTGGAGAACCGTCTGCCCTGCGTCTATCTGGTGGACTCCGGCGGCGCCTTCCTGCCGATGCAGGACGAGGTCTTCCCGGACCGCGACCACTTCGGCCGGATCTTCTACAACCAGGCCCGGCTCTCGGCCGCCGGCATCCCGCAGATCGCCGCCGTGCTCGGCTCCTGCACGGCGGGCGGCGCGTACGTGCCGGCGATGAGCGACCAGGCCGTCATCGTCCGCAACCAGGGCACGATCTTCCTCGGCGGACCGCCCCTGGTGAAGGCCGCCACCGGGGAGGTGGTCACGGCCGAGGAACTGGGCGGCGGCGAACTCCACTCCCGGACCTCCGGCGTGACGGACCACCTGGCCGAGGACGACGCCCACGCCCTCTCCATCGTCCGCACCATCGTGGCCGGGCTCGGTCCGCGCCCGGCCAGGCCATGGCCGCTCGCCCCGGCCGAACCGCCCACCGTGGACCCGGCCGGGCTCTACGGAGCCGTCCCCGTCGACCCGCGCACGCCCTACGACGTACGCGAGGTGATCGCCCGGCTGGTCGACGGCAGCCGGTTCGCCGAGTTCAAGGCCGAGTACGGCGCGACCCTGGTGACCGGCTTCGCCCGGATCCACGGCCACCCCGTCGGCATCGTCGCCAACAACGGCGTGCTGTTCTCCGAATCCGCCCTCAAGGGCGCCCACTTCATCGAGTTGTGCGACCAGCGCGGCATCCCCCTCCTCTTTCTGCAGAACATCACCGGGTTCATGGTCGGCCGACAGTACGAGGCGGGCGGCATCGCCAAGCACGGCGCCAAGATGGTCAACGCCGTCGCCTGCACCCGCGTACCGAAGCTGACGGTGGTGATCGGCGGCTCGTACGGAGCCGGCAACTACTCGATGTGCGGCCGGGCCTACTCACCTCGCTTCCTGTGGATGTGGCCGGGCGCGAAGATCTCCGTGATGGGCGGCGAGCAGGCGGCGTCGGTCCTGGCCACCGTTCGGCGCGACCAGTTCGAGGCGCGCGGCGAGGAGTGGCCCGCCGACGCGGAGGAGACGTTCAAGCGCCCCGTCCGCGAACAGTACGAGCATCAGGGCAACGCCTACTACGCCACCGCCCGGCTCTGGGACGACGGGGTGATCGACCCGATGGACACCCGCACCGTTCTCGGCCTGGCCCTCACCGCCTGCGCCAACTCCCCGCTCCCGCCGCCCGGTCCGTTCGGCGTCTTCCGGATGTGACCTCCATTCCGCCGCCGCGCCACCACACCCGGCGCTGCGGCTCCCTCCCGCCATCTCCTTCGTACGGCTCCCCTCGACCCGGAGGAAACGCCTCCCATGTTCGACACAGTTCTGGTCGCCAACCGTGGCGAGATCGCCGTCCGGGTGATCCGCACCCTGCGGCGGCTCGGCGTGCGCTCGGTCGCCGTGTTCAGCGACGCGGACGCCGACGCGCCCCACGTCCGCGAGGCCGATCTCGCGGTGCGGCTCGGACCGGCCGACCGCAGTGACAGCTCGGCCGCCGAGACCTACCTGCGGACCGACCAGATCCTCGCCGCCGCCCGCCGCACCGGGGCCCAGGCCGTCCACCCCGGTTACGGCTTCCTCGCCGAGAACGCCGCCTTCGCCCGCGCCTGCGCCGACGCCGGCCTGGTCTTCATCGGTCCTCCTCCCTCCGCGGTCGAGCTGATGGGTGACAAGATCAACGCCAAGGAGGCGGTCCGGGCCGCCGGCGTCCCGGTCGTCCCGGGCAGCCGGGCCACCGCGCCCACCGACGGCGAACTCGTCGCGGCCGCCGACGAGATCGGCTACCCGGTGCTGCTCAAGCCGTCCGCCGGCGGCGGCGGCAAGGGCATGCGCCTGGTACGGGACCGGTCCGACCTGCCGACCGAGATCGCCGCCGCCCGACGGGTCGCCCGCACCGCCTTCGGCGACGACACCCTGCTGCTGGAACGCTGGATCGACCGGCCCCGCCACATCGAGGTCCAGGTGCTCGCCGACGCCCACGGCACCACCGTCCACCTCGGCGAGCGCGAGTGCAGCCTGCAGCGCCGCCACCAGAAGCTGATCGAAGAAGCACCCTCCGTTCTGCTCAATGCCGAGACCCGCGCCGCCATGGGCGCTGCGGCCGTCCGCGCCGCGGAGTCCTGCGGCTACACCGGGGCCGGCACCGTCGAGTTCATCGTTCCCGGCATCGACCCGGACTCCCCCACCCCCACCGAGGGGGTACGGGACTTCTTCTTCATGGAGATGAACACCCGCCTGCAGGTGGAGCACCCCGTCACCGAACTCGCCATCACGGTGGGCGGTTCGGCGGCCACCGGCCCGGCCGAGGACCGGCCGGGACGGCTGGACCTGGTCGAGTGGCAGCTGCGGATCGCCTCGGGCGAGCGCCTGTCCTTCACCCAGCCGGACATCTCCTTTCTGGGCCACGCCATCGAGGCCCGTATCTGCGCCGAGGACCCGGAACGGGACTTCCTCCCCACCGGCGGACGCATCCTGGTGCTGGACGAGCCCCGGGGCGAGGGCGTTCGCGTGGACTCGGGCGTGGCCACGGGCACCGTCATCACCAGCGCCTACGACCCCATGCTCGCCAAGGTCATCGCGTACGGCCCCGACCGCGCGACCGCGCTGCGCCGACTCCGCGCCGCGCTGGCCGACACCCGGATCCTCGGCGTGACCACCAACACGGGCTTCCTGCGGCGACTCCTCGCACACCCCGAGGTCGTCGCCGGCCGGCTCGACACCGGCCTCGTGGAACAGACGGCGCAGCAGCAGCCCGCACTGCTGGCCTCGCCCTACTCCCCGGCCGACGCGGCTCCCGCCGCGGACTCCGCCGAGACCTCCGGATCCCGGCCGTCCGCAGTACCGACCCCTGCTCACCTCCTCTACTACGCGGCCGCGCTCACACGGCAGCTGGACCTCACTCCCGCCGCCGGCACCGACGGCTGGACCGATCCGTTCTCCCTTCCCTCCGGCTGGCGCATGGGCGGTGACGCCGCCTGGACCACCCATCGGCTCCGGGCCCCCGGCCAGGACCCGGTGTCGGTGAGCATTCGCCCGATCACTGCGAGCAACGTAGCCGAGGCCACTGACATTCCCGCGGGCGTCACTCCTGAGATGGAAATCCGACTCGGTTCCGGCCCGGTCCACCGCGCCCGGGCCGCGCGGGCCGGTGACCGGCTGCACCTCACCGTCGACGGCCTGCAGACGACGTTCGCACAGGCCACCGACAACGCACCCGGCCCTGCCGCCGGCCCGGCGACCTGGCTCGGGATCGACGGCGACGCCTGGCCCGTCCACGGGTACGACTCCGTCGGCGAGAACTCCACCGCCGCCGGCGCCCACCACGGCGCCCTGACCGCCCCGATGCCCGGCACCGTCACCGTCGTCAAGACCGCGGCCGGCGAGACGGTCCACCGCGGCCAGCCACTGCTCGTCCTGGAGGCCATGAAGATGGAACACGTGATCACGGCCCCGCACGACGGCGTCGTGAGCGAACTGCGGGCCACCGCAGGCGCCACCGTGGCGATGGAGGAGCTGCTGGCCGTGGTCGTCCCCGCCGAGAACGAGGCCGCGGAGGACGGGCCGGCCGGCCAGGCACTCGCCGGTGCGGCGGCCGGGACCCCGGCGGAGGTGCGGGCATGACCGCCGACGCCTCCCCCGCGCACGAGCCGGACGCCCTCGACCTGGGCCTGCCCGACCCCGTCCACGCCCCGGGCCTGCCCGAGGAGGTCCGGATCCACGAGGTCGGCCCGCGCGACGGACTGCAGAACGAGAGCGCCCTGGTCCCCGTCGAGGTCAAGGCCGAGTTCATCACCCGGCTCGCGGCCGCCGGACTGCGCACGGTCGAAACCACCAGCTTCGTTCACCCGAAATGGGTACCGCAGCTCGCCGACGCCGAGGAGCTCGTCCCCCGGCTCGCCGACCTGCCGGCCCGTCACCCCGGTCTGCGGCTGCCGGTGCTGGTGCCCAACGAGCGCGGGCTCGACCGCGCGCTCGCCCACCACACCGGCGACATCGCGGTCTTCGCCAGCGCCACCGAGACCTTCGCCCGCCGCAACCTCAACCGGTCGGCCGACGAGGCGATGGACATGTTCCAGCCGGTGGTGGAGCGGGCCGCCGGGGCCGGGATCCGGGTCCGCGGCTACCTCTCCATGTGCTTCGGCGACCCGTGGGAGGGCCCGGTGCCCGCCTCCCAGGTGATCGGCTTCGGGGTGCGGCTGCTGGAGATGGGCTGCACCGAACTGAGCCTCGGCGACACCATCGGCGTGGCCACCCCGGGGCAGGTCACCGCACTTCTGGAGGGCTTCGCCGAGGCGGGTGTGCCCGCCGACCGGCTCGCGGTGCACTTCCACGACACCTACGGCCAGGCACTCAGCAACACGCTGGCCGCGCTGCGCGGCGGCATCACCACGGTCGACGCCTCGGCGGGCGGCCTGGGCGGCTGCCCGTACGCCAAGAGCGCGACCGGCAACCTGGCCACCGAGGACCTGGTCTGGATGCTGCACGGGCTGGGCATCCGGACCGGCGTCGATCTGCGCGCCCTGGTCGCCACCAGCGGCTGGATGGCCCGGCAGCTCGGCCGCCCGAGTCCGTCCCGCACCGTCCAGGCGCTGCTCGGCACCGGCCGGGGCTGACGCCGGCCCGGCTCGACCACCCCGCGTCGGCCGGTCCGGGACCCGCCCGGCCGACGCCACCGTCCGTACGACATCCACTCTCTCGACCACACCGCGCGCCTGTCACACCATCAGACGGACGCCGGTCATCCCGATCACGCCCGCGGCCACCCCGGCCGGGCCTCAGGAGGATCACCATGCTCGACCACCGGCTGAACAGCGAGTACGAGGAACTGCGGCGCACCGTCGCCGAGTTCGCCCAGGACGTGGTGGCTCCGAAGATCGGCGAGTTCTACGAGCAGGGCGAGTTCCCCTACGAGATCGTGCGGGAGATGGGGCGGATGGGCCTCTTCGGCCTGCCGTTCCCCGAGGAGTACGGGGGCATGGGCGGCGACTACTTCGCGCTCTGCCTCACGCTGGAGGAGCTCGCCCGGGTCGACTCCTCGGTCGCGATCACCCTGGAGGCGGCGGTCTCGCTCGGCGCCATGCCGATCCACCGGTTCGGCACGGAGGAGCAGAAGCGGGAGTGGCTGCCCCGGCTGACGTCCGGTGAACTCCTCGGGGCCTTCGGCCTGACCGAGCCGGAGGGCGGCTCCGACGCCGGGGCGACCCGCACCACGGCCCGGTACGACGAGGCCACCGACGAGTGGGTCATCAACGGCACGAAGTGCTTCATCACCAACTCCGGCACCGAGATCACCGGGCTGGTCACGGTCACCGCGCTCACCGAACCGATCGCTCGTTCGAGTGAAGAGGGCGAATTCCCCTCGCCACAGCGCGAAATCTCTTCCATCATCGTGCCCACCGGGACCCCGGGGTTCCAGGTGTCGAAGAAGTACTCGAAGGTCGGGTGGAACGCATCCGACACCCGTGAATTGTCCTTTACCGACTGCCGTGTACCCGCGGCCAACCTGCTGGGCGAGCGCGGCCGTGGCTACGCCCAGTTTTTGCGGATCCTCGACGAGGGCCGCATCGCCATCGCAGCCCTGGCCACCGGCCTGGCCCAGGGGTGCGTCGACCAGTCCGTCATCTACGCCGGTACGCGCCGGGCCTTCGGCCGGCCGATCGGCGCCAACCAGGCCATCCAGTTCAAGCTCGCCGACATGGAGATGCGCGCCCACACCTCCCGCCTGGCCTGGCGGGATGCCGCTTCCCGGCTGCTGCACGCCGAACCGTTCAAGAAGGAGGCCGCCATTGCCAAGCTGTACTCGTCGGAGGCCGCCGTCGACAACGCCCGCGAGGCGACCCAGATCCACGGCGGGTACGGCTTCATGAACGAGTTCCCGGTCGCCCGCTTCTGGCGCGACTGCAAGATCCTTGAGATCGGGGAGGGCACCTCCGAGGTCCAGCGCATGCTCATCGCCCGGGAGCTGGGCGTCGGATCCTCCTGAGCCCGAGCGGCTCGGGGCGCCGGCCCTGGGCGGCGACAGCCCGGAGAGCGTCCGCCATCGGTCTATCTCCGCTGTCGCCGACCCCTCGGGTCAGCGCCCCGGCCACAGGCCGCAGTTCGGATCGGCGCGTCGGCCGGCGCGCCGGTCCGGTCACCGGCCGCGCACCGGCCTGCGAGCCGATTCTGCCCTCGGTCCACCGGTGTCCGCCCGGCTCTGGACGGTCCGACACCGGACAGAGCATCAGGGAATAACGATCACCGGGCGGTTGGCGCGCCGGGCCAGCCGGCCTGAGACAGATCCGAAGATCTTGCCGAGCAGGCCGTGCGTACTGCCGACCACGATGGCGTCGGCGGCGTACTCGCGACCGACCTCCTCGATCTCGTGGCAGATGTCGCCGCCCCGCTCGACGAGGATCCACGGCACGCCGGCCAGGAAGTCCGCGCAGGCCAGTTCCAGACCGAGGACCTCGGTCCGATGGTCGGGGAGATCGACGAAGACAGGAGGTTCACACCCCGCCCAGACCGTGGCGGGCAACCGGTTGGCCACGTGCACAATCACCAGGCCGCACTGTGAGCGACGGGCCATGCCCACCGCATAGGCAAGAGCGCGCTCACTCGACAGGGAGCCGTCGAATCCCACCACCACACCGTGCTGGAAGGCCGGGTCGCATGCGCCGACGGGCGTCTCCCGAGCAGCCGGATCGCCGGTCACGTCCGGCATGCCGGAGGCTTCCGGGCGTTCGGCGCCCGGACCGAGGCGGCCCGTCATCGCCGGCTCCACAGGGCCGGTCCGGGGCTCGTCCCGCCGCTGACGCGGACCGGGACGGCCTCGGCGGGCGATGTTGCGAAGGGAACGCGAGAGGCCCTGGGCGTCCGGGTCGTCGCCGGGGTCGCCGCAGCCGTCACCGACTCCCCCGGCCGCTGCGCGCGCGCCACGGCCCGAATCCGGATCAACCGGTCGGGAGGACTCAAAACCAGCCATGGCTCAAGGCTCTTCGAGGGAGATGTGCCGACAGGAGAGGACAACGCTGCCCGGGCGGCAGGCCCGCCCACGGAACGACGTCGGTCTGCGCCGAGCACCACCGTATGTGACCTGTTCCTTTCAGAGTACGACGGGCTTGAGGCTCAGCCCAGTGGCGAAGCCTCGGAATGACTTTGTTCCCGCGAATGGAGGATGCGCCCGCCGACAGCAGTGCGCCCCCTACAGGCAGGCGATCGCGCCCCCTCGACAAAGGAGGTTCTCTGGAGCTTGGCTGAGCAGACCGGGCGATGCAACAGGCCCAAGGGACACCGTGACCGGACTGTCATCGATCGGCGACGATCCGTTGCCACCCGTCACCGACCGGCGCGCGCGTTCCGAACGGTCGGCCCCGCTGAGCGCCGCCCCGCACCTCACGGACACCACCCGCCGTCACGCTGCTCCGGCGTACCTCCCGTCTGGCGGCCTTTCGGCCAACACCTACGGGTTCACGACGCCGTCTGGCATTTGCCAGATGCATAGGCGCTGCCGCTGACACCATGCTCGACATGTCCCTGCTCCTGCTCGACCTCGACAACACGCTGCTCCCCAGGGATGCCGCTTTCCGGGCCTGGGCTCAGGATTTTCTGGCCGAACGAGGGCTGCCGCCCGGCGACCTCGACTGGCTCGCCACCATCGACGGCGGCGGTTATGTGCCGCGCAGCACCGTACTGTCCGCCGCCCAGCGCCGCTATGGGCTGGACGAGTCCCTCGAACTCCTGCTGGCGCACTACCGACACGGCATCAACTCGCATATCCACTGCCCGTCCCGGCACATCGACGCGCTGCGGGCGGCGCGCGATGCCGGGTGGACGCTCGGCATCGTGAGCAATGGCAGCACCCGCCCCCAACTGGAGAAGATCCGCCGGACCGGGCTCGGCCCGCTGGTCGACGGCTGGGTCATCTCCGAGGAGGCCGAGTGCGTCAAGCCGGACCCGTTGATCTTCGAGATCGCCGCCCAGCGGTGCGGTATCGCACCCACCGGAGACTGGGCCTCGCACACCTGGATGATCGGCGACTACGCCCCGGCCGACATCGCGGGGGCCGAGCTCGCCGGTCTGCGCAGCGTCTGGCTGCACCATGGCCGTCCCTGGGCCGAGCCCGGCTACCGGCCGACGCTGAAGGCGGCCGGTCTGCCTGAGGCCGTCGGACAGGTGCTGTCCGCCCGGAACGCGCCCGGCCCCCGGGCGGCGGCCCGGGCGGGGACCAGAACGGGCGGGCCGGGCCGACGAAGGACGGCCGGCGCGGCCCCGGGCAGTTCCTCCTCCCGGGATCTCGCGGCGGCGGCCGCGCTCACCGGCGCGCGGTCCAGCGCACAGCTCTCCTTGTCCGCCCCGGACGGCATGCGTGCGCCTGTTCCCATGAACGCCACGGAAGGGAGCGCTCCCGGCTCGGGGACGAGGCCGGCTGTCCGAAACCGGTCCGGCGAAGTTGCCTCATCCGGCGGCAGCCATCCCATGAACGCGAGTCGGACCACCACCGGGGCGCCCGCCACCGGCACACCGGTCGCCGCGCCGCCCTCGCGGACCCGGTTCGCCGCGCCTCCACCGCGGTTCGGTCCCCGTCCGGCCGCCCCGGTGACTGCGGTCACCCCGGTCACCGCAGTCACCGTGGCACAGGCGGTGGAGACGGCCGTGGCATCCCAGTGAGGTGGCCGGGCAGCCGGTCCCCGGCGCCGGCCGCCGGAGGCGATGGCCGCCCCTGACGCCCGGCGCTCCCGCCCGCCCGGCCTTCTCGGCCCCCCGGCCTCCTAACGCTCCTGGCCGCCACGGCCTTGCCCGCCGGCCGAGGGGCTGCGGGTCCACCAGAGGGTGCGGCTCTGTTCGATGAAACCGAGCTTGCGGTAGAGCGGTGCGCCGAGTGGGGTGGCGACCAGGGTCGCCGGGCGGTCGGGGTGCGCGGCGGTCAGCGCGGTCTCCAGGATGGCGCGGGCCACACCCCGGGAGCGGTGGTCGGGGAGGGTCGCGACCCAGTACACCCCGGTGGCCCGGCCGTCGTCGTAGGTCAGGCAGGCGCCGGCCGTCACGCCGTCCCGGCGCCCGAGCCAGGCCCGGCAGCCCGGCTCGGCGAGCAGGCGCTCGGGAAGCATGCCACCCCGTGTCCAGGGCTGCCGGGCGGGTATCGGGAAGCCGTCCACCACCGAGCGTTCGACCTCGGCGAAGCCGTCGCCGTCCTGGACCTCATCGACCGTCAGGGACTCGTCCGTGCCACCCCCAGTGGCCGTCCGCCCACCCCGGGGAGACACGTCGAGCGGGCCGGGCTCACGCGCCATGACCGGCATCGCCGGGCCGTGGGAGCAGCCGAAGCGGGCCATGTCCAGGCGGCCGTAGGGGTCTTCCAGGGTGAGCTGCGTCGTGGACCACTCCCGCAGCAGGGCCGCCAATTCCTCTTCCAGCGGAGCCGGTTCACCGTAGGGGCGGGTGACCACGATGCGATGGGCGTCGTCCGGCGTGCGGGCGCAGCGGACCGCGGTGAATCCGGGGTGGGCGAGTTGCTGCCAACCGTACGCACGGGCTTGGGCGAGCCAGAACGCGGCGGCATTGTCGTTGGCCTGTTCGAGCCGGCTGTGGATGTTCACGACAGGACGGTAGCGCGGGCGCCGGACGGCCGGCCCCCGGCCTCGGCACTGGCCGGATGAAGCCAGAGAGGCGCACGCTTTGGCTCCGTGCGCCCTCTCGTGCACCGCCGATTTTCGGTCAATCTCGCGCGGCTCCCTCGCCCTTGGGCAAACCCGCAGCCCAGACCCGCCGACCGGGTGCGCCGAAGCCGGGCGCCCCAGGACCAGCCCCGCGACAACCAGCCACCGTTGCACCGGCCCTCTTCCCAGAAGGGTCGACGGGTGCCACGCTTCGTGATCGAATGCATCACGCCAAATTGCCATGTCGACATAGCGTCGGATGGTGAACTTGTCACAACGGCAACGGTCCACCCGATAGATTCGATCTTGGCGAGCAGTGCCGCACCACCCACACCACACCACCGAGGGGGCTTGAGCGCCTTGAGCAGGGTGAGCAGGAGCGACGCGGGTCCTGACAGCGGCCAGGCCGTGGCCGGCATCGCGGGGCGTTCCGCGAGAAGCACCGGTATCCCGGCCATCGCAGCCACCCCCCGCACCTCCGGCACCTCCAGCGCCGTCCCGTACTCCTCGTACGCCTCTGCCGCCTCAGGCGCATCCTCGGTATCAGCGGCCTCTGGCGCACCTTCCTCCCCCTCTGCCCCGGAGCATGTCGGACGGCCCGTCAACCGACCGTCCGTCAGCCCGACGTCAGCTCAGAACTTCGGAGCGGGCGCCCAGGCGGGAGCGTCGGTTCCCGGCCAACCTGGTGGCCAGGGCGCTGGCCACGCTGTCGGTCAGCCGGGGCAGGGCGGGGGCTTCCCTGGTTTCCCTGGCGGCCTCACCGGTGGCGGTTTCCCGACCGCTTCGGCGGTCTCGGGCGCCGCCGCCCCGGCCGCCGGCACCGGGATGGCGACCGCCGGAATCCCGGCCGGTCCGCTCGGCACGGTCGGCCACGGACCGACGGCCCACGGTCCGAGCGGCGCGGTCGGCCTGTCCGGGGCCAACGGCTCCGCGAACCCCGTGATGGCCGCCGCCCCCCGGAAGCTCTCGGGCCGGCGCCGGCGCGAGACCGTCGCGGTGCTGATCTTCGGCGGCGCCCCGATCTTCGAGAGCTCGATCCCCCTCTCCGTCTTCGGTGTCGACCGCCAGGACGCCGGTGTGCCGCGCTACCGCCTGCTGGTCTGCGCCGGGGAGGAGGGGCCGCTCGCCACCACCGGCGGCCTCACCCTCTCCGCGCCGTACGGACTGGAGGCGCTGGCACGGGCCGGCACGATCGTCGTACCGGCCTGGCGCTCGATCTCGCAGCCGCCGCCGGTCGAGGCCATCACCGCCCTGCGCAAGGCCCACCACGAGGGCGCCCGGATCATCGGGCTCTGCACCGGCGCGTTCGTGCTCGCCGCCGCCGGTCTGCTGGACGGCCGCCCGGCCACCACGCACTGGATGTACGCGCCGACCCTGGCCAAGCGCTACCCCCGGGTGCACGTCGACCCGCGCGAGCTCTTCGTCGACGACGGCGACGTGCTGACCTCGGCGGGTACCGCCGCCGGTATCGATCTCTGCCTGCACGTGGTGCGCAGCGACCACGGCGCCGAGGCGGCCAACGCGCTGGCCCGCCGGCTGGTGGTGCCGAGCCGCCGCAGCGGGGGCGGACAGGCCCAGTACATCGATCAGTCTTTACCAGAAGAGATCGGCAACGACCCGCTTGCCGAGGTGGTCACCTGGGCGCTGGAGAACCTCAACCAGCAGTTCGACGTCGAGGTGCTGGCGGCGCGTGCCTATATGAGCCGGCGCACGTTCGACCGGCGGTTCCGCACGCTGACCGGCAGTGCCCCGCTGCAGTGGCTGATCACCCAGCGGGTGCTCCAGGCGCAGCGGCTGCTGGAGACGTCGGAACTGTCGGTGGACGATGTCGCCCGACGGTGCGGCTTCCGGTCGCCGGTGGCACTGCGCGGCCATTTCCGCCGCCAGCTCGGGGTCTCGCCGGCCGCCTACCGGACCAGCTACCGTTCCCGGCGGCCGGGACCGCAGGCTCCGGCGCCGATGGTGCCGCACTCCGGTGACCTCCGGCCGGGCGGCGCCCTGCCGCAGTCGGCCGGCTCGCCCGCGGCAGTGGCGGCCGCCGCCGCCGCGGCGGCAGGCGGGGCGCTGCTGGGACAGCACGGACAGCAGTCCGCGCACTCGTTCCCGTCCATGCCCGGCAACCCCGCACACCCGGGGCAGCACGGGCAGCAGGCGTTCCACGCGCGCGCCGGGCAGCCGTACCCGCACCAGCAGGCGACGCCTCAGTCGCACCCGGGGCAACCCGGCTCGGGGCGCGGTCCGGCCCGGTCGCCGCTGGTCCCGGCCCAGCCCGGCCCCGGAGCGGGTCGGCCACCGCGGACCGCGGAGCACGCGGCGGCGGAGGACGGCCACCCGCAGCCGGGTGCGCGCGGCCAGGGCCAGGGGCATCGCGCCGTGTCCGAACGGCCGTCGGACGAGACCGGTACCACCGGCTCGGGCACCGGCGGGCGAGGGCACGGCACGGCCGCGGGCCGGGTGCCGGTACCGTCCTCGCCGGTGACTCCGGAGGCCCGGGCCCGCCAGGTCCGACCTCCGCAGATCCGCCAGCAGGGCGGCCGCACCGGAGCCGCGGACGCCGGACGTGAGCCACGCGACACCCGTTCCGCACGGGAGGGTCACCAGGGCCGGGAGGGCCATGAGCCGGACGGTCACGGCCAGGACGGGCACGCGGCCGAGGCCTGTGCCCCGGCGCCCCGCTCGACTCCGGCGGTGCCCGTGGCGCGTGATCGCGCCGTAGGGTGAGTGGCGTGAATGACCGTTTGGTATGGATCGACTGTGAAATGACAGGCCTCGACCTCGACCGGGACGCTCTGGTCGAGGTCGCGGCACTGGTGACGGACTCCGAGCTGAACGTCCTCGGCGAGGGCGTCGACGTCATCATCCGCCCGCCCGCGGAGGCGCTGGCGAACATGCCGGAGGTGGTGCGCACCATGCACACCGCCTCCGGTCTGCTCGACGAACTGGAGCACGGCGTCACCCTCGCCGAGGCCGAGGCGCTCGTGCTCGCGTACGTCCGCGAGCACGCGCCCGAGGCGGGCCGGACGCCGCTGTGCGGGAACTCGGTGGCGACCGACCGCGGCTTCCTCGCCCGGGACATGCCGGCCCTGGAGGGCCACCTGCACTACCGGATCGTCGACGTCTCCTCGATCAAGGAGCTGGCCCGCCGCTGGTATCCGCGGGCGTACTACAACAGCCCGCAGAAGGGCGGTAGCCACCGGGCGCTCGCCGACATCCGCGAGAGCATCGACGAACTGCGGTACTACCGCGAGGCGGTGTTCGTCCCGCAGCCCGGCCCGGACACCGACACCGCGCGCGCGATCGCCGAGAAGTACCAGGCGCCGACCGACTGACCTCTCCCGCCCGGCTCCGGCGGGCCGGCGAACGACGACGAACGGCGGCGACGAACGGCGGCTGCGAACCACGTCGACGCCGGGCGGGGGTCGGCCGGAAGGGCCCGAGGGGGTGCCCGCGTTCGTCCGGGCGAAACCCTGGCGCGAGCACCCTCTCGGATCCTGTAGAGTTCTTCCTGTCGGAACGGGGGCGCGAAGAGCGCAAACGGTCCGGACAGATGGTGGGTGTAGCTCAGTTGGTAGAGCACCTGGTTGTGGTCCAGGTGGCCGCGGGTTCGAGTCCCGTCACTCACCCCAGAGCCTGAGGGGCCGATCTCTTCAAGAGATCGGCCCCTCAGGCGTTTTCGCGTTCCCTCACATCCCCACGCACCGCGCATCCCTGGCGACCCCCGCGATTCCCGCCCGACCGCACAGCTCCACGGCACGGTTTCCCCGCCGACAGATCTGCCGCCAGATGCTACCGACTAGTAACATTGCCGCCATGACCACACCTTCGATCGGCCGGCTGCTCGAATCGACCGTGCCGATGGCACGCACCCTCAAGCTCGAGTACCTGGAGACCACCCCGGAGCGCGCGGTGCTCCGGCTGCCCGACCAGCCCGAGTACCACAACCACGTCGGCGGGCCGCACGCCGGCGCGATGTTCACGCTCGCCGAGTCGGCGAGCGGCTGCATCGTGCTGGGCGCCTTCGGCGACCAGCTCTCGCGTGCCGTGCCGCTCGCGGTGAGTGCCGAGATCTCCTACAAGAAGCTGGCCATGGGTGTGGTCACCGCCACCGCCGTCCTGGGCCGCCCGGCCGCCGGGATCGTCGCCGAGCTGGACGAGGGCGGTCGCCCCGAGTTCCCGGTCACCGTCGAGATCACCCGCGCCGACGGGGCCGTGACCGGCGTCATGACCGTCGTCTGGACCCTGCGCCCCAACTCCTGACCGACCGGCGCCCGGTGGTTCCGGGGTCTCATCGCGATAACTGTCCGTGACGACGGCCGTGACCTCACGCCCCGTCCGCTCGTTCTCAATTCACGTGCGAGCCAATCACGCGGTCAAGGCCCCGGAACCAGCCCGACGCGCCCTCGGCGGCACGCGGCGTACGGTCGGCCGGTGGCTGCCCCGTCCACGCGTGGTCGCGGTGGCCGGGGCGCTGCTCGCACAGATCTGGTGGCTCGGAGCACCGGGCGCGTACGCGGCGGCGCCCGAACCCCTGCCGGAACCGGTGAACCGCACGGTCGGACGGGCCCTGCACGGCGGGCAGGCCTTCGACGGAGCGTCAGCCGAACGCCCGTCCGAGACGGGGCGGAAGACCTCCGGCGCCACCGGTGCCCGTGGCACACCGCCGCAGGACGCGCCCGCCGGGCCCCCCGGTCCGGTGGAGTCCCCCGGGCTGGTCGGACAGCTCACCGGTACGGCCGCGTCCGTACCTTCCTCCGGTACGGACACCGTGACCGGGCTGGTCGGAGGTGTGCTGCAGGAGCGGATCAGGGCGGGCGGCCTGCCGCTGCCGGGCCAGCGGGCCGCCGTTCCGGACGCGTTCGCGATCGCCTCGGGGCTACTGGAACCGGCCCCCGCCGAGGCCCGTACCCCGGAGGCACGCGCCTCACGGAGCAGTGAGCCCGAGACGCCCTCGTCGCCGGACGGACGGACGGGTGCCGGTACGCCACGCCCCGCTCCGGCGGACGACGGCCGGCCCGGCCAGAATCCCCCGCCACCGGTTCGCGAGGCCGCCGACCTTCGGTCCAGCCCCGGTTCCGAACCGCCCGAGGACGGCGCGGACGGTGCCGGAACCACGCGCCGGCCCGCACCGGAGGGCCGTCCGGCGGCGTACGAGGACCTGGCACTGACCGACCCGGCCACCATGGCGGCCGGTCACGGGCCCTCGGACACGGGGATCGCCGTGCTCGCCCCCATCGCCGCCGGACTGCTGCTCACCGGCGCCGCGATGTGGAAGCACCGGGGCCTGCCGCGCGGGCACTGAGACGGACACCGGCGCGGGCCCGGCACCGGTCCCGACGCCGGGACCGCCACGGGACGGACCGCCCGGCGTCAGACCGCCGGACCGAGGTCCAGCGCCAGCAGCGGGAGTTCGCGCCCGGGAATCGACCCGGACGGGGTGACACCGATCCGGGTGGCACCCATCGCCAGGTAGAACGGCTCCGCGTTCGGGTCGGCATCGATGGTGAGCCGGTGGAAGCCGAGCGCCACGGCCTGCTCGCGAAGGTGCTGGAAGAGCCGGCCTCCGACGCCCCTGCCGATGGTGTCGGGCTCGACGAAGAGCATGCCCAACTCGCCCTGGGGCGGCGCCCCGACGAGGGTCGCGAAGCCCAGCACCCGGCTGTCACCGGCGGCCACCGGTTCCTCGGCCACCATCGTCCGCTGCCGCTCGATCCCGTCGGCGTCCAGGGTCAGTTCGTCCCGGCAGGCAGCCAGGAACGCCTCGTCGTAGCCCCAGTGGGCCTTGGAGCGGAGGGCGAGGGCGCTGAGCAGCTCCGCCTCCTCCGGCCGAGCCGGTCTGATCCGCATGGCGTGCCCTCCTGTTCGGCGACGCCGTCCGGATTCCGGACGGCAACGGCCATTCTCCGCAACGGGCGGCACGACCGCCAAGCGGTTTACCGGAGTTCGGGCCACGCCCCGCTCCCCGCCACCGAACAACACGGCAGCGGCAACGGCAACGTGGCTAACGGAACGTCCCCGGCGGCGGGACCGGGGAGGGAGCGGCGGTCGCGTCGGTGGCCGGGGCCGCGCCGGCGGCGAAGTCGGCCAGGGCGCGGCCGTGTTCGACCCGGCCGAGGGCGGCGTCAGTGGCGACCTTGCGGCCCAGTTCGGCGACCGGGAGCGAAGCGTGGGCGGCAGCCAGGACGAGGTTGCCGAAGCGCTTTCCGCGCAGCACGGCCGGGTCCGCGACCAGGCACAGCTCGGGGAAGACCGCGCCGAGCGTGGCGATCTGCGAACGGGCGAACGGAAGCGCCGCACCGTCGGCGATGTTCACCGCGTACCAGCCGCCGGGGGCCAGCGCCCGGGCGGCGAGCACGGTGAACTCGACGGTCGTGCAGTGGGCGGGCACCCGGGCGCCGGAGAAGACATCGGCGATGACAAGGTCGACGCTGCCCTCCGGGGTCCGCTCCAGCACGCTGCGGGCGTCCGAACCGCGGACCTTGATCTGCCAGCCCCGTTCCAGCGGGAGTTCGGCGCGGACGAGGTCGGTGAGCGCGGTGTCGATCTCGGCGACCTGCTGGCGGGAGCGGGGGCGGGTGGCCGCGACATAGCGGGCCAGGGTGAGGGCACCGCCGCCGAGATGCAGAACGGTCAGGGGACGACCGGGCGGGGCGACCAGGTCGATCAGGTGGCCGAGGCGACGCTGGTACTCGAAGCCCAGGTGGCTCGGGTCGGCGAGGTCGACCATGGACTGCGGGGCGCCGTCGATGAGGAGCGACCAGGCGCCGGGGCGGTCGCGGTCGGGGCGGAGCTCGGCCAGCCCGGAATCGACGGGACGGGTGAGCGGGCCCTGGGTGTGCGTTCGGCCGCCGGGGCCGGTGGTCGCCGGCTGCGGCTCCGCCGTCGTACGCCCCTTGTCCGCGCTGCGGCCGGCTCTGCTGCTTCGTCCCATACCGGCCATTATCGCCGCCGGGCCGGAGGCCTCCGCGGCCCAGCGGGGGTGCCGGGCGGACGGGCGACGGTCAGAACGGGCCGAGGCCGCCGGCCGTCAGGGTGCAGGCCGCCTCGCAGAGGGCCGAACGCAGCACCCAGGCATCGGTGGGGCGGGCCGCGCACCCGGCACCGGTCGGGGGCATCACCCACCGCGGGTCGGTGGCGGGCAGAAGCAGGCCGCCCGCGGTACAGGAGCTTCCTGGGAGGTGCCACGTCTCCGAGGTGCCGGCCGGGACGAAGAAGGAGACGGTGCTGCCGTTGCGGCTCTGCAGCACGACCCCGCAGGCCCGGCGCAGCCGCAGGATGTCGACCGCCTCCAGTCCGTGCCGCAGCGCGACCGTGACCATGTCGTAGCCGGCGACGACCACGCCGTCGTCGCCGGCCGCCGGGGGGCGCCCGGTCTCGCCGAGGCGACGGGCCCGTCCGTTGCCGCCGCCGCACGGGGCGTGGCCGCCCTCGGCGGGCCCCCGCCCGGGGCCGCGGTCGTCGGCGGGCTCGGGCAACAGGGCGGGGACGGCGGCGGCGAGCACTCCTCTGGCGGCCAGGCGGTGGTACTGCGGTACTCCGGTGGCCATCACGGGCTCTCCTGTCACCTCGGCGGTTTCGGAAGCCGCGCCGCCCGGGCGGTGGCGGCCGCCGCGGCGGGCGGCGGGCCCGGGACGGCGGCCGGAGGCTTCCGCGTATCAGGACAACGCGAAGGACGCTTCCCAGGCCACGGGGCGCCTTACAGCAAGGCATGGCATTTCATGGCAGATCCCGGCAACAGGGTCCGATTTGACCAGGATTGACCACCTATCATCCGCAAACTCGCTGTGGCCGACCGGTGACTCCAGGTACTGTCGGTTGCGAGCCAGGCGGCCCATCCGGCCGCACCGGGCCCACCGGCAGCCGGGAGCAGCACCCCGGCACCCCGGCACCACGGCCACCTCAGTCCCCTCAGTCCCCTCAGTCCCCGCAGTCCCGGCAACCACGAGAGCCCAGCCCGGTCCGTCGCACACCGGACCTCACCCCACGGAACCGCCCCGCCTCGCACCACCACCCCGCACGACCACGGAGCGCACCATGGCAGCCACCCCACCGGCCGAGCCGAACCGCCCGTCCCCCAATACCGTGATGCGCGCCCTGCGCGGCGACCGGTCACCGGGCGAGTTCGCCATGGCCGTACGCCGGGCCGCCCGGGAGATCGGCGAGCATGTGTCCTGCGACGCGCGCTACGTCGGGCGGGTCGAGGCCGGCGAGATCCGCTGCCCCAACTACGCCTACGAGCGGGTCTTCCGGCACATGTGGCCGGGCCGCTCGCTGACCGATCTCGGCTTCTCCCCCCGTACCGCCGTCCGCCGCCGCCGGGCGGACGGCCGCAGGGGCGCCGGGCCATCCCCGCTCCACCCGCAGTTCCCGTTCCCGCCCACCCCACGCCCACCACTCTCCACACAACTCCCGTACGCTGCCTCGCCGTACGCGGAACCGCCCCCACCGGACGGGCCCATGCCGCCGAGGCCCGTGGCGGTGCCCCGGGGGCCCGACGGATCGCACCATTTCGACGAGGAGAACGACGACGTGCGTCGCCGTACGTTCCTGGCCGGCGGATCCGCCGCACTGGCCACCGTGATCGGCATCGACCGGCCGGCCGGGGCCGGCCCCCGCACCGCCCCGGGCGGCCCCGGCACCGGAGCGGCCACCCCCTGCGGGCTCGTCCCACCCCAGCCGGGGCCCGGCACAAGCAGGTTCGACGCCGCCCCCGGCCTGTTCGATCCCGGATCCGCCTCCGACCCCGGCTCCGCCTTCGTACCCGGCCGGCCCGGGCCGGTGCCACCGCCCCGCAAGGTCGGCGCCGCCGAGGTGCTCGGCGTCGAACAGGCCGTACGGGACATCCGGCTGGCCGACGACGTCTACGGGGCCGACGCCCTGTTCGAGCTGGCCGGGCAGTCGCTACGCACCGCGTACCTGCTGCTCAACGAGGGCGAGTACAGCGCCGAGACCGAACGAAGACTCCAGGCCGGTGCAGGCGAACTGGCCATCTCGGTCGGCTGGTTGGCGCACGATTCGAACCGGCTGGCGGACGCCCGGTCGCTCTACGCCGAGGCGCTCGCCACCGCCCGGATGGCGGGCGACTCCGCGCTGGAGGCGCATGTCTTCTGCAACAGCGCCTTCCTCGCCAGGGACGCCGGCCGCCCCCGTGAGGCGCTGCGCGCCGCCCAGGCCGGCCAGGCCGCCGCCCGTTACCTGGACTCCGACCGGCTGCTCGCGCTGCTCGCCATGCGCGAGGCCGGCGGCTGGGCACTGCTGCACGACCGCGCCGCCTGCGAACGGGCGCTCTCCCGGGCGTACACGCTCTTCGACCGCGGCCCCTCCGAGGCCGATCCCGAATGGATGTCCTTCTTCGGCGAGGCGGAGATCGCCGGGCTGGAGTCGCAGTGCTGGTCCGCCCTCGGGGACTGGGACCGGGCCAGCGAGCAGGCCGGGCGGGCGATAGAGCTGCAGAAGCCGCGCTTCGTCCGCAACCGGGTGCTGTACACCGCCGAGCTGGCCCACGACCGGCTCGGCCGGGGGGACTTGGCCGGCGCGGCGAACCACGGCACGGCCGCCGTCGCACTGTTCGGCGAGGTCCGCTCGGCCCGGATCCGCAGCATGCTGGCGGACACCGCCGAACGGCTGCGCGCGCACCGGGGCGTGCCGGAGGTCGGCCGCTTCCTGGCGGAGTACGACGTGGCCGCGGCCGCCTGACCGGTCGGCCGGGACTGCGGCCAGAACCGGGACCGGGGCCAGGGACCCCGCCCCGGCCCAGGGCCCGTACGGCCCACCGGTCAGTGCTTCAGGCCCTCCAGGTGGGCGAGGTCGTTCCAGACCTCGACCGCCGGGGCGCCGTACTCCCAGGAGAGGACGCAGAGCGCGGCCGTGCCGAGCTTGAACCGCTGGGCGTACTCGGGCGGCAGCCCCAGCCAGCGGGCGGTGAGGATGCGCAGCAGGTGGCCGTGGGCGAAGAGCACCACATCGCGGTCGGCGCAGTGCATGACGGTGGTGTCCGGATCGGGCACGCCGTGCTCGTCGTTGAGGTCGGCGAGGAAGGCGTCCACCCGGGCGGCCACATCGCTGAGCTTCTCACCGCCGGGCACGCCGTCGCGCCAGATCAGCCAGCCGGGCTGGTCGGTCGCCCGGATGTCGGGCCCGGTCCGGCCCTCGTACTGGCCGTAGTCCCACTCCAGCAGCTCGGGGCGCTCCACCGCGCGGTCGCCGAAGCCGGCCAGCGCGCAGGTCTCCTTGGCCCGGTCGAGCGGGCTGGTGTAGACGAGCGCGTCCGGCAGTCCGTTCCAGGGGGCCTTGGCGAGGCGGGCGCCGAGCGCCCGGGCCATCGCGCGCCCCTCCTCGGTCAGCGGGATGTCGGTGCGTCCGGTGTGGCGTCCGGTCTTCGACCATTCGGTCTCGCCGTGGCGGACCAGCACGATTCGGGCGGGCATGGAAAGGCTCCTCGCAGCGGGGCGGTGGCAACGGTCGGTCTCACCCTTGAGCACCGGGGCTCCATGATCCCTCACCTCGGAGCCACTCACGATCGCGGGCCTGGCCGGACGGCACCGCACGGCCGCCGCCGGGGATGGCCCGATATCTCCCGGCATGCCCGTGTGAGGCCCGAACCGCCGGGCCGGACCGGATTGTCGGACCCGGATGCGAGACTGGGCCGCACCATGAACGTCTCGACGAACGTCCCGTCCAGCGGGCACCTTGAGCCGCTCTCCCAGCGGCTCGCCGAGCTGCGCGGTCCGGCGCCGCAGCGGAGCCTGAACGCCCGTGCCCTCGCCGCGCTCGCCGCCAATCCGGGCTGTCACCGCCGCGCCGTACTCGATGCCGCCGGGGTCGACAAGTCGGCGCTGGCCGCCCGGCTCGGCCGCCCCGCTCCGTTCGGGCAGTCGCCGTTCGCCATCGCGCGCGGTGTGATCTTCGAGTCCCGGCTGAAGGCCGACGGCTACGCGGCGCTGCTGGAGCCGCTCCGCCGCCATCTCGGCCTGCCGACGGACGGCGGCGCCCCGCTCACCGTGCCCGATCTGCTGCGCCGCTCGGGCCCGGCGGTCCGGGCCGAGCGCACGGCGGCCGCCCTGGCCGAGGCCGCCGCCGAGCCGGACGCCTGGACGCTGCTCGACCACCCGCTGCTGCGGCTCACGGTGGCCGGCAGCACCGCCTATCTGGAGCCGGACGCCGTCGTGGTGCACGGCGGGCGGTGCACCGTGGTCGAGATCAAGTCCTTTCCGGTGCTGGACGGCAGCGCCGACCCGGCCAAGGTCGGCGCCGCCGCCCGCCAGGCCGCCGTGTACGTGCTGGCGCTCCAGGAGACGGCCGCCGCGCTGGCCGGCCGGGAGGCGGACCAGGGCCCGTACGTGGAGCAGCGCCTGCCCGGCAGCCCCCGGCTGAGCGTGCTGCTGGTCTGCCCGAAGGACTTCGGCAACCGGCCCACCGCGGTCGCCGTGGACGTCCGCCGCGAGCTGGCCACCACCCGCCGCCAGCTGAGCCGGATGACCGGTATCGGCGGGCTGCTGGAGGCGCTGCCGCCGGGCGTCGACTTCGACCTCGCGCCCGACCGGGACGGCGTCCCCGTCCGCTCCGCCGAGGAGCTGGCCGGGTCGGTCGAGGCGGTGCCCGCCGCGTACAGCCCGGACTGCCTCTCCACCTGCGAGCTGGGCTTCCACTGCCGCGCCCTGGCCCGCTGCGACGACCGGGTCGAACAGCTGGGCCGAGGCGTCCGCGGCGAGCTGGGCAGCATCCGTACGGTGAGCGAGGCGCTGGCCGCTACCACCGGGGGCAGCGCCGACGAGGCGGCCGCCCGGCTGGCGTACGCGGCCGCGCTGCGGGCCGAGGCACTGGGGGCGGCACCCCCTGCGGCCGTCCCCCCGAACGCCGTCCCCCCGAACGCCGCCACCCCGGCCGTCACCTCGGCCCCCGCCCCGGCCTGTGCCGGAGGCCCCCGATGAGCCTGCTCGGCACCCTCGCCCGGCTGGAGGCCGTCCGCAGCGGCCGGGCCGAACCGCTGGCCACCGTCCGGCACCGGCACCTCTCCGACCGCCCGATGGTGGTCGTGCCGCTGACGGCGGCCGGTGAGGCGGGCGCACCGCTGGCCGTGATGCTCGGCACCGAGCGGTCCGCACCGCGGCTGCACCTGGTGCCGCAGCCGCTCAACCGCACGCTGCGCTTCGACTTCCTGGCCGAGCTGGCCGCCGATCTGCTGCCCTACCTGGAGTCCTTCGGCACCGAGGTGGAGCAGATCGAGGGCTCCGAGAAGGACGTGGAGACGGGCGAGAAGACGCAGGTCTTCCGCGAGCTGTGCGCCGACGCGCCGCAGCTGATCGTGCCGAACAGCGCGGGGGTGCACCATCTCGCCCTGCTCGGGCGCTCCACCCGTTTCCGCCGCACCATCGAGGACGACGAGCCGGGCCCGTACCCGGCGCCGGTCCGGGTGCCGCTGCTCGGCCGCTGGCTGACCCACCTCACCGACCGGGCCCAGGTGCCCGGATCCAGCCTGCTGCTGCCGATGACCGGCCTGCTCGCCCGGCACTGGGCGACCGGCCAGAGCCACCTGGAGGACCAGCATCTGGCCGCCCGGCTCGCCTGGCACGCACCGCCGGCCGGGCTGACCGGCGCCGAGGCCGCCGAGCTGGCCGAGTCCGCCCGCGACGCGCACGGGCAGCTGCTGCACCCGCCGGCCGGCCCGGCCACCGACCCGCGCTTCGACGAGCTGGTGCTCGGCCCGGCGATCGCCCGCTACGACGCCGCGGCGTCCGCCCTGCTGCACCGGGCCTCGGCCGGCCCGGGCGCGGAGCACGCACCCCACGATCACGCCCACGACGGCGGCAGCGACGACGCGGGGGCCGACCGGGCGCGGGCCGCCCTCAGGGCCGCCGTGGCACAGCTGCGCGCGGCGCTGGAGCGGGTGCTGCTGCCCACCTGGCACGACGTCTGGCACGGCCTGGACCTCCTGCGCTCCCTGCCGCCCGGCGGGCACCTGGCGGAGCGCTGGACGGGCGACCGCTGGTCCTACACCGGCCACCGGGACCGTCTGGCGGCCGGCGAACCTCCGCAGCCCCGGCAGGACGACGCCGTCACGGCCGCCCGGAAGCTGGCGCAGCGCGAGCGCGAGCAGGCCCGGCTGGACGTCCAGGAGGCGCTGGACGACCCGCTGGCGATGGCCGAGCACCGGCTGGCCGGCGAGGCGTTCTCCGGCGAGGTGACCGAGGTGGTGCCGGACTACGACACCACCGGCCGGTCCCCCAAGCCGCGCCCGCTGGTGACGGTCCGCACCGCCGACCGCCCGCACGCCGACCTCGGCCGGGAGGCGCACCGGGCGCACGGCCCGACGCCGCAGAAGGCCGAGATCGTGGCGGTCGATCCGGCGGAGGGCACGATCACCCTGCGGGTGCTGTCCGGCATGGGCCGGAAGAAGGAGCCCGAGCCGGGGAGCCTGCCCGAGCCGGGCGAGCGGATCACCTTCACGCTGTTCGAGTTGACGGTCCGCCAGTCCGCGCCGCTGCCCGAGCCGGACGACACACCGTGGACGCACGGCGGCCCGCCCGGTGCGGCGTCCGGCGCGGCGTCCGTACCGTCCGCAGCCTCCGAGGAGTGGGAGTGATCCGGCAGATGAGCAGCGAGCAGGCCCCCGGCGCGGCCGCCGACGCCGCGGTGGCCCGCATTCTGGCGGCCACCGTCCACCCCGCCGTCGGCGCCCCGCGCGGGGTGGTGGTGGACTCACCGCCCGGCGCCGGCAAGTCGACCCTGGTGGTCCGGGCCGCCCGGGAGCTGGTCGAGTCCGGCGAGCGGCTGATGATCGTCGCCCAGACCAACGGCCAGGTGGACGACCTGGTCGACCGGCTGGCCGAGAAGGCGCCCGAGTTGACGATCGGCCGGCTGCACGCGGCGGACTCCCGCCCGGGCCCCGAGGTGCTGCGGCACGCCAACGTCACGCCCTCCGCCAAGGTGGCGGACCTCGCCGAACTCGACGTGGTGATCTCGACCTCCGCCAAGTGGCAGTGGGTGCGGACCGAGGCGCCCTGGCGGCACGCGATCGTCGACGAGGCGTACCAGATGCGCTCGGACGCGCTGCTCGCGGTGGCGCGGCTGTTCGAGCGGGCGCTGTTCGTCGGCGACCCGGGCCAGCTGGACCCGTTCACCGTGGTCGGCACCGAGCAGTGGGCGGGCCTGTCGTACGACCCTTCGAGCAGCGCCGTGGTCACCCTGCTCGCGCACAACCCGCAGATCGAGCCGCACCGGCTGCCGGTCTCCTGGCGGCTGCCGGCCAGCGCGGCGCCGCTGATCTCGGACGCGTTCTACCCGTACACACCGTTCCGCTCCGGTACCGGCCCGGACGAGCGCCGGCTCACCGCCGCCGTGCGCCCGGACGGCTCCGCCCTGGACGCGGCGATCGACCGGGCGGCCGAGCACGGCTGGGCGCTGCTGGAACTGCTCGCCCGGCACACCGTACGGACCGATCCGCAGGCCGTGGCCGCCGTCGCGGCCACCGTCCGCAGGCTGCTTGAGCGGGGGCTGACGGCCCACTCCGAGCAGGGCTCCACCCCGCTCGCCCCCGGCCGGATCGCGGTCGGCACCGCCCATCGGGACCAGGCGGCGGCCGTCCGGGCGGCGCTGGTCAAGGCCGGTGTCCCGGTGGATCCGACGGCCGGACCGGCCGTGACCGTCGACACCGCGAACCGGCTGCAGGGGCGCGAGTACGACGTCACCGTCGTCCTGCACCCGCTCTCCGGGCGGCCGGACGCCACCGCCTTCCACCTGGAGACCGGCCGGCTCTGTGTCCTCGCCTCCCGCCACCGGCATGCCTGCATCGTGGTGGCCCGGGCGGGTATCGCCGAGCTGCTGGACGAGCATCCGTCCACCGAGCCGGTGCAGTTGGGCGTCTCGGTCAAGTTCCCCGACGGCTGGGAGGCCAACCACCAGGTGCTGCACCACCTTGCCGGGCACCGCGTCCGGCTCTCCCGCTGACCGTCCGCGGCCGGCCGCTCCCCGG
The DNA here is from genome assembly GCF_044744345.1 of Kitasatospora sp. NPDC087315. Classification (NCBI taxonomy): domain Bacteria; kingdom Bacillati; phylum Actinomycetota; class Actinomycetes; order Kitasatosporales; family Streptomycetaceae; genus Kitasatospora; species Kitasatospora sp. NPDC087315. Next base: position 206,120 of record NZ_JBIUYD010000013.1, on the reverse strand, counting down.
CCGTCCCGCGCACCGCCCGGAGGGCCGCAGGCCTTCCCCCGCAAGCCTCGCGAGCCGCCCGTACCCCGCCGGGCGGCCGCGTCGGCCGAAGGGTGCACGCCCCCGGCGCTCCGGGCGGGAATAGCGCCCGAACTCGCACCGTTCCGTTACCGGCCACCGCCGCGCGACAATGGACGGCGGCCACGACCGGGCGGCGCGGTCCCGAGCAGCCGTCGCCCGCCCCCATCGAGCACCGGAGGTGTCCGTCCATGCCCGACTCCCACGCGAAGGCGTCCGACCCGAGCGGTTCGACCGCCCCGGGCGGCCTGGGCCGGGATGCCGGTGAAGCGCCCGTCCGGCGCCTGCGCCCGGCGCAGCTGCTGTTCGAACCGCAGGCCGCCGAGCCGGAGACGGAACGCTTCTTCGACCTGGAGTCGATCGAGGACCCGGCCGAGCTGCTGCGCCGTTCCACCGAGCTGGCGCTGGCCTTCCGCGCGGCCGCCGAGCGGGCCACCGACTTCCAGGCGGTCGCCGCTGCGCAGCTGGCGGACACCCGCCGGTTCGACGCGCTCTCGGACGCCGAGATCGCGGACCGGGCCGACTGGACCCCGGACTACGCCGCCAAGATGATCGAGTACGGGCGCGGCCTGCTCCAGCCCCGTCGCCACGACGGCTGACACCCCGCAGCTGGCACCCTGCGGCGGACACCCCGCGCCGTCGGACGGCCGACCGGTCGGCTCTCGCCTCTGGCATATGCGCCGGGGAAGGGTACGCCGTTCCCCCGCGCCCTGTCCGGCAAACCACGCTTTCCCTCCCGGCCACCCCCCGGACGCCTCACCCTGCTGGGTGTGGACATCTGGACGCACCAATCAGTGGAGTACGTCACCGTGGCCGGGGAAGCGTGGCTCGCCTCCGCGAGCGAGTACCCGCGCAGCATGCGCGCCCTCTGGGAGTCACGCCCGTGGGCGCCCTCCGTGCTGCCCTGCGGGCGCGCCTTCGACGTGATCAGCATGCCGTCGCTGTTCGGCCGCCGGGTGCTGGACGAACTCTGGGCCTCCGGTCCGGGCTGCGGACCGGTCGCCGCGTACCGGGGGCGCACGCTGCTGTTCGTCCGGCCCGGTGCGGCGGCCCGGCTGCGCCGTCTGCTGGCCTGGGAGGAGTGGGCCAGGAACGTGCCGCCGCTGCTCTGCCACGGCGGCGGCGACGCGGTCACCGTTCCGCCGGTGCAGCGGATGGTGAACAGCCCGGACTCCCCCGGGCTGGGTGCCGGGCGGTGGATCGTCGCCCCGGACAGCCGGGAGCCGTGGCTGCCGGGCGCCTCGGTGGTGCTCTGGGCCTGCGTCCGGGCCGCTCGCGAGCTCGTTCCGGCAGGGCGGGCCGAGCCCGTCGGCCTGACCACCGGATGAACGGCGGGCGACGGAATTCGATTTTGGCCCGACGGCGCGCCGCTGCTAAAGTCTTCCCTGTCAGCAGGCGCCGCTAGCTCAGTTGGTTAGAGCAGCTGACTCTTAATCAGCGGGTCCGGGGTTCGAGTCCCTGGCGGCGCACAGACAGCCGAAGGCCCCTTGCGAAAGCAAGGGGCCTTCGGCGTTTCCCGTGCGAGGGAGCATCCGCAGGGCGGGGCCGCCCGCCGGAGCGGACGGCCCCGCCCGGGCTCAGCGGCCGCGCAGCGAGCGGTAGCGGGCGACCAGCTCGGCGGTGGAGCTGTCCAGCGCGTCGGCGCCCTCCCCGGTGAGCAGCACGGGCTCGATCCGCTTGGCGAGCACCTTGCCCAGCTCGACGCCCCACTGGTCGAAGGAGTCGATGTTCCAGATCGCGCCCTGGACGAACACCTTGTGCTCGTACAGGGCGACCAGCTGGCCGAGCACCGACGGGGTGAGCTCGGCGGCCAGCACGGTGGTGGTCGGGTGGTTGCCCTTGAAGGTCTTGTGCGGGACCAGCTCGGCCGGCACGCCCTCGGCGGCGACCTCCTCCGGGGTCTTGCCGAAGGCCAGCGCCTGGGTCTGGGCGAAGAAGTTGGCGAGCAGCAGGTCGTGCTGGGCGACCAGGCCGGGGGGCAGGTCGGCGACCGGCCTGGCGAAGCCGATGAAGTCGGCCGGGATCAGCTTGGTGCCCTGGTGCAGCAGCTGGTAGTAGGCGTGCTGGCCGTTGGTGCCGGGGGTTCCCCAGACCACCGGGCCGGTCTGCCAGTTCACCGGGTTGCCGTCGCGGTCCACCGACTTGCCGTTGGACTCCATGTCCAGCTGCTGGAGGTAGGCGGTGAACTTCGACAGATAGTGCGAGTAGGGCAGCACGGCGTGCGCCTGGGCGTCGAAGAAGGCGCCGTACCAGACGCCGAGCAGGCCGAGCAGCAGCGGCACGTTCTGCTCCGGCGGCGCGGTGCGGAAGTGCTCGTCGACCAGGTGGAAGCCGTCGAGCATCTCGCGGAAGGCGTCCGGGCCGATGGCGATCATCAGCGAGAGGCCGATCGCCGAGTCGTAGGAGTAGCGGCCGCCGACCCAGTCCCAGAACTCGAACATGTTGGCGGTGTCGATGCCGAAGTCGGCGACGCCCTCGGCGTTGGTGGAGAGCGCGACGAAGTGCCTGGCCACCGCGTCGGTGTCGGCCCTCAGCTCGGTGAGCAGCCAGTTGCGGGCCGAGACGGCGTTGGTGATGGTCTCGATGGTGGTGAAGGTCTTGGACGCGACGATGAAGAGCGTCTCGGCGGCGTCCAGGTCGCGGACGGCCTCGTGCAGGTCCGCGCCGTCCACGTTGGAGACGAAGCGCACGTCGAGGTCGCGGGCGGCGTAGGAGCGCAGCACCTCGTAGGCCATGGCGGGGCCGAGGTCGGAGCCGCCGATGCCGATGTTGACGACCGTCCGGATCCGCTTGCCGGTGTGGCCGCGCCACTCACCACTGCGGACCTTGTCGGCGAAGGCGGCCATCTGGTCGAGCACGGCGTGCACGGCGGGCACCACGTTCTCGCCGTCGACCTCGACGACGGCGCCGCGCGGGGCGCGCAGCGCGGTGTGCAGGACGGCGCGGTGCTCGGTGTTGTTGATCTTCTCGCCGCGGAACATGGCGTCCCGCAGCCCGGCGACGCCGGTGGCTTCGGCGAGCTCGCGCAGCAGGGCCAGCGTCTCGTCCGTCACCAGCTGCTTGGCGTAGTCCACGTGCAGGTCGCCGACGCGCAGGGTGTAGCGGCGGCCGCGCTCCGGGTCGGCGGCGAACAGCTCACGCAGGTGCGTGTCGCCCAGCTCCGCCCGGTGCTTGCCGAGGGCGGCCCACTGCGGGGTGCGGTCGAGCGGGGTACGGGCGTCGGCGCGGGTCTCCGACATCGGTGGCTCCTCGATTCATCTGGGTGCAGATACCGGCAGGGCCAGGCGGGAGGGTTTTCGCGAGGTCGTGCGGGTACTGGTTAGTGCGCCGACTCCGTTGACGGCCTGCCCGGGGTCAGCCTATGCAACGTCGGGACCGGCCGTGCGCATTCCGTTCGGTCACGTCCGGCCCCGGCTCGCCGACCGTCCGTCACTTCCGTTCGGAGCGCAGGTCGAGCCCGCGCAGCACCTGGTCGACGAGCTCCGGGTCGGCGCCGGGTTCGCTGCGGGCGACCACCATCTCGCGGCGGGAGGCGGCGATCATCTCCTGCTCGACGGCGTGCGCGGCCCGCCACTGGGTGAGCCGCTGCTTCGCCTCGACGGCCTCCTCCTCGGCGTAGTTCTCCGGGCAGAGCCGGGCCAGCCGGTCGTGCTGACGGTCCCGCAGCCGGTCGGCGACCTCGGCGGGCAGCTTGTCCTGCTTCTCCAGTTCGCCGAGCCGCGTCAGCCCGGCCTTGGCGGCCCGCCACCAGAGCCGGCGGACCGCCTGCTCGTGCTTGTCCTGGTCGATGTCCAGGCGCAGCCGCTTGGCCAGCCAGGGCAGGGTGAGGCCCTGGACCAGCAGGGTGAAGAGCACCACGCTGAAGGCGATGAAGACCAGCCGGCCGCGTTCGGGGAAGCCTTCGCCGGAGTGCACGGTGAGCGGGATGGCCAGGGACAGGGCGACGGTGGCCACCCCGCGCATCCCGGACCACCAGAGCACCACGCTCTCCTGCCAGCTGATCGGGGTGTCCTCCTCGGCCCCGGAGCGCAGCCTCCTGGAGAGCCAGCCGGCCGGCAGCAGCCAGAGCAGCCGGACCAGGACCACGACCGCGATGACGACGGCGGCGTCGCCGAGCATGCTCGTCCAGCCGGTGCCCGCCTCCTTGAGGACGGTGGCCAGCTCCAGGCCGATCAGGCCGAAGGCGACGCCGGTGATCAGGATCTCGACGATCTCCCAGAAGGCGTTGCCGACCAGCCGGTAGGAGACGTCGTCGGCGTCGGCGGCCCGCTCGGCGAGGTAGAGCGCGCAGACCACCACGGCGAGCACGCCGGAGCCGTGGATCTCCTCGGCGAGGGCGTAGGCGGCGAACGGCACCAGCAGGTTGAGCGCGACCTGCTGGGTGGGGTCCTCCAGGAGGGCGGCGAGCTTGGTGTTGAGCCAGCCGAGGGCGATGCCGACGACGACGGCGAGTACCGCCGAGAGCACGAAGCGCAGCACCGCGTGGCCGGCCGAGAAGTCGCCGCTGACCACGGCGTCGATGGCCAGCGAGTAGATCACGATCGCGGTGACGTCGTTGAAGAGGCCCTCGCTCTCCAGGATCGCCACCAGGCGGCGCGGCAGGCCGACGCTGCCGGCCACCGCGACGGCGGCGACCGGGTCCGGCGGCGAGACCAGCGCGCCGACCGCGATGGCGGCCGCGAGCGGCAGCGTGGGCAGCAGCCAGTGCACGGCGCCGGCCACCGCGACCGTGGTGACCACCACCAGGGCGACGGCGAGCAGCAGGATCGAGCGGATGTTGGCCCGGAAGTAGCGGACGGACGAGCGCCGGGCGACGGCGAAGATCAGCGGTGGCAGGACCAGCGGCAGGATCAGCTCGGGGTCGATGGCGATGTTCGGGATCTGCGGCATCAGTGCCATGACGATGCCGAGCAGGGTCATCAGCACGGGTTGTGGCACGCCGGTCTTCCGGGCGAGCGGCATGGTCACCACTGAGGCCAGCAGCACCAGGAAGAGCAGGGGCAGCTGGCCCACGGGAAGGTCCTCTCGGTGGTGAGTCGGCGACCGGTGGTCGACGGGTCGGGCGGCGGCCCGGAGCATGATCCGGGCCGCCGTCAAGGATAAATCTGACAATGCGCCCAACCGTGACAACACGCCGGGCAGCGCTTGACCTCAAGCGCACTTCAGGTCTGATCATCTGAGGAAAGGGTCGACCGACAGGCAGGAGCAGCCCCTCATGAAGGCAGTCACCGTCCCCGCGTTCGGCGGGCCCGAGGTCCTGCGGACCACCGAGGTGCCCACGCCCACCGCCGGACCGGGCGAGGTGCGGGTCCGGGTCTACGCGGCCGGAGTACAGCCCGTCGACCTCGCCGTCCGGGGCGGCTGGAGCCCGCCGGGCGTCCGGGTCGAACCGCCGGTGATCCCGGGCAACGAGTTCGCCGGGGTGGTGGACCAGCTCGGCCCGGGCAGCCGGGGCTGGGCGGTCGGCGACGAGGTGCTGGGCTTCCGGCTGCTCCGGGCGCACGCCGAGTACGTCACCGTGGACGCCGCCCAGCTGGTCGCCAAGCCGGCCGGCATGCCCTGGGAGCAGGCCGGCTCGCTCTCCGCGTCCGGCCAGACCGCGCACATCGGGCTCACCGCGCTGAAGGTCGGCCCCGGCGACACCGTGCTGGTCCACGGCGCCTCCGGCGGGGTCGGCACCGTCGCCGTCCAGCTCGCCCGGGCCTGGGGCGCCACCGTGATCGGGACGGCGAGCGAGCGCAACCACGCCTACCTGCGCGAGCTGGGCGCGGTCCCGGTCCCCTACGGCGAGGGGCTGGTCGAGCGGGTCCGCGCGGTGGCGCCGCAGGGCGTGGACGCGGCCTTCGACGCCGCCGGGCGCGGCGCGCTGGAGGCCTCCGTCGAACTGGTGGCCGACCGGGACCGGATCGGCACCATCGTGGACTACCCGGCCGCCGAACGGCTCGGCGTGCGCGGGCTGCGCGCCGAGCGGACGGCGGCCCGGCTGGGCGAGCTGGTCGCCCTCTGGGAGGACGGGGGCCTGCGGCTGGAGATCGCCGACACCTTCCCGCTGGAGCGCGCCGCCGACGCCCACCGGCTGGTCGGCGACGGGCACGTCCGGGGGAAGGTCGTCCTCGCCCCGTGAGCGGCGGGGCCCGGGGCGGGCGCCGGGCCCGATTGTGAGTTTCGGCCGCTGACCAGGTAATGTTTTCCACGTCAGCAGGCGCCGCTAGCTCAGTTGGTTAGAGCAGCTGACTCTTAATCAGCGGGTCCGGGGTTCGAGTCCCTGGCGGCGCACAGACAGCCGAAAGGCCCCTTGCGAAAGCAAGGGGCCTTTCGGCGTTCCCGCCGGCGGCGGCTCAGTGCGGGATCGCGGCGATCAGTTCGGCCGCCCCCTGCCGCTTCAGTGCCAGGGCGGTCGCGGTGCCGAGGTCCTCCGGGGTGAGTGAGCCGGCCCACTCGTGGGCGTCCAGGACCTGCTTGCCGTCCGGGGAGAAGACCCGCCCGCGCAGCGAGAGGCGCCCGTCCGGCTCGGCCTTGGCGTAGCCGGCGATGGGCGAGTTGCAGTGGCCCTGGAGGACGTGCAGGAACATCCGCTCGGCGTTCGCCTCCCGCCAGGTCGGACGGTGGCCCAGCCCGCTCACCGCCTCGATGGTGGCGGTGTCCTCCTCGCGGCACTGGAGGGCGAGGATGCCGGCGCCGATCGGCGGACACATCGACTCCAGGGGCAGGATCTCGCTGATCCGCCCCTCCTCGCCGATCCGCTCCAGTCCGGACACCGCGAGCAGCAGAGCGTCCGCCTCGCCGGCCGCCAGTTTGGCCAGCCGGCTGTTGGCGTTGCCGCGGATCGGCACGCAGGCCAGGTGCGGGTGGGAGGCGGCGAGCTGGGCCCGGCGCCGGACGGACGAGGTGCCGATCCGCGTCCCGGCCGGGAGCCCGTCGAGGGTCAGGCCACCCGGGTGGACCAGCGCGTCGCGGATGTCGTCGCGCCGGAGGTAGGCGGCGAACACCGTCCCGGCGGGCAGCGGCCGGTCGGCGGGCACGTCCTTGAGGCAGTGCACCGCCAGGTCCGCCTCCCCGGCCAGCAGCGCGGCGTCCACCTCCTTGGTGAACGCGCCCTTCCCGCCGAGCCGCGCCAGGTCGCCCATCCACCGGTCCCCCGAGGTGGTCACCGGGACCACCTCGGTGCGCACCCCCGGGTGCAGGACGGCGAGTTCGGCCCGGACCCGTTCCACCTGGGCGAGGGCCATGGGCGAGGATCGGGAGACGATACGGATCAACTCAGTTGAGGACATGGCTGGATGATAGGACGTCATATTCGGTCCGGCGGCATCGGACACCCGGGGGCGCACCCTCGGGCCGCGCCAGGACGCAGCGCGGCCGACCGCCCCGGACCGGTCACGCCCCGGCCGGGGACCGGGACCCCGGGCGATCACGTACTCGGCCACCAGCAGGTTGATCAGCCAGGACGTCCAGGCCGCGGTCGCGTACGCCTGCTCGAAGGGGACGCCGACGGCCGGCATCACGGTGAGCCAGACCCGGAGCGTCGCCGCGGCGAAGATCAGTCCGTACGACCGGGTCATCCAGGCACGGTGGCGGGCGATCGCACCCCGGCGGGCGGCGGCGAACCCGGCGGCGAAGGTGGCCAGCAGGAGGATGTCGAGGACGGCGAAGCCGATCGGCGCGATCGGGCCGACCATCGAGTCCGGTACCAGGAAGAGACCGGCGGCACCGGTGACCAGCGCGGCCACCAGATAGCCCCGGCCGACCACGCGGTGCACCACCGGGCGGCGCGCGCGAAGCCGGGGCAGGAACTGCCAGGGGCCGAGCAGGATCGCCAGCACGCCGCCTCCGACGTGCAGTGCGAGGGGGAGCAGATGGGCGAGGTAGACGGCCCGCTGCTCGGTGAGGAAGGTGTCCGGGTCGAGGGTGAGGTAGCGGCTGGTGATCAGGGCGGTGGCGGCGGCGAGGACGATCATCGCGATCCAGCCGGTACGGCGCAGGGCGGCGGCCGGGGCCCGCCGCCGCCGTTCTCCTCGGGCGGCGGCGGGGCCCGTCGGCCCCTGGGACTCAAGGGAGTTCATGCCCCGAAAGCTACGGACCGGGCCCGCTCGGCGCCTCCCCCGCCGGGGTCCGGCGGACGTGCCCCGGGGGGCGTACGGAGGTGGGCCGCTCGGGGTGGCGGGAGAACCCGGGGAGGCGGCTCCGGTCGCCCGGGTACCCCCGGAGGGGTACACCCGGGATACCCCCCTGCGGCGATGCGCGGGCCGGACCGGCCTCGGTACGGTACGGACCGTGCGCCCGCACCACCGCGCAGCAGCGATCACCGCCCCAGCCCCGGAGCCGCGATGAGCCCGCCCGTCCCGATCCGGACCAGTCCCCTGGACACCGCTCTGGCCTGCGCGTTCCTCGGCGCCATGGTGGTCGAGCGGCTCGGCGCGGCCGCGGGGCTCCGCACCGGGATACCGCTCGCCCTGGCGCTGAGCGCCGCCGTCGCCGGCCCGCTCGCCGTCCGGCGCACCCTGCCGCTGGCCGGGTATCTGACCGGTTCCGCCGCGCTGTCGGCGGAGGCGCTGTTCGTCCTGCCCAGCCCGCTGACGCCGTACGCGAACCTGATCGGCCTGTACTCGCTCGGCCTGTACGCCACGCGCCGCCGGGCCTGGCTGGGCCCGTTCGCCGCGCTCCTCGGGATGGCCGCCTACTTCGCGGACTTCGGGCACGCCTACCCGGTGATCCCGGCCGGCGTCCTCTTCTTCTGGCTGCTCGGCTGGGCTTTCGGGTACGGGGCGGCCCGGCGCGCCGAGGAGCGGGACGCGGCCCGGTCGCTGCTGCGCCAGCGGGTCGTCGCCGAGGAACGGGCCCGGCTGGCCCGCGAACTCCACGACCTGGTCGGCCACACGGTGAACGTGATGCTCATCCAGGCCGGCGCGGCCCGCCGGCTGCTCGACCGCGAACCGGACCGCACCCGCGAGCTGCTGTCCGGGCTGGAGCACACCGGCCGGGAGGCCCTGGACGACCTGGACCGGGTGCTCGGCCTGCTCCGGCGGAGCGCCGGGGCGCCGGAGCGGGGCGGCCCCGACGGTCGTACCGACCCTGCCGACCGCACCGGCCCCGCCGACGACGAGCCGCTCCTGCAGCCCGGCCTGGCCGACCTGGGCCGGCTCACCGGCCGGATCGGGCAGGCCGGGATCCGGGTCACCGTACGGGTCGACCCGGCCGCCCGGCAGGTGCCGCGCAGCATCGACGTCTCGGCGTACCGCATCGTCCAGGAGGCGCTCACCAACACCGTGAAGCACGCACAGGCCGGATCCGCCGATGTCACCGTCCAGTGCGCCGGGGGCGCGCTCGACATCGAGGTGTGCGACGACGGCCGCGGCGCCGCCCCGGGGTACGCGCCCGGCCGGGGGCTGCTCGGCATCGCGGAACGGGTCTCGGTGCTCGGCGGCAGCGTGGAGCACGAGAGGGGTGAACGGGGCGGGTTCCGGCTCCACGTCGTCCTCCCGATCCCATGACGGTCCGGGTGGTGGTGGCCGACGACGATGCCCTGCTGCGCGCCGGGGTGGCCCTCGTACTGGAGACCGGCGACGGCATCGAGGTGGTCGGCGAGGCGGCGGACGGGCTGCGGGCGGTCGAGCTGTGCCGCTCACTGCGGCCGGACGTCGTCCTGATGGACGTCCGGATGCCCGGCATCGACGGCGTCGAGGCGACCCGCCGGGTGGTCGCGGCCGGCCTGCCCACCCGGGTCCTGGTGCTGACGACGTTCCACCACGACGACTACGTGTGGGGTGCGCTGCGGGCCGGGGCCGGCGGCTTCCTGCTCAAGCGGGCCTCGCCGGAGCGCCTCATCGACGCCGTGCACACCCTCGCCGCCGGCGAGTCCGTGCTGGACCCGGCGGTCACCCGCGACCTGGTCGCCCAGGTCGTCGGCCGGACCACGGACCCCCTGCGGCCCACGCCGGACGATCTCAGGCTCGCCCGGCTCACCGCCCGTGAACGCCAGGTCCTCCGGCTGGCCGCGGAGGGGCACTCGAACGCCGAGATCGCCGATCTCCTCGTCCTGGCCGAATCGACCGTCAAGACCCATATGAAACGGATCCTGCTGAAGATCGACGCCCGCGACCGCGCCCAGGCGGTCGCCATCTCCTACCGCAGCGGGCTGATGTCGCCCCCGGGCGCGGGCGGCGGCATCCTCGGCGGCGCCTGACCGGATGTCAGAGGCAGGCCTTAGGGTCGGCGCATGACCGATCGCGAGTCCTTCACCCCACTGACCTTCTTCGAGTACGACCACCGGCCGGGCACCTACTGCCTGCTCCTGAGTGACGGCTGGATGCCCGAGGCGGACGACGTCTTCGAGGCGGCCGGCCACGACGCGGGCGGCTACGGCTGGGAGGGGGTGGCGAGGTCCGCGATCCGGGAGCGGGCGCCGGAGCTGGCGGGCCGGATCTCCTTCGACTCCGAGGCGGGCATGTTCGTCGCCTACGGGGACGACGCCGACGCGCTGAGGGCACTGGGGGCGCTCCTGCGGGAGGCCTGCCGGGACCGCGCCCTGCTCCGCGAACTGGTCGAGGCCGGCGACCCCGACTGGTTCGACTAGAACGTCCGGGCCCGGACGTCACCCGGTCCGGCGCCGGGCGGGGAAGCCGTGGACGCGGGCGGCGGTGACCACGGCCAGGACGGGGAGGAGCAGCGCGAGGACGGTCCAGGGGAAGGAGCCGGCGCCGAAGCGGTCGAGCAGGAAGCCGCCGGCCACGCCGCCGCCCGCCATGGCGGCGTTCCAGAGCGTGACCAGCATGGCCTGGGCGGCGTCCGCCTGTTCGCCGCCCGCGTCGCCGACGGCGGTCTGCAGCAGGGTCGGGATGCCGCCCCAGCCCAGGCCCCAGAGCACCGCCGCCACGTAGACGGGCGCGGGGCCGTCGACGGGCACCGCCAGGACGGCGGCCGCGCCGGCGACCAGCAGGCCGCTCGCGAGGGTGAGGGTGCGCAGCCGCCGGTGGATGCGGACGCCGGTGAACCAGATGCCCGCGAGCGAGGCGACGCCGAAGACGAGCAGCACCAGGCCGGTGGCATCGCCCAGGCCGGCCCGGTCGAGGTACGGGGCGATGTAGGTGTAGAGGACGGTGTGGGCCAGGACGAAGACGAAGGTCACGAAGAGCACCGGCACCACCCCCGGGACGGCGAGCGCCCGCAGGGCCGGGGCCCGTTCGGCCCGGCCCTGGCCGGGGTGGTCGGGGACGGTCGCGGCGATCCAGCCGATCACGCCGACCGCCAGCACGGTCATCAGCAGGAACGCCACCCACCAGCCGAGCGCCGTGCCGAGGAAGGTCCCGGCGGGCACGCCCAGCGACAGGGCGACGGGCGCGCCGGTCATCGCGATGGCGATCGCCTTGCCCTGGAGGGGTGCCGGCGCCAGTCGGCGCGCGTACCCGGCGAGCAGGGCCCAGGCCAGGCCGGCCGCCACCCCGGCGACGAACCGGGCCGCCATGGTGAGCGGATAGCCGGACGAGAGGGCGGTGACGGTGTTGGCGGCGGCGAACCCGGCCATCGCGGTGAGCAGCAGCCGCTTGCGCCGCCATCCGGCGGTGGCCGCGGTGAGCGGGAGGGCGGTGACCGCCGTCCCGATCGCGTAGATGGTGACCGACTGGCCCATCGCGGACTCGCTGACGCCGAGGTCGGTACTCATGGCGGGCAGGACGCCGGCCGGCAGGGTCTCGGTGAGGGCCGTGATGAAGACGGCGGTGGCCAGGGCCAGCAGCGCCGACAGGGGAAGTCCCGTCTGCTTGACGGCAGTTGACGGCCGCACAGGCGGCTGTGCGGATGGCTGTGTGGTTCGCATGACGGCTATGCTCAAACCCTCACATTGATGTGAGGGTCAACGCGTCCCGGTGTGAGGTGGGCCACATGATGATCGGGGAGCTGGCGGAGCGCACCGGCACGTCCCGCCGGCTGCTGCGCTACTACGAGGAGCAGCGGCTGATCGTCGCCGACCGCCGGGCCAACGGCTACCGGGACTACGCCGAGTCCTGCGTCGACCGGGTCCTGCAGATCCGGGGCCTGCTCGACGCCGGGCTGCCGACCCGCCTCATCCGGCAGATCCTGCCCTGCCTGGACAAGCCCCGGGTCATCCACTTCGCCGACGCCACCCCGGAGATGATCGCCACCCTGGAGCACGAACTCGCCGGTATGACCGAGCGGATCAGGTTCCTCACCCGCAACCGGGACGCCATCGCCGAGTACCTGGAAGCGGTGCGGGTGGAGCACTGACCGCCCCGGGGCGCCGGACGGTTCCGTCCGGCGCCCCGGGAGGCCGGGCCCAGGGGTCGGGCCCGGCCGGGCCGGTCAGCGGCGGAAGTAGCCGTCGAAGTTCTTGGAGAACTCCCGCCCGGCGAACTGGTCCCAGTTGATCGACCAGGTCATCAGGCCGCGCAGGTTGGGCTGGGCGCCGGCCTTGGGGACGTAACTGCCGCAGTTGGCCAGCTTGGTGAGGCAGTCCAGGGCCTTGTTGACCTCGGCGGGGGCGACGTAGCCGTTGCCCGCGTTGGTGGTGGCCGGCATGCCGATGGCGAGCTTGGAGGCGGGCAGCGGCGGGAACATGTTGGCGGTGTTGCCCGCGACCGGGAAGCCCTTGAGCAGCATGTCGGTCATCGCGACGTGGAAGTCGGCGCCGCCCATCGAGTGGTACTGGTTGTCCAGGCCCATGATGGAGCCGGAGTTGTAGTCCTGCACGTGCAGCAGGGTGAGGTCGTCACGCAGGGCGTAGATGACCGGCAGGTAGGCTCCGGCACGCGGGTCCTGGCCGCCCCACGGACCGGATCCGTAGTACTGGTAGCCGAGTTGGACGAAGAAGGTCTCCGGGGCCATCGAGAGGACGAAGCCCGGGCCGTACTTGGCCTTCAGGGTCTTCAGCGCGGAGATCAGGTTGACGACGACCGGGCTGGTCGGGTTCTTGAAGTCGGTGTCACCGGTGTTCAGCGACAGCGAGTGGCCCTCGAAGTCGACGTCCAGGCCGTCCAGGCCCCACTTGTCGATGATCGCCGAGACCGAGCTGACGAAGGTGTCGCGGGCGGCCGTGGTGGTGAGCTGGACCTGGCCGTTCTGGCCGCCGATCGAGATCAGCACCTTCTTGCCCTGGGCCCGCTTGGCGGCGATGGCCGCCTTGAAGTCGGCGTCCGACTCGACGCCCGGGCACTCGGTGACCGGGCAGCGGTTGAACCGGATGTCACCGGAGGTGACGGAGGTCGGCTCGCCGAAGGAGAGGTTGATGAAGTCCCAGGAGTTCGGGATGTCGGCGACCCGGGTGTACCCGGCGCCGTTGGCGAAGCTGGCGTGCAGGTAGCCGACCAGGGTGTGGCCCCCGGCGGGCGGGGAGGTGGGCGTGGCGGTGTCGGTCGGGGTCGCCGTCGCGGTGGGCGAGCCGGTGTCGGTGGGCGTCACCGTCGGGGAGGCCGTCGCGGTCGGGGAGGCGGTCGCCGTCGGGCTCGGCGCGCCGGGGCCGTCCAGCGAGACGTCGTCCGCGTAGTACGTGCCCTGGCCGTACCAGCCGTGCGTGTACACGGTGGCGCTGGTCTGGCCGGCGCCCGTGGTGAAGCTGACGCTGAGCTTCTGGTACGCGCCACCGGTGCCGGGCGTCCAGGTGCTGGTGCCACCGTCCACGCCGAGGTAGACGTACGAGCCCTTGAGGTACGCGCTGAGCGTGTAGGTGGTGTTCGGGGCGACGGTGACGGTCTGGGCGCAGCGGGCGATGTCGCTCGCCGAGGCGGCCGCGGCGAGCGCGTAAGTGCCGCCGTGGGCCTGGCCGGTGACGACGCTTCCGGTGCCGCCGGTGCAGCTCCAGGGGGCCAGGGCGCCGCTCTCGAAACCGCCGTTGACCAGGAACTCCCCGGCCGAGGCGGCGGGCGCCAGGCCCAGGGTGAGGCCGACCATGGTGGCGGCGGCGACGGCCGAGGCGGTGCCGGCGGCGAGCAGCGTCCGGGGACGGCGGCGGCCGGGGGTGGTGGTGGGCAGGGGCACTGTTCTGCGCATGCGGGGACTCCTGCGGGGGCGCGATCGTGGGGGACGTCCGAGGGCACGGCAGAGGTACGCGCCAGTGGGGGATCGGCCCGACCTCGCACCCAAGTTGGACTAGACCACTGAAGTGGATCCGGCCGTACGGTGTCAATGGTCCAGACCGGTCCGGTAGCGGACAGCCGCACACCGGGCCGCCTTCCCGGTTGCCGGGAGTGACACCCCGTCGAAGGATGGAGGGGTGACCTCGCCCGGCTACCTCCGCCACCCCCACCTGCACGGGGGCCTGCTGGCGTTCACCGCCGAGGACGACGTCTGGCTCGCGCCGCTCGCCCCGGACGGCGGCACCGGCCGGGCCTGGCGGGTCAGCTGCGACCGCACCCGGGTCAGCCACCCCCGGTTCTCCCCCGACGGCCGCACCCTCGCCTGGACCAGCTGGCAGAGCCCGGCCCCCGAGGTGTGGACGGCCCCGGTCGAGGGCGGCGAGGGCGTCCGGCTCAGCTACTGGGGCAGCCAGGACACCCGGGTCCGCGGCTGGCTGCCCGACGGTGAGGTGCTGGCCGTCACCTCCTTCCACGAGCCCTTCGGCCACTACACCTGGGCGCACGCGCTGCCATCCGACGGCTCCCCCGGCCGCCGGATGCCCTGGGGACCGGTCGGCGACGCCCAGATGGGCCGCACCAACACCGTGCTGCTCACCGGTTCGGCCCCGCACGAGCCCGCCGCGTGGAAGCGCTACCGGGGCGGCGCCACCGGCCGGCTCTGGGTGGACGGCGAGCAGATCCTCCCGGGCCACCCCGGCCACCTCTCCTCACCGATGCCGGTGGGAGGGCCCGGCGATCCCAGGATCGCCTTCCTCTCGGACCACGAGGGCATCGGCAACCTCTACTCCTGCCGCCCCGACGGCGGCGACCTGCGCCGGCACACCGACCACGCCTCGTACTACGCCCGGGAGGCCGCCACCGACGGCACCCGGATCGTCTACCAGCACGCCGGCGACCTCTGGCTGCTGGAGAGCCTGGAGGCGTCCGCGCCGCGCCGGCTGCGCGTCCCGCTCGGCGGTGCCCGGGCCGGCCGGCGGCCGTACCAGGTGAACGCCGCCGCCCACGTCAAGGACCTGGCCTGCGACCAGACCGGCCGGGCCGGGGTGGTCACCGTACGCGGCAGCCAGTACTGGCTGACCCACCGCGACGGCCCCGCCCGGGCGCTCGCCGACACCCCGGGCGTGCGCACCCGGCTGCCGGTCGTGCTCGGCCACACCGGCGAGGCCGCCTGGATCACCGACGCCGAGGGCGCGGACGCGGTCGAGGTCGTCCCCCTCCCCGGGCACGAACCGGCCGGGTACCAGGCCACCGGGCACCCGGCGACCGCGCACGGGCCGACCGGACACCCGGCCGCGGAGCCCGGGACGCCGACGCCGCGCCACCACCACCGCCTGCTCGCCGCCGGGCGGATCGGGCGCGTCCTGGAACTCACCGCCTCCCCCGACGGCACCCGGCTGGCCGCCGCCACCTCCGACGGACGGCTGCTCCTGGTCGCCACCGCCGACGGCGCCGTCCGTGAAGTGGCCGCCTCCGACTACGGCCCGGTCTCCGCCGCCCGCTTCTCCCCCGACTCGCACTGGATCGCCTGGTCCCAGCCGTCGGCCGGGCGCTCGCTGCGCCGCATCCGGCTCACCCGCGCCGACGCGCCCGCGCCGATCACCGAGGTCACCGACGGCCGGTTCGAGGACGAGCAGCCGGTGTTCACCCGGGACGGCCGCTACCTCGCCTTCCTCTCCTGGCGCGGCTTCGACCCCGTCCACGACGTGCACACCGGCGACCTCTCCTTCCCGCTCGGCTGCCGCCCCTACCTCGTCCCGCTCACCGCCGACACCCCCTCCCCGTTCGCCGCCCCCGCCGAGGACGGCGCCCCGCGCGACGACGGCGACGGCACCGTGCGGGTGGATCCGCAGAACATCGGCGAGCGGCTGGTGCAGTTCCCGGTGGTCGCCTCCAAGTACTCGGCCACCGACGCCGTGCGCGGCGGGCTGGTCTGGCTGCGCTGGCCGATCTCCGGCACTCTCGGGCAGACCTTCACCAACCCGGACGACACCTCCGGCCGCCCCTCCCTGGAGTACTTCGACCTGGTCCGGGGCACCCGCACCACCCTGGTCGACAAGCTGGACGGCTACGCGGTCTCCGGCGACGGCGGCTCGATCTCCGTCTACTCGGCGGGCACCCTGCGGGTCGTCCCGGTCGGCGCCCCCTCCGCCGGGACCGGCGTCGACCTGCGCCGGATCACCCACACCGTGCACCCGGCCGCCGAGTGGCGCCAGGCGTACCACGAGGCGGCCCGGATCGTCCGGGACCAGTTCTGGGACACCGGCATGTCCGGGCTGGACTGGCCCGCCCTGGTCGCCCAGTACGAGCCGCTGCTGGAGCGGATCGCCGGGCCGGACGACTTCGCCGACCTGCTGCGCGAACTCCTCGGCGAACTCGGCACCTCGCACGCCTATGTCACCCCGTCCCGGCGCAGCGAGGGCACCTCACCGGGCCTGCAGCCGCTCGGCCTGCTCGGCGCCGACGCCCACCGCACGCCCGACGGGCGCTGGCTGGTCGACCGCGTCCTGCCCGGCGAATCCTCCGACCCGCGCGCCCGCGCACCGCTCGCCACCCGGGGCGTCCAGCCGGGCGACGAACTGCTCGCGGTGGCCGGGCGCCCGGTGGACCCGGTGCGCGGCCCGGCGCCGCTGCTGGCCGGCACCGGCGGCACCACCGTGGAACTCACCCTGCGCGGGGCGGCCGGCCCGGACGCCCCGGTCCGGCGGATCACCGTCACCCCGCTGACCGACGAACGGGCCGTCCGCTACCAGTACTGGGTGACCAAACGCCGCGCGCTGGTCCGGGAGTTCAGCGACGGCCGGTGCGGCTACCTGCACATCCCTGACCTCGGCGGCTCCGGCTGGGCCCAGTTCAACCGCGACCTGCGCCGCGAGCTGGACAAGCCGGCCCTGGTGCTGGACGTGCGCGGCAACGCCGGGGGCAACGTCTCCGAGCTGGTGCTGGAGAAGCTCACCCGGCGCGTGCTGGCCTGGGACTTCAGCCGCGGGCGGCAGCCGGTGCGGTGGCCGCGCTACGCCCCGCGCGGCCCGGTGGTGGCGCTGGCCGACGAGGCCACCAGCTCGGACGGCGATGTGATCATCGCGGCGATCAAGCTGCTGGGGCTGGGCCCGGTGGTCGGCAACCGCACCTGGGGCGGGGTGGTCGGCATGACCGGTCGGCACCTGCTCGGCGACGGGACGCAGATCTCGGTACCGAAGAACGCCTCCTGGTTCACCGGCGGGCTCGGCTGGTCGGTGGAGAACCACGGCGTGGAACCGGACGTACACGTGCTGCGCACCCCGCACGACTGGGCCCGGGGCCGGCACACCGAGCTGGTCACCGCGGTGCAGCTGGCGCTGGAGCTGCTGGAGGACGCCCCGGCCGCCGTCCCGCCGCCCGACGACACCCCGCGTCCGGATCTGCGGCGGCCGCCGCTGCCCCCGCGTGAGCGCTGAACCGGGCGCTGCCGCGGTGGACGCCGAACGGCGCGAGCGCCGACGGATACGCCCCGTCGGCGCTCGCGCCGTTCAGTCCCGCTCAGTCCCAGGGATCGCCCTCGGCGGTCATGTCCTCGCGGGCCCGTTCCTCGGCCTCCCGCTCGGTGAGCCGCTCCGCCGACCTGGCCTCGCGGACCTTCTCCGTCTCGTCGCTGAACGCGTCGGCGGCCTCGTCGTGGGCGAGGGCGGCACGCCGGGCGGCCTCCGTCGCCGCGGTGGTGTCCTGCTCATGGCTCCCGCCGAGGGAGGACCTGGCCTCCCCGGCGTCGTGCGCCCTGTGGCGGAACCTGTCGAAGATGCCCATGACTCCTCCTCCGGACGGATACCGGGCTGCCCCCACTCTCACACCGGGGCCGGACAAGCGCATCCGCAGACGGCCGGAGCGGACGACCTGAGCAGACGGCCGGACCGGACCGGCCGCCGGTTGGGTCCTTGGTCCCGGGTAGGAAGCATCCAAGGGCCGTAGCCGCCCCGTACGGGGCGGGCGGAGGGTGGAGACGTCAGCCGCTCCCGGCAGCGCCGCCGGGCGACCCCGCAGCCCACCCGCGAAAGGCCACCCCGAACAGGCCGTCCCCGAACAGGTCACCCCGAAAGGTCACGGCCGCGCGCGGGATCCCCACCGCGCACGGGCCGGACGCGATCCGCCGCCTCTCACCGCTGGAGCCTGCCATGCCTGTCGCCGCCGAGCCGGAACCGACCGCCCGCCGCCGCGCCCACGAGGAACACGTCGGCGGACCGCGCCGACTGGTCGGACCGCTGGCCGCGCTGGACGGGCGGCTGCCCGGGACGCACGACCTGCTGCTGATGCAGTGCCCGAGCTCGCTGCGGCCGCTCGGCGGCGGCGAGCTGCCGGACTGGGCGCGGCTGGTGCTGCGCGCACACCCCTGGGTGACGGTCGGGCGGGCGCCCGCCCGGGTGGGCGCTCCGCTGGACACCCCGCACCCGGTGCGCTGCACCCGGGACGTCTCGGCCGCGCCCGAGCACTGGCTCCCGGTGACGGTGCGCGGCCCCGAGCGCGGGCAGCGGCTGGACGCCCTGGCGCCGAAGGCGGCGGTGGCGCGCACGCTGCGGCCCGAGCAGCTGATCGGACGGCACGCCCTGCTGCCGGCCGCGCGGGTGGCGGCCGTCCCCGCGCTGGCGGTGCTGCCGGTGGTCGACGAGCTGGTCGCGGACCACCGGCTGGCCTGGGGCCCGATCGGCGCGATCGGCTACGAGCTGGCCACCGGCGAACCGGTGACCGGACCGCTGAGCCCGCTGCGGCTGGTGCTGCGCGCCCCGCAGCCGGTCAGCCGACGGGACGCGCTGCACCTGCGACGGGCGCTGAGCAAGCTGCCCGTACCGGTGCAGGCCGAACTGGAGACCCGGCACGGCGCGGTGCTGCTGGCCGAGTACGCGGCCGGGCCGCTGACCCTCACCCTGCTGACGCCCGACGGGCCCCGGGAGGTCCACGACCCGTGGTTCCCCCAGGGCCTGCGGCCCGGGCCGTTCAACCGCTGACGCTGGCCGTGCCGCTCTCCAGGTGGCCGGTGAACCGCTGCGACCAGGTGGCGTCGGCGTCCACCGTGACGGTGAAGTCGTACCAGCCGTCGGTGTAGGCCACCGCGTTGAAGAAGTCGCTCACGCTGCCGCCGGCCGGCACCTGGTACGTCCAGGGGCCGTCCGTGCGGTAGTTGTTCGAGGCGATGGTGAAGGTCAGCGCGGTGGTGCCGGAGTTGGCGAGCCGGAGGTAGAGGGCCAGCCGGCCGGTGCCCGGCTCGACCGCGTACGAGGCGGTGACGGCCGCGTTCCGGCCCGCCTTGGTGGTGTCGCCCTTGAAGCGGCGCAGGAAGCGGTTGGGGCCGACCACGGACAGGTCGTACTGGCCGCCGCCGTAGCCGGTGCCGCAGTTGAAGAAGTCGCTCTGCCTGCCGCCGGGGTCGACGGTGTACTGCCAGGGCCCGCCGCTGCGGTAGGCGTTGGCGTAGGCCGCGAAGTGGGCCGACTTCCGGGCCGCCGGGCCCTCGTTGGCCATCGCCAGCCAGACCTTGACCGCGCCGCCGGAGCCGAACTCCAGGTGGTCCAGGTTGGCGTTCGGCTGGTACGGCAGGGCGCGCGCCGGGCGGGTGCCGGGCTCCTGGACGGGCAGCTTGTTGTCGACCGGCGCCGGGTTGGGCAGCGGTCCACAGCTCGCCATGCCGATCACCGCGTCGGTGTTGGGCAGCGCTGGGAGGCCGTAGACCGGGTTGGCGAAGTCGAAGGCGCTGGTCAGGTCGCCGCAGACGCGACGCCGCCAGTCGCTGATGTTGGGGCAGGTGGCGGGCTTGCCGAGGGCGGCCGTCCACTGCTCCAGGAAGCGCAGGACGGAGGTGTGGTCGAAGACCTCGGAGTTCACCCAGCCACCGCGGGTCCAGGGCGAGATGGCGATCATCGGGACGCGGAAGCCGAGGCCGATGTTGGTCCCGTTGTAGAACTCGCCCGGGGTGCCGGCCGGGGCCGCGGGCGGCGGGACGTGGTCGAAGAAGCCGTCGTTCTCGTCGTAGTTGAGGAAGAGGACGGTGGAGTTGAAGACGTCCGGGTCCGCGTTGAGCGCGTCGATCACGTTGTGGACGAAGTGCGCGCCGTCGGTGGGGGTCGAGTACGGGTGCTCCGAGGAGCCCTGGTCGGGGACGATCCAGGAGACCTGCGGAAGGGTGCCGCCGCGGACGTCGGCCTTGATCGCGGCGACGATGTCGTCCGGGGTGCGGCCGGTCGCCCTGGGGACGGAGCCCATGCCCTTGACGGCCAGCGGGCTGCCGGCCGGGGCACCGGTGAACTGCGTGAAATAGGCCAAGGCGTTGTCGCCGTAGTTGTCGGCGGCGTTCTGGTAGACCTTCCAGCTCACACCGGCGTTCTCCAGCGCCTCGGCGTAGGTCTGCCAGCGCAGGCCCTTCTCGTCGCCGCCGTCGTACGCCGGGCCGCCCGCGGTGCCGGCCGGGTCGATCTGGCCGGACCAGTGGTAGGTGCGGTTGGGGCCGGTGGCGCTGAGGACGGAGCAGAAGTAGGCGTCGCAGATGGTCCAGTTCTCGGCGAGCGCGTAGTGGAACGGGATGTCCTGGCGGGTGAGGTGGCCGAGGGTGCGGACGTTCCCCTTGGCGGCGACCCAGGAGTCCAGCTTGCCGCCGTTCCACGCCCGGTGCTGGTCGCTCCAGGCATGACTCAGATCCCCATTGCACTGGGCCAGGCGCGCGGGGTCGGCGCCGCCGGCCGGTTTGGTGGCGCTGAACTGCCAGGGGTACTGCCGGCCGAGCCCGTTGGGCTGGTTGAAGACGCTGTAGCCGCCGGCGATCTGGATCGCGCTGCGGTCGGCGAAGCCGCGCACGCCGCGCAGCAGGCCGAAGTAGTGGTCGAAGCTGCGGTTCTCCTGCATCAGGATCACGATGTGGCGCGCGTCGGCGATGGTGCCGGTCTGCGACAGCGCCGCCGAGGGCACGGTGGCGGGCCCCGCGGCGGGCGCCGCCCCCGCTCCGGTGCTCCCGGCCACGGCCAGACCCGCCGCGGCGGCGCCGGACAGCGTGACGAACTTCCTACGACTCAGCTCGGCCATCAGCCCGGCCCGTCCCTTCGCTGGCGAGTTGTGCACACAAGTCGGCGCTCATCGATCGCGCAGCATCCTCCTCCCGTCCCGAACGGCCCCACCAGAGGGCCGCGCCAGGGTTGGCGGACTGTTCTCCCCGCCGTCACCGAGCGGCCGGCAGCTGAACGGCGGGCCGCCCCACCGGGGTGCCGGACCCGGCGGCGGGCCGGGCCTGAGGGCGGGTCGGGCGCGAGCTCAGCCGTCCTTCACGGTGATGCCCAGGGCGTGGGCGAACTGGGGCGCCAGCTCCATCAGTTGGAGCGAGCTGATCAGGGCGCCGCGCAGGCCCTCGGGCCCGTCGGTGAGGCCGAGCCGGACGGCGCCGCGCAGATCGGTCCTGGTCATCCTGGCGCCGCGCAGCCGGACCTCCTCCAGGGTCGAACCGGGGAAGGAGACATCGGTCAGCTTCGCGTCGCCGAAGTCCACGTCGCGCAGCAGGCAGTCCTCGAAGACGACATCCCGCAGGACGGCGGCGCGCAGATTGACGGCCTCCAGCTTGCAGCCGCGGAACACCACCCGGCGCAGCGCCGAGCCGTGCGCGGCGACGCCGGCCAGGACGCCGCCGGTGACGGCGCTGTCCTGCCAGTCGCTGTCGCTGAGTTCGCAGGCCACCCAGCGGCCGGCCTGTGCCCACACCTCGTTGAAGCGGGCCTGGCGGAGCTTCATCCCGCTCAGCGAGACGCCGGTGAACGCGCACTCCAGGAAGGTGGCACCGCCGGCCGACTGGTCGCGGTAATCGCCGCCGTCGAAGTGGACGGTGTCGTAGCGCTCGTCACTGCGCAGCGGCCCGGTGTGCGGGCGCAGCAGTGCCGCGTACGGCAGGTCGGCCAGGCGGTCGGGGACGGACAGGGGCATGGCGGTGGCACCTCACGGTCGGCGGACGGGTCCTCGTCCGCATGCTCGCACGCGGCACCGACAGCGACACCGACACCGACAGCGCCGCGACGGCGGGATCACGGCGCCGGAAGGACCGCGCGGACGCGTGCGGCCCGGCCGCTCCGGGGAGCGGCCGGGCCGTCAGGGCTGCGGCCGGTGCGAACCGGTCAGCCGCGGAGCCAGAGGGAGTTCACCCGGCTGCGCTCGGCGCTGTTCGGGTAGGGGTTGGTGCAGGAGGTGCCGGGGCCGCCGCCCGACATCAGCTCGCTGCACGGGCCGGAGTAGTGGTCGGGCAGGCCGAGCACGTGGCCGGTCTCGTGCGCGGTGACCCGGACGGAGCTGTACTGCCGGTTCTGCTGGTAGTCCAGGAAGATGTAGCCCCGGCCGTGACCGTCGGTGCTGGCGTACGAGCCGCGCGAGTCGTTGCCCTCGTAGTAGCGGAAGTCGGCCGCCGAGCCCGAGCGGAGCTGGACGTTGGCGACCGAGCTGTTCCAGATCTGGGCGGACTGGGCTATCTGGCTGCCGAAGCTCGGGGCGCTGCTGGCGTCGTAGGTGACCACGACGGCCTTGAGGTACGGGGTGGCCGCCTGCTTGGCGAGCGCGGACTTCATCACGGCCTCGTAGAACGCCTTGTTGCCGGCGTCCTCGGCGGCCGAGCCCGCGTACCCCGTGGTGGCCGTGTAGCCCTGGACCGGCGCGGCGGCGGCCGCGGTGGGCAGGGCGACCAGGCCGGCGGCGAGCGCGAGACCGACGGCGGCGGAGAACGTCCGTGAAATGCGGTTCATGTGGGGGCTCCGATTCATGAGCGCCGCGGCCGATGGGGGTCGGCGGCGGGACACCTGTCGAGCGGGTCGATGCCCAGAGCTTCGGGCAGCGCGGCGGCCCGGCGCATGATGTCAACCGGTGATAGTGCCGCCCAATACCCCTGCTATCCGGGGCCTTTGAGGTGTCTTTGAATCGCCTTGACTCTGACATGCCCCTGGCATTCCACTCGGGCGGCGGTTAGGCTCCCGGCGAGGAGGCGGACATGGACAGGACGAGCGGAAAACGCGAACGCGTAGCGGGCCGCCCGTACCGGCCGGGCGGCCCGCCACCGGTGCCGGTCGGGCGTCAGTGCGCGGCCCGCAGGCCGTTCTCCCAGAGGGCGTCGACCTGCTGGCGCTCGGCGGCGTCCGGGTAGGGGTTGGTGCAGGACGGGCCGGGACCGCCGCCGGACATCAGCTCGCTGCACGGGCCGGAGTAGTCGTCCGGCAGGCCGAGCACGTGGCCGGTCTCGTGCGCGGTGACGCGCAGTGAGCTGTACTGCTGGTTCTGGGTGTAGTCGAGGAAGATGTACCCGTGGCCGTGGCCGTCGGTGCTGGCGTACGAGCCGTTGCTCGGGTCGTCTCCCTCGTAGTAGGAGAAGTCGGCGTTGCCGCCCTCCTGGAGCTGGACGTTGCCGACCGAGCCGTTCCAGATCTGGGCGGCCTGGGCTATCTCACCGGCGAAGGACGGCGCATTGGTGGTGTCGTAGGTGACCACGACGGACTTGAGGTAGGGCGTCTTCGCCTGCTTGGCCAGGGCCGACTTCATCACGGCCTGGTAGAAGGCGAGGTTGTCGGACCGGTGCGCGGCCGTCCCGGCATGGGCGGTGGCCGTGTAGCCCTGGACGGGCGCGGCGACGGCGGCCGTCGCGGTGGCGGGGACTGCGGCGAGACCGGTCGCGAGGACCAGGCCGAGGGCGGCCGACAGAACGGGTCGCTTCACGTGGGGGCTCCGATTCACGGATGCCGGAGCGCCGTCGGCCGATGGGGGCCGGCCGCGGCGGCGGCGGGGATGGGCTCTCTGCCCCAGAGCTTCGACCCGGCCCGCCTCCCGGCGGATGATGTCAATCGGCGATAGCGGCGCCCAATACCGCAGGACCGTCACAACCTTGACGCATGTCATGTCCTTGGCGAGTCAGGTTGGCGCCGTTATGCTCCCGATGTGGAGCTCGACGTGAGACACCTCCGGGTGCTGTGCGCGATCGCCGACACCGGCAGCCTCCGCAAGGCCGCGTTGCAGCTCGGCATGACCCAGCCCTCCCTCACCACCCAGTTGCACCGCATCGAACGGACCGTCGGCGGCAGCCTGTTCACCCGTGAGCAGACCGGCAGCCGGCCCACCGCGCTCGGCCACTCGGTGCTGTCCCGGGCCAGACCGGTGATCGCCGAGATGACCGCGCTGGTCGCCGCCGCCCGGCAGGAGGCCCTGGAGTCCGCGGGCAGCGAGCGCAAACGGCGGCTGCGGATCGGCAGCGTGGGCAGCCGGGCGGTGGCGGCCTGGCTGCGCCGGGTGCACGACCGGCTGCCGGAGACGGACACCACCATCCACATCGACATCTCCGCCAACGCCCTGCTGCGGATGGTCGCCGCCGACCAGTTGGACGTCGCCTTCGTGCACGAGAGCGAGGGCTTCCCGCTGCGGGTGCCGCCCGATGCCGAACACCGGGTACTGATGGCCCGTGAGCCGCAGTTCGTCGCACTCGCCGCCGGCCATCCGGCCGCCACACTGCCCGTCGTCCACCTGGCCGACCTCGCCGAGGACACCTGGATGGTGGACCCGACGGCCGACCACGAATACGCGGCGATGCGCCGGGTGTTCACCGAGGCCGGGCTCAACCCGCGGGTGGTACAGGTCCGCGACAACGCCACCGCCGCCGAACTCGTCGCCTCCGGCGAGGCCGTCCGGCCCTGCCAGCCGACCTCGTCCCCCGGGCCCGGCACGGTCGTCCGGCCGGTGCACGGCGACCCGTTGGCCGTCCGGCTGCTGCTGGCCTGGCGGCCGCGCGCGCTCAGCCCGCGCGCGCTCGACGCGCTCTACGGGGAGTTGCGCGCCGCCTACCTGGACCTGGCCCGGGTGAATCCGGCCTATCTGGCCTGGCTGGTCCGACACGACCAGGCACTGCACCACCTGCTGGGCCAGGACCTCGACGACCGCCCGTCCGAGGGGCAGGCCCGCGCGGCTCAGTCCGTCCCGGCGGCTCCGCCCTCCCTGGCGTGCGGCACCTCGGGCGACGGCACGGCGCGATGAGGGCGCTCCCGACATGCCCGTTTCGCCCGTTTCGCCGCTCCGTCAGCCCCAGTTGACGCCGCCGTGCGCGAACCGGGTGACAGCTCGGCGGGTTTCCGGGCATGCCCGCGCGCCGTACGCCACGGCCCGGCGGATCACCCCGCTAGATTCGTCCCGGTTGACAGGGAGCGGGTCCGGGCGGACTCCACGACACGGGTGGCCTGCGGGCAACGCGGAAGGTCAAGGCCGGTGGCAGGACAGCGGGGGCGGCGCCGTTCCCCCCGTGTCCGCACCACCGGCCTCGTGATCACCGCGCTGCTCGCCAGCGCCTGCCATGCCGTCGCTGTGGCCGCGGCCCTCCCGCGGGCGGCCGCGGTCCTTCCGCGGAGGGCGGCGAAGGCGAGCCACTTCTCCCGGCCCACCTTGACGCAGTCCACGCCCGCCAGACCGGGCGAGCCCAGGCCGGCCAGGCCCTTGCGGGTCGCCACCACGGCGGTGACGAGGTTGACCTCGCTCGCGACGGAGTGTGGCCGCGCGGTCGCGATTCGGCGGATCGGCCCGGCTCCGTGTAACCTCTTCCAGGTCAGCAGGCGCCGCTAGCTCAGTTGGTTAGAGCAGCTGACTCTTAATCAGCGGGTCCGGGGTTCGAGTCCCTGGCGGCGCACATGGCAAGGTCTCAGGCCGTTCACCTCAGGTGGACGGCCTGAGGCGTTTCCGGGGCAGGGCACCGGACGCCGAGTGCGGGGCGGCGTGCCCCGTCTCAGCGGGTGTCCAGGATCGCCGAGGCCACCGCGTCCGGCCGGTCGAACATCAGCAGGTGACCGGCCGGTGCGGTGGTCCGGAAGTCGGCCCCGAGCAACGCCGCGAGTTCCCGCTGGCCGCCCAGCCAGTCCTGGGTACGGCGGGTCCGGCACCCGTCGTCGGCGGCGAGCACGGTGACCGGCAGGTCGTCCGGCAGCGGCGCGGTGCACCGCAGTTCGTCCAGCTCGGCGGCCATGTCCAGGTAGCGCGCGTTCTCCCGGAGCAGCGCGCGCAGGGCCCGGCCGGTCCGGTAACAGTGCCGCACCAGGGGCGCCGGGGCGAGGTCCTCCCGGCGGACCGTGGACGCTCTGGCGGTCAGCCGGCGTGCGGTCGGCCCGAAGAGGTAGGGCACCGCGACCGCCGTGGCCGCGCCCGCGATCGTACGGGCCGCCAGATCCCGCAGTCCGGGAGCCGGGCGCGGGCGCGGGTCCGACTCGACACTGCCGTCCAGCAGGACCAGCCCGGCCACCCGCTCCGGGTGCAGCCGGGAGAAGGCCTCGACGTGGAACCCCGCCAGCGAGTGGCCCGCCACCGTGCAGGGCCCGTGCAGCCCGAGCGCGTCCAGCACGCCCCGGATGCGTTCGGCCTCGCCCGCCGCCGAGGGGGCCGGACGGGTCGCGGGCTCCGGCGCGCTCAACCCGTACCCGGGCCGGTCGAACCGGACCACGGTGCGGTACGGGGCGAGGAAGGAGACGACGAGGTCCCAGTCGAACCAACTGCTGCCGAGCCCGCCGGTGAGCAGGCAGACCGGCCCGTCGCCCTCGATGCGCACATGCAGGGGTATGCCGTCGATGCGTAGGAACGTCGCCGTCGCGCCCCCTCTTTCCATGGTCATCGCGACTCCCACCCCTCGGCCCCGGCCTGGCCCTGCGCCGCGTCGTGCTCGACGTGCCGTTCGGGGTGCCGCCCGGTGCACTGCCCGGCGTGCCGTCCGGTGCCGCCGTGAACGGCCGCCGGCCCCTCGAAGCGGGCGACGCTCCGGGCCAGGACCGCCAGCCAGAGTGCGACCAGGAGGACCTGGAGCCGCTGGCCCGCGCCCAGTGACCAGGTGCCGTGACCGGCCTCGAAGGCGGCGATCGCGGCCAGGCTCCAGCCGGTGGCCAGCAGCTCGCCGGCCAGCAGCCACGGTCCGAACCGGCGGACCGGCGGCCACCAGCCGTAGCGCCGGGCCGCGACGGTGAGCGCGATCAGCCCGGTGAGCGCCCCGACCATGGCGAGGCTGCTGGTCACGGCGTGCGCGGTATGGGTGGCCGGGACCAGCCCGGCCGTCTCCCGGGCCGCGCACATCTCGTCGCTGGTGGGCGCGCAGCTCAGTGGCAGGCGGGAGTCGGCAGCCGTGGCCACGCCGAACAGGGCCAGCGCCGCCCAGCCGGTCACCGCCCAGGGGAGCCAGGGCCCCACGCCGCCGACCGGCCCGGTACCGGCTCGGGCGCCGTCGGCCCGCGCGGTGCGGCGCGCCGCGGACCGGGCGCCCGCGACCAGGGCCGTGACGGCCGCCGCGAGGACGGCGAGCCCGGCGACCAGGTCGGTGGCCCGGAACAGCCCGCCCAGCGGCTGGTCCTCGGCGGCGAGTTCGCTGATGTACGCCTGGACCGGGTCGAGGCCGGTGCTCAGCACCACCTCCAGCACCCACGCCGTGTACGCCACCGCGCTGAGCAGCAGCAGGGCTGCGACGGCGAGCCGAGCTTTCCGGCGGCCGGGGTCTGGGCTGGGCACGTTTCCACCCTAACCGGCGGAAAACTCCGCCCCAACCGGGCGGAAACGGGCACCCTCGGCGGGCAGCGGACCCCCGGCCGGACCGCGGCGGTACGACGCACCCCTCGAAACCGTGTATTGTTTTCCAGGTCAGCAGGCGCCGCTAGCTCAGTTGGTTAGAGCAGCTGACTCTTAATCAGCGGGTCCGGGGTTCGAGTCCCTGGCGGCGCACAGACATTGGGGAGCCTCTCGCACACGCGAGGGGCTCCCCGATTTTTTTGCCCATGGTGCCCGATTTGCGTGTGATGTCGGTCTCGCTTCCTGTCCTGGCGGAGCCAACCGACCCTTTCCACGCGTTCTGGGCTGTAAACCGGAAACGGGACAAAGGTCCCTAACCGTCGACGAACCCGTCTGTGCAGGCTGGCTCGGTCCACCCACAGGAAAGGCCGCCGCTTTGTCCCGAAACGCCCAGAGCGGCCGCCGTGTGCCGTCCGCCAGACTCCGCCCGGTGAAGCGCCTGAAGCGTTCATCGGAGCGCCCCGCCCGCAGCGGCAAGCCGAAGCGTCCGAAGCGCACCGGCTGGCGCCGGCTGATCCCGACCTGGCGGATGACCCTGCTCGGGCTCGCGGCCTCGCTGCTGCTCGGCGTCGGCCTGTTCGCCCTGGGCGTCGCCCTGGTGAAGGTGCCGGACGCGCACGCCGCCGCGACCGCCCAGAGCAACACCTGGCTCTACCAGGACGGCTCGGTGATCGCCCGGACCGGCCAGACCAACCGGCAGAACGTCGGCCTGGACAAGGTCTCCCCCGCCGCCCAGCACGCCGCGCTGGCCGCCGAGGACCGCAACTTCTACCACGAGGGCGCCGTCAACGTGCCCGGTCTGGCCCGCGCCGCCTTCAACACCGCCAAGGGCGAGGGCACCCAGGGCGGCTCCACGATCACCCAGCAGTACGTGAAGAACACGTACCTGAGCCAGAAGCAGTCCGTCACCCGCAAGGTGAAGGAACTCTTCATAGCGATCAAGGTGGACGCCACCGAGAGCAAGGACGAGATCCTCTCCGGCTACCTCAACACCTCCTACTACGGGCGCGGCGCCTACGGCATCCAGGCCGCCGCCCAGGCGTACTTCGGCGTGGACGCGTCCGCCCTCAACGCCGCCCAGGGCGCCTACCTGGCCACGCTCCTGAACGCGCCCAGCGCCTACGACGTGGCCACCGCGACCCCGGCGGGCAAGCAGAACGCCCTCAACCGCTGGAACTACGTCCTGGACGGCATGGTGAAGGAGGGCTGGCTCTCCGCCGAGGAGCGGACCGCCACCGCCTTCCCCGAGGTCAAGGACCCGCAGGGCAATCCCGGTCTGTCCGGCCAGGCCGGCTACCTGGTCGACGCCGCCACCCAGTACCTGACCTCGAACCAGATCATCACCGAGGCCGAGCTGGCCAAGGGCGGCTACAGCATCAGGCTGACCGTCGACCCGGCGCGCCAGCAGGCCCTCCAGGACTCGGTGCAGGCGCAGCTGCACGACACCCTCAACCCGGACAAGCGGAAGAAGGACGCGGCCGCCCAGGCCGGCGCCGTCTCGGTCGACCCGAAGACCGGTGCCGTGGTCGCCCTGTACGGCGGTGTCGACTACACCAAGCACTACATCGACAACGCCACCCGGCGTGACTACCAGGCCGGCTCCACCTTCAAGGCGATCGCGCTGGCCGCGGCGCTGGAGAACGGCGCCAAGACCCAGTCCGGTCAGACCATCACACCGCGCACGGTGTACGACGGCACCAGCGGCCGCAAGGTCCGGGGCGGCAAGGGCACCCCGTACGCGCCGCCGAACGAGGGCGACAAGAGCTATGGCCAGGTCACCCTTCAGCAGGCCACCGACTGGTCGGTGAACTCGGTGTTCGCCCAGCTCGCCCAGGACACCGGGCTGCAGAAGGTCCGGGACACCGCCATCGCGCTCGGCCTGCCGAGCAACACCCCCGGGCTCGACCCGGTGCCGTCCATCCCGCTCGGCGCGGCCACCCCGAGCCCGCTCGACATCGCCGGTGTGTACGCCACGCTGGACAACGACGGCAAGCAGATCACCCCGTGGCTGGTGCAGGCGGTGGACCGCGAGGGCGAGCAGCTCCCGCTCCCGGCCCACAAGACCACCCAGGCGGTCAGCCAGGAGACCGCGCGCCAGGTCACCTCGATGCTGCAGGGCGTGGTGAGCGACCCGGGCGGCACCGGCTGGCGGGCCAAGGCGCTGGGCCGCCCGGTCGCCGGCAAAACCGGCACGACGGACGACCAGAAGTCGGTCTGGTTCGTCGGGTACACCCCCGAGCTGGTGACCTCCGTGGCGCTGTTCGGCCAGGACCCGACCACCGGTGCCCAGGTCAGCCTCAGCGGCACCGGCGGGATCGACGGCGCGGCGGGCGGCCAGTACCCCGCGCAGATCTGGACCAGCTACATGAAGGCGGCGCTGAAGGGGCAGCCGGTCGCGAACTTCGCCTCGCCGTCGGGCGCGGACGACTCCTCGTCGAACAGCGGATCCTCCGGTGGCCCGGACAGCTCCTCGACCCCGTCCGGGTCGGCTTCCGCCCCGGCCTCCTCGGGCGGCAGCGGTGCGACGGGCGGCTCGGGCACCGGTTCCGGCGCGGGCACCCCGCCGGGTGCGTCGAGCGGCGGGTCCTCGGGCGGCTCCGGGTCCTCGGGCGGCTCCGGGTCCTCCGGGTCCTCGGGCTCGTCCGGTGGACAGGGTGGCTCGGGCGGTTCCGGTGGTTCGGGCTCGGGCGGCGGGGCGACCGCCCCCACCCAGCCCACGACGCCCCGGCCGAGCGGCAAGCCCACCCGGACGCCGGCGCCGACCACCGGTCCGACCACCGCGCCCGAGCCCTCGGGCGGTACGGGCGGCGGCTCGGGCTCCGGTACGGGCTCGGGCTCGGGCTCCGGTACGGGCTCCGGCACGGGCGGCTCGGGCTCCGGCACGGGCTCGGATACGGGTACGGGTGGCGGCACGGGCGCGGGCGCGCTCTCCGGAGCGGGCGCGCGGCAGTAGTCGGGGCGCGTCGGCCGCGACCGCCTGGGGGTGGTCGCGGCCGACGGGCGTTTTCGGGCGATCCCAGGTGTACCCGCCACCCTGCACAGGTTCAGGCAGGACCAAATACCGAAATGGCGCCTTACCCAAGCGCCGGTATGACTGTCACAATGCGTCGGTGCACAGCTCAACGCCCCGGCTCGACCGTTCCTCGGGCAGAACCCTCGGCCTCGCCCTCGCGCTGGTCTCCGCCGTCGCCTTCGGCGGCTCCGGCACCGCCGCCAAGCCTCTGATCGAGGTCGGCCTCTCGCCGCTGCATGTGGTCTGGCTCCGGGTCACCGGCGCCGCCGTGGTCCTCCTCCCGCTGGCCTACCGCCACCGCGCCGTCGTGCTCCGCAGGCCCGGCCTGCTCCTCGGGTTCGGCCTGCTCGCCGTGGCCGGCGTCCAGGCCTGCTACTTCGCGGCGATCTCTCGGATCCCGGTCGGCGTCGCCCTGCTGATCGAGTACCTCGGCCCCCCGCTGCTCATCGGCTACGTCAAGTTCGTCCAGCGCAGGCCGATCAGCCGGGGCTCCGCCATCGGCGCCGGCGTCGCCGTGGCCGGGCTGGCCTGCGTGGTCGAGGTCTGGAACGGTCTGAGCTTCGACGCGTTGGGCGTCCTGTTCGCGCTCGGGGCGGCCTGCTGTCAGGTCGGCTACTTCGTCCTGGCCGACGCCGGCAGCCGGGGGGACCGCCCGGTGGACCCGATCGCCGTCAGCGCGTACGGGCTGCTGATCGGCGCGGTGGTGCTCACCGCCTTCACCCGCCCCTGGCAGGCCGACTGGAGCCCGCTCGGCGGTGACGTCGTGATGAACGGGCACACGCTGCCCGCGCTCGTCCCGGCGGCCTGGATGATCCTGATCGCGACCGTGCTCGCCTACCTGACCGGTGTGGTCGCCGTCCGGCACCTGTCGCCCCCGGTCGCCGGGGTGGTGGCCAACCTGGAGGCCGTCGTCGCCACCGTCCTCGCCTGGATCCTGCTCGGCGAGCACCTGGGTCTGCCGCAGATGGCCGGCGGCCTGCTCGTCCTGGCCGGCGCCTTCGCGGCCCAGGCGAGCAAGCCCGCGGTCGAACCGGCCGGTGCCGTGGCGGCCGGATCCGAGGTGACCGGGGCCGAGGTGACCGGTGCTGTCGCGGCCGGAGCGGAGGCGGCCGGTACCGCCCGTGGTTCCGGGGGACGCGCGGCCTCCCAGCGCGAGGTCAGCGACCGACCCAGCCGAACCAGTCGAGGTGGCTGAGCGGCCACACGACGGCCGACACCGGCCCGACCACGTTGTCCACCGGCACGGCCCCACCACCGGGGCCGCGCTGGTGGTAGCGCGAGTCCGCCGAGTCGCTGCGGTGGTCGCCCTCCACCCAGACGTACCCCTGGGGCACCGTGACCGGCCCGAAGTTCATCCCGGCACAGGAGTCGTCCCCGGGGTGGAGGTACGGCTCGTCGACCTTCGCCCCGTTGACGGTCAGCGTGGTACCCGAGCACTGCACGGTCTGGCCGCCGGTCGCGATGACCCGCTTGACCAGGTAGTTGTCGTCCTTCGGCGGGATCAGCCCGACGAAGCCGAGCACCGAGCCCAGGGCGTTGGACACCGGGTTCCCGCCGGTCGGCTGCGGCGGCAGCCAGTCACCCGGGTCCTTGAAGACCACCGGCTGGCCGGCCTCCGGCTCCCAGCCGGTCAACGGCGCGAGCTTGTTCACCCCGACCCGGTCGCCGATCCGCAGCGTGTTCTCCATCGACCCGGAGGGGATGGTGAACACCTGGAACAGACAGGTCTTGATCAGCAGCGCGACCACCAGGCCGACCGCCGCCATCGCGGGGATCTCGATCCACCACGGTCGGTGACGACGCCCTGCCCGCCGGTCCCCGGCGTCCTTCTGCGGCTTCGACGGCCTCGGCGCCTTCCGCGTCCGTGCCCGGCGTGCCTCGGCGCGGCCACCGCCACCGCCATCGCTGGAGCCACCGTGGCCATTGTGGCCGCCGCCGACAGCCGGGGGCTGGCCGGCCCCGGCGTCGCTGTGCGTATCGGGCAGGTTCACCGCCATCGTCGCTGCTCACCTCTCCGGCTGGGGGAACCTGCACGCTACGCCAACCGTGAAGCCTCACGAAATCCGGCTTTTAGCTGCGCCCGACATCGCGGCCGAGGACATGTCGAGGAGAGCACGACGCGATCACCTGCGGATCGCCCGGTGAGTCGCGGCACCCGCGCGGCCTCGGGCACGGCCGCAGGGGCGGGCTCAGGGGCACGGACCCGGGCCCACGGGCTCGGGTACGGGCTGGGGTCCGCGGGCTCAGGCGCGGGCGATCGCCTCGTGGTGGCGGATCACCTCGGCGATGATGAAGTTGAGGAACTTCTCCGCGAACACCGGATCGAGATGCGCCCCGGCGGCCAGCTCCCGCAGACGCCGGATCTGGTCGCGCTCCCGCGCCGGATCGGCCGGCGGCAGCCTGTGCTCGGCCTTGAGCCGGCCGACCCGCTGGGTCGCCTTGAAGCGCTCGGCCAGCATGTGGACCACCGCGGCGTCGATGTTGTCGATGCTCTCGCGCAGGCTGGTCAGCTCGGCCCGCACGGCGTCGTCGATCCCCTCGGGAAGTCCGGCATCGGGGGTCGTGGGGTGATCCGTCATCGGGGCGGCTCCGCGGCTGTCTGGTGGTGGGCACCCGACCGTCCGACGGCCGGGCTCGGGCCCGGGCAAATCTAACAGGGCGCCCGGCGCGGATCCGCACCATTCGGCGTATCCGTCCACGATCCGGACAGCGTACGGACCGATGGGCGACCGGCGCCCGCGCACCGGCCGGCGCGGGCCCGGGTACTTCCGGGCACGGCGCCCCGAGTCGCTGCGCGTGGTCGGCCCCCGACCTCCCCGTAGGCTGGTGCGCGGCATGACCGGAAGTGACGAATCAGCAGTTCCTCATACCTGGAGGTACCGATCGTGGCAACCACTCGCACCGCCCGCACCGCGTGGGAAGGCAACCTGCTCGAGGGCAAGGGTCAGGTGACCTTCGCCTCCTCCGGCATCGGTGAGTACCCGGTCTCCTGGCCGGCCCGGTCCGAGGAGCCCAACGGCAAGACCAGCCCGGAGGAGCTCATCGCCGCCGCGCACTCCGCGTGCTTCTCGATGGCCCTCTCGCACGGCCTGGCCGGCGCGGGCACCCCGCCCACCAAGCTGGACACCCAGGCCGATGTCACCTTCCAGCCCGGCACCGGTATCACCGGCATCCACCTGACCGTCACCGGCCAGGTGCCCGGCCTCGACGAGGCCGGCTTTGTGAAGGCCGCCGAGGACGCCAAGGCGAACTGCCCGGTCAGCCAGGCCCTGACCGGCACCACCATCACCCTCACGGCCAAGCTGGCCTGACCCCTCTGCCGGGGCCGCCGGCTCCGATCCCGGGGCCGGCGTTCCGGCGGGTCATGCGGGCCCGGCGGGCCGGTGCGCGGCATGAACATGTGGGCGCGCTCCGGGTACTCAAGGAGCGCCCGACGGCGTGCACTCGGAGCACGCGCCCCCGGTGCACATCATGTGATGTGCACCGGGGGCGTCCGCACGTACCACCACACTTGATCTCAAAGCGGACGAATCACCCTGGCGGCGGTCACCGCGCGTTGTCGCCGCGTCTTATGATCGGCCGCAGCGCCCTGTTCTTCACGCGGGTCTCCACACGAACGCTCACCAACGAGCGCTCAGCACCGGACTCCGAGGACCTCGACAGAGTGCGGGAGCCGGCCGCCGCAGTCCCGGGTGTCCGGCCGGACCAGCGTCAAGCGTCAGCAGCGGACGGGAGCATGCCGTGCCGGGCCAGAACGAGGGGGCCGACGCACACCACCCAGGCGTGCGGCACGAAGAACCGCAACACCACCGCCGTCTGCTGTCGCCGGCCCTCCGCCCGGCCGACGGCCCCGTCGGCACCTCCGGCGCCGCACGGGACGGCACTCACGGCTTCTCCGTCAACACCGTCACCGGTGACAGGGCCACGCCCGGAACCGGTACCGGGCCCGGCACCGGTGCCGACATCGGACACGCTGCCGTACCCGGCTTCGGAGCGGCCGGCAGGATCGCCACCGCGGTCGACAGCACCGTCGTCCGCTGCCCCACCTGCTCGGCCCCGCTGACGAACGGCTCGCACCGGCCGGCCGCCGGAGCCGACCAGCCGGCCGAGGGGACCGACCGGCTACTGGCCGCGCTGCGTGCCAGCGAGTCCCGCTTCCGGGCCGCCTTCTGCGACGCGGGCATCGGGATGGCACTGATCGACCCCGACGACCGGATCATCGAGGTCAACCCCGCCTTCGCCACACTGATCGGCCGCGGGGTCGGCGAACTGGTCCGCACCCACATCCACGACATCATCGACCCGGAGGGCATGCCGCACCGCCTCTTCCCCGAACTCGTCCGGGGTGAGCGCGAACGGCTGCGGGTGGAGAAACAGCTCAAGCACCGCGAGGGCCACACGGTCTGGAGCAAGGTGACCATCTCCCTGATCAGGGACGAGGTGGGGAGCCCGCTCTACACGCTCGCGATGGTCGAGGACATCACCGAGCAGCGCCGGCTCGGCGACCGCCTGGAGTACCAGGCACTGCACGACCCGCTGACCCGGCTGCCCAACCGAACGTCCTTCTTCGAACGGCTCGACGCCGCCTGCCTCACCACGAGCGGCCCGGCGGCGGGCCAGACCGGCGGCCCGGGAGACAGCCCGGGAGACAGCCCGGCCGTCGGACCGGGCGGGGCCGCAGCCGCCTCCCCGGCGACCGGGGCGGGCCCCGCCGGGCCGGACAGGCGCCGGGTCGGGGTCTGCTACCTGGACCTCGACGGCTTCGCCGCGATCAACGAAACACTCGGTCACCACATCGGCGACCAGTTGCTGATCGCCGTCGCCACCCGGCTCCGGCACGGATTCTCCGAACAGGCCGCCCATCTGGTGGCCCGGATGGGCGGCGACGAGTTCGCGGTCCTGGTCACCGACAGCAAGGGCAGTGACCAGCTGACCGACCTGGCCGGCCGGATCCTCGCAGTGCTGGAACAGCCGTTCGACGTGGCCGGGCACCGGCTGGTGGTGACCGCCAGCGTCGGCGTCGTCGAACGGTCCGTGCACGAGACCACACCCACCGACCTGGTCAAGGACGCCGACGCCACCCTGTACTGGTCCAAGGCGGACGGCCGGGCCCGCTGGACCCTCTACGACCCGGACCGCGGCGCCCACCAGCTCACCCGCCAGCTGCTCGCCACCGCACTGCGCCCGGCCCTGGAGCGCGGCGAGTTCACCATCGAGTACCAGCCCCTCGTCGGCCTCTCCGACGGTGCGGTGCGCGGCGCCGAGGCCCTCGTCCGCTGGCGCCACCCCCGCTACGGGACGCTCTCCCCGGACCGCTTCATCCCGCTGGCCGAGGAGTCCGGTGCGATCGTGCCGCTCGGCAAGTGGGTCCTGGAGGAGTCCTGCCGCCAGGCGCAGCGCTGGCTCACCGAGTTCCCCGACACCGAGACGTTTGTGAGCGTCAACCTCGCCGCCCGGCAGATCTGGGACTCCGACGTGGTCGCCGACGTGGCGCAGGCGCTCGACCGTACCGGTCTGCCGGCCCGGCTGCTGCAACTGGAGATCACCGAGAGCGCGCTGCTCGGCCCGGGCGGGCGCCCCCTGCAGGCCCTGCAGGCGCTCGCCGACATGGGCGTCCGGATCGCGATCGACGACTTCGGCACCGGCTACTCCAACCTGGCGTACCTCTCACGGCTGCCGGTGCACGTGCTGAAGCTCGACGGCACGTTCATCGAAGGGTTCCGCGACCCGGCCCCGGCGGGCCGCACCGAGCTCCCCGGGGCCGGCACCCGCCGGAGCGACGCCGATGAGCAGATCGTCGGCGCGATGGTGCAGCTGGCCCACACCCTCGGCCTGACCGTCACGGCCGAGGGCATCGAAAGCGCGGCGCAGGCCGAGCGGCTGCGGTTGACCGGCTGCGACACCGCCCAGGGCTGGTACTTCGCCAGGCCGGGCGAGGCCGAGCTCGTCGCCGCCATACTCCGTGAGGGCCGCCCGGGGCCGGGCGGGCGATAGCGGCGGATTGCCGCGGCTCGGCCGGAACGGTGTCCGCGCGGTGTTCGCACAGTGTGTGCGCGGCGGCGCCGGGACGGGCGCGGATTCGGGCGCCGACCGGGCGCCGGTCCGCCGCGACCGGCCTCGGCCCGGCTCAGGCGGTGCCGGACTGCCCGGTCAGTCCGTACGCCTGGGCGATCAGCCCGTACGAGCGGTACCGGGCCTCGTGACCGTGGATGTGCGAGGTGACCATCAGCTCGTCCACCCCGGTCCGCTTGCGCAACGCCTCCAGCCCGTCGGCGACCTCGCCCGGTGAGCCCAGGACGACATTGCCCAGCCAGTCGTCGACGAAGTCCGCCTCCACCGGGCTGTACGGGTAGGACTCGGCCTCCTCGGGGGTGGGGATCGGGCCCGGGTTCCCCCTGCGCAGCCGGAGCATCCCGAGCGCCGCCGAGCGCGCGAGCCGTCGGGCGGTCGTCTCGTCGTCGGCCGCGACCGCGCTCACCCCGATCAGCGCGTACGGCTCGCTGAGCACGGCCGACGGGCGGAACGCCGAGCGGTAGAGATCGAGGGCCGGGATGGTGTTGACGCTGCTGAAGTGGTGGGCGAACGCGAACGGCAGGCCGAGGCGGCCGGCCAGCTGGGCGCTGAAGCCCGACGAGCCGAGCAGCCAGATCGGGGGCCGCCCGTCCCCCTGCGGGACAGCCGTCAACCGGGCGTAGGGGTGGCCGGCCGGGAAGTCGCCGTCGAGGAAGTGCGTCAGCTCGGCGAGCTGCTGGGGGAAGTCCTCCGCGCCGTCGGCGAGGCCCCGCCGCAGTGCTCGCGCGGTGGCGGGGTCGGTGCCGGGGGCCCGGCCGAGGCCGAGGTCGATGCGGCCGGGGTGCAGAGCCTCCAGCAGGCCGAACTGCTCGGCGATCGCCAGCGGGGCGTGGTTCGGCAGCATGACTCCGCCCGAGCCGAGCCGCAGTGTCGTGGTGTGGGCCCCGAGGTGGGCCAGCAGGACGGCCGGCGTGGAGCTGGCGACGCCCGGCATGCCGTGGTGCTCGGCCACCCAGAAGCGGTGGTAGCCCCACTCCTCCGCGCTGCGTGCCAGCGTCGTGGTCGCGGCCAGCGCCTCGCCCGGCGTGTAGCCGACGCCGACGGTGGCCAGGTCGAGGATCGAGAGCGGCGCGGGCGCCGCCCCCCGGACAGTGCCTCGGATCGCCGCGTGGGTCTGCGGTTCGGGTCCGCGCTCCTGCTGGTCCTCGGTGGTCATACCGTCCGCCCTCCGGGCTGTCGTGGAGCGACCGTGCCCATGCGCCGGTGGTCGCTTCTGCCGACGGAGGTCAACCACACGGCCGAGTCGGCTGTTCCCGGGGCCGGGCGGCCCGTCCGGGTGCCGGTCCCGTTGGTGCCGGTCCCGTTGGTGCTGGTGCCATTGGTGCCGGCGCCGCCCCGGTCGGGTGAGGATGCGGCTACCGACCGTTCGGCTGACTCAGAGCCAGCGGGCGGACACGCGTGGCGACTTCACGCCAGAGCGGGAAGTCGCCAACCGCAGGGCTCGCGATCGGCGGCCGACGTCCGGCAGGCTAGTGATCAGGAGCGGATCACCCAACCGGATCCGCACTCCACCAGCAAGGTCGTCGGGCTGGACCAGCGCCGATCGATCCCCGTGAGCCCCTGGAGCGGCACCCCGCTCCAGGGGCTCGCGCCTTGTGACGCAGGGCATGCCCGGGGTGCTTCATGGCATGAAAAGTCGAGGCGCTAGCGTTGACCCCTGCAGCCATCTGCTCCCTCGGGCAGCCTGGAGGGAGTATGGACCTTGGACATCGCGGCGGTGATCGGATCCTCGTGGATCTGCGCCCTGGCGCTCTGCGCCGTATTGGGCGACGCCTTTCTGCCCTTCATCCCCAGCGGGACGCTGGTCATCCTGGCCGTGCTCAAGACGGCACAGATAGACGGCGCGCCGGTGGTGCTGGGGCTGTGCGTGGCACTGGCCTCGTTCCTCGGCGATCTCCTGCTGCTCAGCCTCGCCCGGCGCGGCGCCCCTCTGGTGAGTCGACGGCTTGAGCACCGCCCACAGCTGGCGGCGAACGTCGCCAAGGTCCAACGGGCCCTGGACGGCCGGACCACCGGGGCGGCGGCAGCGATGGTGGTGATCGCGCGGTTCGTACCGGCCGGGCGGACCGTCCTCGACCTGGCCATCGGCCACTCCCCCGCCCACCCGCGCCGCTTCCTCCGCTGGTCCGCGCTGGCCGCACTGGTCTGGGCCGCCTACATCGTGACGCTGGGCTGGCTCAACAGCCACTGGTTCGACACCGCCTGGCTGAGCCTCGCGGTCTCCTGCACCGCCGCCACCATCGTCAGCACCGCCATCGCGCGCGTCGTGCGCCGCAGCCGGCGGCTGGCCGCCGCCTGAGGGCTGACGGGGCTGGGGGCCGCCGCCTGAGGGCTGACGGCTGGGGGCTGAGGGCTCGGTGATCCGCCGCGGCGGCACGGGCCAGTGAGCGCAAAGCGTCACAGGACGGAAACAGAAGGCCGGTCTTCGCAGCCTATGTGGGCACGCTGCGCGTGTTGGCTGTCGACGGACCTCGGCACCTTGGTGACCCCTGAGTCCGCGTGGCATGCTAACGGCGGAATATTCATCAATTGCCCGATTTGACCGGTGTGGCCCTCCGCCACCCTCGGCACCCGGCCAGGGCATCCAGGGGAGACCATGACCAGCATCTCTCGAAGGACCGTGCTCAGTGCCACCGCTGCGACTGCGGCTCTCGGGGCGGTCGCGGCGTGTTCCAGCAGCGGATCGAGTCCTGGCTCCACCACCTCCTCCCCTGTTTCCGGCAGCAGTAGCGGCAACGGGCGGACGGGAACCGGAGATCCCGCCAAGGGCGTGCCGCCCAAGGGGACGCCCATCGGTGATGGTTCCAACGCCGACACCGGCCCCCAGCCGAACCAGCCCAAGGCCGAGAAGCTCAAGCCCGGTGAGCGACCGCCGCAGTTCGTGGTGTTCTCCTGGGACGGCGCCGGTGGCACGGAGGACGGCCAGTTCCCCCGCTTCCTCAAGCTGGCCGAGGAGCACAAGGCCTCGATGACGTTCTTCCTCTCCGGGATCTACGCCCTCCCGAAGGGCAAGGCCGACCTCTACCACCCGCCGAAGCACTCGGTCGGCGCGTCCGACATCCCGTACCTCTCGGACGGCGCGGTCAAGAGCACGCTCAAGCTCATCAGCCAGGCCTGGCTGGCCGGCCACGAGATCGGCACCCACTTCAACGGGCATTTCTGCTCGACCCGTTCGGACGGCAACGGGGTCAACAAGTGGACGTCCGAGGACTGGCAGAGCGAGATAGACCAGGCGATCTCGTTTGTGACCCAGTGGCGGACCAACACCGGTTTCACCGACGTCGACCCGCTTCCCTTCGACTACAAGAAGGAGCTCATCGGCGGGCGAACCCCTTGCCTCGAAGGGCAGAAGGCCCTGCTGCCGACCGCGGCGAAGATGGGGTGGAAGTACGACGCCAGCTCTTCCGGCGGCCTGCAGATCTGGCCGCAGAAGGTGCAGGACGGCAAGGTCTGGGACTTCCCGCTGCAGAGCATCCCGTTCCCCGGGCACACCTTCCAGGTGCTGTCGATGGACTACAACATCCTGGCGAACCAGTCGGCCGGCAGCACCAAGGGCGACCCGGGCAAGTACAACGACTGGCGCAGCCAGGCCAGGGACGCCTACCTGGCCGGCTTCGACCGCACCTACAACAGCAACCGCGCGCCGTTCTTCATCGGCAACCACTTCGAGCAGTGGAACGGCGGGATCTACATGGACGCCGTCGAGGAGACTCTCAAGACGATCGCGGGCAAGCCGGAGGTCCGGCTGGTGTCGTTCCGGCAGCTGGTCGACTGGCTGGAGGCCCAGGACCAGTCGACCCTCCGCAAGCTGCGCACGCTGAACGTTGGGCAGGCGCCCACCGGCGGGTGGGAGACCTTCCTGGGTACGGCCGGCTGAAACCCGGACGACCGCAGGGACAGCGGCCGGCGAGGGTGCTGCTGGGGGTGCCGGACCGGTCGGCGGTCCGGCACCCCACCGGCCGACCCGGCCAGGTCTGTTACCCGATGGAAGGCCCGGCCGGGCCGGGCCCGAGGAGGCGCTGCACCACGGCCTCGGCCCCGGCTCGGCCCCAGAGAATCGAGTAGTGATTGGTGTCCGGTACGAGCTCGGCCGCCACCACACGGGCCGGATCCAGTCCGGCCATCGCTATCCGCTTGCCGTCGTAGAGGGCCTGCGACTCGTCGAGCAGGCCGCGTTCCGCCCAGAGCAGTTCACCCGTGCACGGCAGCCGGTGCACGGCGGCGGCCGCCTCCTGGTCGAGCAGGACCTGGGCCCCGTCGACCTGAACGGCCTCCAGCACACAGGAGGAACGCAGCTCGGGTGCGGTTCCGATGAGATCGCGCTGGGTGTAGGCGTCGATCTCGTCCGACCAGTCGGCGCCGAAGGCCGGGTGCTGCTGCCAGAACGCGCGATAGGCCTGACGGTCCGGGAAGGTCATCGAAAGCCGCGCCAGCGCCGGGCCGAGCACCGCGGCCAGAACGTCCTCCTCCCGGACGCCCTCCGGCAGGGGGAAGGTCACCGCGCCGTCGACCAGCACCACCCGGCTGACGAGGTCCGGATGCCGCACCGCCGCCAGGGCTGTGACCCAGGCACCCATGGAGTGCCCCACCACGACGGTGGGACCCAGGTCGAGCGCCGTGATCAGCGCGGCCACGTCATCCGCGTGCCGGGCCAGACCGTACGGTCCGCTCACGGTGTGGCTGGCTCCGCGTCCGCGCAGGTCGGGCGCGAGCAAGGTGGCCCGGCCGGCGAGCCGGCGGGCGACCTCGAACCAGGCGAGGCCGTTGGCGGTGATGCCGTGCACCGCCACGATGGTCGGGGCCCCCGGGTCGGTGGCGGGCCAGCGAAGGACGGCCAGGCCCCCTCCTGGGACCGGTACCGTCAACTCCTCGGGGTGCAGCGGTGACTGGCTCACGCGGGGCTACCTCCTGTGGGACGGGCGCTGCGGGCACCGGCAGAGGGCCGGGCCG
The DNA here is from genome assembly GCF_044744345.1 of Kitasatospora sp. NPDC087315. NCBI lineage: Bacteria > Bacillati > Actinomycetota > Actinomycetes > Kitasatosporales > Streptomycetaceae > Kitasatospora > Kitasatospora sp. NPDC087315. The sequence continues at coordinate 164,396 of NZ_JBIUYD010000013.1, read as the reverse complement.
AGCGGGTGGAACGGGCGGCTCGAATGCGGGCAGGAAGTCTAGCCAGGCCGCCGGGCAGCAGGTAGACCACGGCGACGAAGAGGCCGCCCAGGAGGAAGAGCGGCTGGGAGAGCGGGACCCGCAGGACCGCCGGCAGGTCGGCGATCGTCTCGGAGTTGGCGAGGTCCCCGAGTCGGTGACCGGCCCAGGTGTAGATGACGCCGCCCAGCAAGGGACCCCAGCGCGTGCCGGATCCGCCGAGGACGACCATGACGAGGAGCGAGAGCGTGGCGTCGGAAGTGGCGGCCTGCGGGGTGGCGCCGCCGGTCAGCAGGAGGTAGACCACCCCACCCACGGCGGCCAGGGCGCCGGCGAGGACGAACGCGATCAACTTGTACCCGTAAGGGCGGAGTCCGAGCACCTCAACCCGGCGCTCGTTCTCCTTGATGCCCTCCCAGACCCGGCCGAGAGGCGAGCTGACGGCCCAGTGGACGGCGGCCAGGGTCAGCACCAGGTAGGCGACGGCGATCCAGTAGAGGTTGGCGGTGTTCTCGATGCCGAGGAACGCGGACGGCAGTTGGTCGGCCGGCGCGGACCGCCCTTCCTCGCCACCGGTGACGCCACCGGGGTTGCGCTGGACGAGGATCGAACCGGCCTGCGCGAAGGCCAGTGTGACCATGGAGAACCCGATGCCGGTGACGCGGAGGCTGACCGAGCCGAGCAGCAGGGCCAGCGCGACGGCACAGGCGACACCGAAGAGGGCGGCCGCGGCGAAGGGCAGTTGGAGCTCCAGCATGCCCAGGTTGGTGGCATAGAGGCCGGTCGCGAAGTAGAGCGCGTGGCCGAAGGAGAGCAGCCCGGTACGGCCGAGCAGGAGGTCGTAGCCGGTGGCGAGGGCCCCGTAGAGCAGGCACAGGGCGATGAGTTGGAGACTTCCGGGGCTGCCGAGCGGGCCGTCGAGCAGTCCCGGAACGGGAAGCGCACTATAGGGGGCGACAAGGAGCACGATCAGCAGAGCGATCGGCCACCAGCGTAGCGCTCGGTGCACCGGTGTCGAGCGCTCAGTGACTGATTCACCTGTTCGAGGGATAGCGCGGCCCTCGCTCACTCGTCCAGAATGTGTCTCGGCAGGGCTGGTGACAGTCCCCCCTGCCGGAGTGGCGGCGGTGCGGTCGGCCGCGGCGCCACCGGTGCTCGTGATCGGGGTGTTGGCGCTCACGCGAGCCTCCCGGTGAGTCCGCGGGGTCGTACGAGAAGCAGTACGGCCAGCAGGACGACGACCGACAGGTCGCCCAGTCCCGCAGCGGTGTAGTAGTTGGCGAACTGCTGGACGAGACCGACACATACCGAGGCGACGGCGGCTCCGGTGACGGAGCCCATGCCGCCCATCACGACGACGACGAAGGCGAAGATGAGCAGGCTGGTTCCCTGGCCGGGGTTGACCGAACCGAAGTAGAGGCCGCCGAGCGCGCCGCCGAGGGCGGCGGCCGCCCCACCGATGGCGAAGACGAGGGTGAACGCCTTCCGGACGTCGATGCCGAGCGCGGTGACCATCGCCCGGTCCTCGACGCCGGCCCGGACGATCAGCCCGTAGCGGGTCCGGGCGAGGAACAACCGAAGAGCGAGCAGCAGCAACGCGGCCGCGGCCACGAGGACGAAGCGGTTGACCGGGACGGTCGCACCGAGCACGTGCCAGGTGCCGGAGAGCAGGGCCGGTTGCGGGAAGGGGCGGGCGTCAGCGCCCCAGATGCCCATCAGGAGAGCGGGGACGGCCAGCCCGACACCGACGGTGGCAAGGATCTGGTCGCGTGGGCGGCTGTAGAGCGGCCGGATCAGAAAGAGTTCCAGCAGGACGGCGGCGGCCGTACCGACCAGCGTGCCGAACGGCACGGCGAGCCAGAAGGCGAAGCCGGCCTCTGTCCCGGCCCACCAGGTGGCATAGGCGCCGATGGAGAGCAGAGCGCCGTGCGCGAAGTTGAGCACGTCCATCAACCCGAAGATCAGTGAGAGACCGGAGGCCACCAGGAAGTACAGCGCACCCAGACCAAGTCCAGTGCAGGTAAGGAGGACGACGGTGTCCATCAGGGGTTCACCTCCGTGGTGACAACAGGAGCGGCCGGGGCCTGCCCGGCCGCCGCAGGGCCGGGCCGCGAGGCGGCCGAGAGGGGTCTGGCGCCCGGGCGGTGGCTGCCGACGCCCAGCAGGCGGCGGGCGGCCTCTTCGTCGGCCAACAGTTCGGCAGTGTCGCCCTGGTGGGCAGTTCGCCCGTCGGCCAGGACAGCGCAGGTGCCAGCCAGACGGCGGACGAGCGCGAGGTTCTGCTCGACCAGGAGAACGGGCACGGCCTCGGCCGCTCGCGCCAGGACATCGGCAACCTCGGCAACGATCTTCGGCGCCAGGCCCTTGGTGGGCTCGTCGGCGATGATCAGCCGGTTGCGGTTGAGCAGCGTTCGGCCGATGGCCACCATCTGCTGCTGACCGCCGGAGAGCGTCCCGGCCAACTGGCCGGACCGCTGCTTGAGTTCGGGGAACAGCTCATGGACGAGCTGGTAGGCCGGTTCGCCGTTCCGGTCGCGCTCGGCGAGGCGAAGGTTCTCGGCGACCGTCAGACCGGCGAAGATCCCCCGGTCCTCAGGGGCGTACCCGATGCCCTGACGGGCCACGATATGTGTTGGCAGAGAGGAGAGTTCAGTCCCGGAGAAGAGAACACTGCCGGTGCGCGGCACAAGGCCCATGACGGCCTTGACCGTGGTGGTCTTGCCGGCGCCGTTGCGACCCAGAAGGGCTGTGACCCCGGTCGGCGCCACGTCGACGTCGACCCCGTGAAGGATGTGCAGCCCATCGATGACGACCCGCAGGCCACGGACGGAGAGGAGAGCCCGGGAAGCAGAGTCCGCAGATACAGGGCAGGAGGAGACAGGGTCGGCGGAGACAGCGGAGGAACCCGAGGAGGAGGAGGCGGCGGCACGGAGCGGAGAGTCGGTCACAGCGCCTCCCCCAGGTAGGCCTGTTGCACGGTGGCGTCGGCCATCACTGCCTCGGGAGTGTCCAGTGCGAGCAGCGTGCCGTGGTGCATCACGGCAAGGCGGTCGGCCAGGTCGAGCAGGACGTCCATGTGATGCTCCACCATCAGTACGGTGCGGCCGAGATCGCGGTGCACGGAGCGGATCAGTTCGGTGAGCGCCGGTACCTCCTCGGCGCTGACGCCGGCCATCGGTTCGTCCAGCAGGATGAGCCGGGGGTCGGACACCAGCAGGACGGCGAGTTCGAGCTTCCGCTTCTCGCCGTGCGAAAGCGCACTCGCCAAGGTGTCTGCCCGATGGGTGAGTTCGGTGCGCTCCAGGGTGTCGGCCACCTGGGTCGGGTAGCGGTCGGCCCGACGCCAGAGCCGGTAGGAGGCACGCGGTCCGGCTGCGGCCTGGGCGGCCAGGCGGACGTGGTCGGCCACCGTCATCCCCGGCCAGAGAGAGGAGGTCTGAAAGGTACGGCCGAGCCCGCGGCGCGCCCTGGCGTGGACGGCTTCGGCGGTGATGTCTGCGCCGTCGAGTTCGAGACTGCCGTGGCTCGCCGGGTAGATGCCGGAGATCAGGTTGAAGAGGGAGGTCTTTCCAGCACCATTGGGTCCGATGAAGGCGACGAACTCGCCTTCCCCGACCGAGAACGAGACGTCCTCGACGATCGGCACCCCTCGGACGGACCAGCCGAGGCCGTTCAGTCGCAGGACCGGTGGGGCCATGGTGGACGAAGCAGGACCGGGCATGTCGATCAGCCCGCCATCGGAGTGACCGGGGGCGCCGCCTCGTCCGCGGTCAGCGTCTTCTCCACGGAGGGCTTGGCAGCCGCCCCGCTGCCCGTCAACCGGACCTGGAACATCGGCTGGAGGAGGGCGTGGTCCTCTGCACGCACCGTGGTCGGGCCCTTCACCCCGTCGAAGCTCCAGCCCTCCAGCGCCTTCACCAGAGCAGAAGTGTCGTCGGTGGATCCGTGGTTGGCCTCGACCGCGTGCACGATCATCTGGGCGGCGGTAAAGCCGTCGGGGGTGAAGATGTCCGACTTGCCACCGCCGGCGGTCACGGCATCGTCCATGGCCTTCTCCACCGGGGTACCGGCGGCTCCACCGAAGTAGTGGTTCAGAAAGGAGATCTTCTCGCTGGCCGGGCCGAAGAGCGGGTAGGAGGCGGCGAGGTCGAGACCGGTGACGACCTTGGTGTCGGCGAACACGTCCTGCTGGTTCAGCGCCGTCCAGAGGGCCGAGGAGGTGTCACCGGCCCAGGCGACGAACAGCAGGTCGGGCTTGGCGGTCTTGGCCTGGGTGGCGAACGGGGTCAGGTCGGTCGCGCTCGGCGGGGCGAGCACCGAGTCGACCGTGGCGCCCTGGGTACCGAGCACGGCCTTGACGGCGGCCACGTTGGCCTGCCCGAACGCGTTGTCCTGAGCGAGCACGGCGACCTTCTTGCCCTTGGCGTCGCCGATGAACGAGGCCGCGGTCTTGATGTCCTGGTAGGACTGGCGGCCGGAACGGAAGGTGTACTTGTTCAACCCGGTGACCTTGTCGGCGGCGGCCGGACCGCTGATGAAGAGCACCTTGTTCTGGGCGGCGATCGGGCCGACCTGAAGGGCCACGCCCGAGGCGGTGGAGCCGGCAAGGATCTTGTGGCCCTTGCCGATCAGGTCCTTTGCGGCCGACACCGCCTTGGCCGGGTCCCCGGCGTCGTCCTGCTCCTCGAACTCGATCTTGTGTCCGTCGACCGCGCCGGTGCCCTTGGTCGCGTAGTCCAGCCCCGCTTTGAAGCCCTCCAGGTACTGCTTGCCGTACGCGGCCAGCGGCCCGGTCTTGGAGTACACCAGGCCCACCTTGACCGGGCTCTTCGCGCCGCCTCCACTGTCCGCCGCGGTGGTACCGGCGGTGCCGGCCTTGGCGCAGCCGGCCGCGAGGAGGACACACGCCGCGGCGGCGACGAGCTTGCGCCCGGGGCCGGCGGTCACGGCCGCGCCCGCGAGGGTGCCGGAGGCGGTCCTGGTGAGGGCTGTCGAGCTGCGCATGGTGACCGACTCCTGAGGGTGCTGCGGGGGTGGATGCCGGAACCGTAGGTGTGCCATGAGAGCCGCGACATGTGCCCGGACGACGCATCAGGAGCCCAGGATGTGGTTCGGACCGCCATACCGCTGAACCGGAGCCCTGCCATCGGCCACCGAGTGTGGATGTCCACCATGCATCCGCGCACATGGGTGGCGGCCACCGCCATGGCAGGGGCGGCCCGCGCCCGGTGACGGTGGTGGGGCTCGAACGGGACGCACGCGGGCATTCCGTCGCCCTCCGCCTGCACAGGCTCGCCCGCCTCCCCCGCCCCGCACCCCTCTCCGCCCCTCCCCCTCATGAGGTGACCACTTGGACAAGGTCCTGGACTCCCCCGCCGACGCGGTCGGGGACATCCCCGACGGAGCCGTGCTGGCCGTCGGCGGGTTCGGCCTCTGCGGCATCCCCAGCACCCTGATCGGCGCCCTGGCGGCCGCCGGCACCACCGGCCTGCGGATGGTCTCCAACAACTGTGGGGTGGACGACTGGGGGCTCGGCCTGCTGCTGCGGGCCGGGCGGATCGCACGGATGACGTCCTCCTATGTCGGCGAGAACAAGGAGTTCGCCCGGCAGTACCTCTCCGGCGAGCTGGAGGTGGAGCTGACGCCGCAGGGCACCCTGGCCGAGCGGTTGCGGGCCGGGGGTGCCGGTATCCCGGCCTTCTTCACCCCGGCGGGGGTCGGCACCCAGGTCGAGGAGGGCGGGCTGCCCTGGCGGTACGCGCCGGACGGTTCGGTGGCGCTGGCCTCGCCGCCCAAGGAGGTCCGGGAGTTCGGCGGCCGACGGTACCTGCTGGAGGAGGCCATCACGGCCGACTTCGCCCTGGTCCGCGCCGAGGTGGCGGACCGCCACGGCAACTGCGTCTTCCACGCCGCCGCCCGCAACTTCAACCCGCTCTGCGCGGCGGCCGGCCGGATCACCCTGGTCGAGGCGGACCGGATCGTCGAGCCGGGCGAACTGGGCCCGGACGCCGTCCACCTGCCCGGGGTGTACGTCGACCGGGTGGTCGCCGCCGATCCCGAGGACCGCCGCATCGAGCGCCGGACCGTCCGCACCGCACTTCAGGAGGCCTGACCGCGATGTCGACCGAACTGTCCGCCGCGGTACCCGCCGCCGCCTCCGCACCCACACCTCCCCACCTGCCCACCCACATGTCCGCCGCGGTCGACCTGCGGAACGCGCTCGCCGCACGGGCCGCGCGGGAGCTGCGGGACGGGCAGTACGTCAATCTGGGAATCGGTCTGCCGACCCTGATCCCCAGTCACCTTCCGCCGGACGTCCATGTGGTGCTGCACTCGGAGAACGGAATCCTCGGCGTCGGCCCGTACCCGGTGGAGGGGACCGAGCATCCTGATCTGATCAACGCCGGAAAGGAAACGGTGACGGTCACCACCGGCGCCTCGTACTTCGACTCGGCCTTCTCCTTCGGCATGATCCGAGCCGGCCGGATCGATGTCTCGGTGCTCGGCGCGATGCAGGTCTCGGCCACCGGCGATCTGGCCAACTGGATGATCCCGGGCAAGATGGTCAAGGGCATGGGGGGTGCCATGGACCTGGTGCACGGCGCCCGGCGGCTGATCGTCGTCATGGAGCACACCGCGAAGGACGGATCGCCGAAGATCGTCGAGGAGCTCTCACTTCCCGCCACCGGGCGTGGAGTTGTCGACCGCATCGTCACCGAGCTGGCAGTCATCGATGTCACGCCCGCCGGGCTGCGCCTCGTGGAGACGGCCCCGGGGGTGGGGTTCGACGAAGTTCAGGCGGCCACCGGCCCCACCCTCCTGTCGGCCGTCGGCTGAGAAACCGGCCGAACGGCAACCAGTCCCGCCACACCCAGCCCCACGACAACCAGCCCCACAGCAACCGGACACACCACCCCGGGAGCACTCGAAGACCCGACGGCCGGACCACCCCGTGCAGTGGTCCGGCCGTCGCATGTCTTTTCGAACTATCCAAAGCGACAAAGCCGTGAAGCGACCTGTGCACAAATCCATCTCAATAGCACCCCCCAATGATCGAATGGCCAAGAACCGTCATATCTTCACTCTTGCGCAATGATCATTTCTCAGATCGGTTGCGATCAGGCCGGGGCTCCGGGAGAGTTGGGCGCGTCGGGGATCCCGCACACCCGGAGGGGAGTCCGGGGCGGATCGGTTATCCCGCATTCGAAGCAGCCAAGCAGCCACATGCCAAAATCGGTCGTACACGTTTTAGCGATTGACGGCCCGGACACCGCCTGGACGCACCACGACTGTCCGGCGGTGTTCTGCTTCGAAAGCAAGGCTCCGGGGGGAGCGGTCAGTCGCGAGCGCGGCCCAAGTACGGTCGCAGCAACGGGACTACGGATCGCCCACCCCCGGTCGGAACACGCACGAACGGGCCGGTCCGCACGACCGGCCACGGGGGGAGCCACACATGATCAAGCTGTTCTCACGGCAGTCGGGCCCCGAGTCCTCGGCCGCTTCCACCATTGGCGCGGCCGCCGTCGACGACGAGCTGATCTCCATACCCGTCCCCGAAGCCCCGTACGACTACGCGCACTTCAGCCGCCTCGCCGGCCCGCCCGTCGCTCCGGAAGACCACCCCGACACCCACCCTGGCACGCACCCCGACACCCACGCCCACGCCCACGCCTACGACTGCGCCTCCGTCTACGCCCACCCCCGCACCGCCACCGAGGCCGCCCCACAACCCCCCTACCGCGTCCAGTACCGCAGCTTGTTGAGGCGCGAGCCGCACCGGATCCGGGCGGCGCTGCTCCTGCTGGCCGCCCCGGTGGTCGAGGCCGTGCTGCTCGTCTGGCTGCTGCTGCCCGGGCACTGGCCGGTCCGGCCGGGCGAGACCCACTCCTGGTTACTGATCGGCGACAAGGTGATGATCGGAATCATCGCGGTCGTCGAAATGTTCCGGCTGGTCAACGTCGTCTCCAACACCCACGCCACCCTGGCCGCCCGCGACCCGGTGCCGGTCACGCCCGAGGCCGGCAGCCGGGTCGCGTTCATCACCACCTGTGTGCCGGGCAAGGAACCGCCGGAGATGGTGCGCACCACGCTCACCGCCGCGCTCGCCGTCCGGCACAACGGCCCGTACGACGTCTGGCTGCTCGACGAGGGAAACGATCCTGCCATGCGCGCACTCTGCGCGGAGCTGGGCGTACGGCACTTCAGCCGGCACGGGGTGGCGGGCTGGAACCAGCGCAAGGGCAGGTTTCGCGCCAAGACCAAGCACGGCAACTACAACAGCTGGCTCCAGGCCTACGGCGGCGGCTACGACTTCTGGGTCGCGGTCGACACCGACCACGTCCCGCTGCCCGAGTTCTGCGAGCGGATGCTCGGTTACTTCCGCGACCCGGACGTGGCCTTCGTCGTCGGCCCGCAGGTGTACGGCAACTACCGCAGCTCGGGTTCGGCGGTCACCAAGTTCTCGGAGAGCCAGCAGTTCCTCTTCCACGCGCTGATCCAGCGCGCGGGGAACCGTTACGGCGCACCGATGTTCGTCGGCACCAACAACGCCGTCCGGATCAGCGCCCTGCAGTCGATCGGCGGTCTGTACGACTCGATCACCGAGGACATGGCGACCGGCCTGGAGTTCCACCGCCGCCGCAACCCGGCCACCGGCGAGCGCTGGAAGTCCGTCTACACCCCGGACGTGCTGGCGGTCGGCGAGGGGCCGTCCTCCTGGACGGACTTCTTCTCCCAGCAGCTCCGCTGGAGCCGGGGCACCTACGAGACACTCCTCACCCAGTACTGGCGCGCCGTCTGGGGGCTGTCGCCCGGTCGGCTGCTCAACTATACGCTGATGGTCTGCTTCTACCCGATGGCGGCGCTGACCTGGCTGCTCGGCGGCGTGTCCAGCGTGCTCTACCTGGGCTTCGGGGCCTCGGGCGTCCATGTGTCGTCCGAGATCTGGATGATGCTGTACAGCGACGCGGCCGCCCTCCAGGTGCTGCTCTACACCTGGAACCGCAAGCACAACGTGAGCCCGCACGAGCCGGCCGGGTCGTCCGGGGTGGCGGGCATGGTGATGTCGGCGGTGAGCGGGCCGATCTATGCAGCATCGTTTCTCCAAGCGGTGTTTCGCCTCCGCAGCCGTTTCGTGGTGACTCCGAAGGGCGGCTCGACCAGCCGCGACCGGGTGGCCACCTTTCGCATCCACCTGTTCTGGGTCCTGGTGTTCGGCGGCGCGGTCACCGCCTCCTTCTTCACCGGCCACGACCACATCGCGATGCGCACCTGGGCCTGCATCGCGCTGTTCCTCAGCCTGCTGCCGATGCTCGTCCTGGCCGCCGACGCGATCCGCCGACGCCGGGCCCGGCCGACGTCCACCCTCTCGGTCACCAGCGCCGGCACAAGCACCAGCACCACCCCCGCGACCGGCCCCACCTGCCGCACCAGCACCACCGACACCGCCAGCACCGGCCGCACCAGCGACACCGCGCCCACCGCACGGACCACCACCCACTGAGCCCGCACCACGAGGGGACGCACCACGAGAGGACGAACCACCGTGAAGATCCGCAACACCGGCCGCACCAAGCGCTTCGCCCTCGGCAGCACGGTAGCCCTGACCGTGGCCGGGATGAACGCGCCGGCCGTGCTCGGCTTCGCCAACGAGCAGTACCACCAGTACGTGATCAGCCAGCCCGGCTACAAGGCGGAGTACGGCCACTGGCAGACCGTCATCCTGCCCGCCGAGTTCCGGATCAACGCCATCCATGCCTCCCTGCTGCGCACCGGCAAGATCCTGATCATCGCCGGTTCCGGCAACAACCAGCGCAACTTCGATGCGGGCACCTTCAAGAGCCTGCTCTGGGACCCGGTCAAGAACACCTACAAGTCGGTCCCGACCCCGGCCGACATGTTCTGCGGCGGCCACACCGCGCTGCCCGACGGCCGACTTCTGGTGGCCGGCGGCACGCTGCGCTACGAGGCACTGGACGGCACGGTGAAGAAGGCGGCCGGCACCATGCGGGTGCGCAACGAGAACCCGGACGCCGCCCGGACGTTCCCCAAGGGCACCGTGTTCACGGGCCCGAACGGGCGCGAGTACGTGTCCACCGCCGAGGTGACCGTCCCCGCGGCGGTGAAGACCGGCGCCGGTGACCGGACCGTCGTCAAGGCCGGCGAACAGCACGTGTTCGTGGAGGCGGTGGCGCAGGGCGCGGCGTACGTCGACAACTCCCCCGCCCAGTACACCATCAAGGGCCTGAGCGGTGCCGAGGCGCGGAACCTCTACGGCATGAGCGACCGCATGACGCTGGAGAAGCAGGACTTCCAGGGCATCCGCTCCGCCTTCGAGTTCAACCCGGACACCGAGATGTACGAGCAGGTCACCGACATGGCGTACGCGCGGTGGTACCCGACGCTCACCGGGCTGGGCGACGGCCGGGTGGTGACCGTCTCGGGGCTGGACGACACCGGGCAGATCCTCAGCGGCAACGACAACGAGATCTACGACCCGGCCGCCAAGACCTGGTCCAAGGCGCCGGACCGCTACTTTCCGACGTACCCGTCGATCTTCCTCACCGCCTCCGGCAAGCTCTTCTACTCCGGTTCCAACGCGGGCTACGGCCCGGCGGACAAGGGCCGCGTGCCCGGGCTGTGGGACCTGAAGGACAACAGCTTCCAGCCGGTCCCAGGGCTGCGGGATCCCAGCCTCACCGAGACCTCCTCCTCGGTGCTGCTGCCGCCCGCGCAGGCGCAGAAGGTGATGGTGCTCGGCGGCGGGGGCGTCGGCGAGTCACCGCTCTCCACCGCCCGCACGGACATCGCCGACCTCACCGCCGCGAAGCCGGCCTTCACCCCGGGCCCGGACCTGCCGGCGGGCGGCACCCGCTACCTGAACAGCGTGATCCTGCCGGACGACACCGTGTTCACCACCGGCGGTTCCAGCGACTACCGGGGCAAGCACCACAGCGACCTGCTCAAGGCGCAGGTCTACCACCCGGACACCAACCGGTTCACCACCGCCGCCGAGCCCACGGTCGGACGGAACTACCACTCGGAGGCGCTGCTGCTGCCCGACGGCCGGGTGGTCGTCCTCGGTTCCGACCCGCTCTTCGCGGACAAGGCCGACACCGTGCCGGGGACCTTCGAGCAGCGCATCGAGATCTACACCCCGCCGTACCTGTTCCACGGCGAGCGCCCGCAGCTGACCGCCGCCCCGGCCACCGCGAAGCTCGGCGACACCGTCACGGTGAACACCGCGGCACCGAACGGCGTCGCCACCGCCAAGTTGATCCGGCCGAGTTCGGTCACCCACGCGACCGATGTCGAGCAGCGCTCGGTGGCACTGGACATCACCGGGCGATCGGCCGCCGGCGTCTCGCTCACCCTGCCCGCCAACCCCAACCTGCTGCCGCCCGGCTGGTACATGCTGTTCGTGACGGACGGCGCCGGGACGCCGTCGGTCGCGCGCTGGATCCAGGTGACGGCCTGAACCACCGGTCGGCCCCGACGAACCACGACCCCAACAGCCCCCGACTGCCCGGCCTCAGGCCGACGCCCGCGCCAGCCCCAGCGCGTACGGCAGCCAGAACTCGCCCGCCCGGGGCTCGCCGCGCCCGCACTCGCCGTCCGACTCCCCGGGGTTCTTGATCCAGAGATAGGCGTCGACGCCGGGCCTGCCGGTGTTGTTCGTGGGCGGCTCGCCGAGCGCGCGGCCGGGCGGGTTGCACCAGGCCTCGCCGCTCAGCGGGCCGTTGCCGTTGCGGCTGGTGTCGATGACGAAGGGCTTGCCGCCGAGCGCTGCGGAGAGTCCGCCGCCGTACGCCACGTTCCGGCCGGTGTCGTAGAAGTTGGAGACGTTGACGGCGAAACCGTCCGCCACGCCGATACCGGACTTGCGCAGCGCCTCGGCCATCGCCGAAGGGTCCTGCGCCCAGCCGGGGTTGCCCGCGTCCAGATAGACCCGGACCTGCGGGCGCTTCTTCAGCTCCTGGACGGCGAAGGCCAGCAGTCCGTACCGCTCGGCGGAGACCTCGCTCCTGGCCCCGCCGCCGCAGGTGTCCAGGGTGTGCGCGATGGCGTCCGGCTCCAGCACGACCCACGCCTTGCGGTCGCCCAGCGCCTCCGCCAGTCCGGTGATCCAGGCCCGGTAGGCCGCGGCGTCGGCCGCGCCGCCGGCCGAGTAGAGGCCGCAGTCGCGGTGCGGGATGTTGTACGCGACGAAGACCGGGGTGCGGTCCGCCGCGGCGGCCCGTCGGCTCACGTTCTCGGCGATGCCGCCGGCCGCCTCGTCGCCGAGCCACTGGGACGAGGGCTGGGCGGCGATCTTCAGCAGGGCGTCGGCCTCCGCCGTCCGGCCCTGGCCGCGCAGGGCGACGAGCTGTTGGGCGGCGGAGGTCTGGTCGGAGACGTAGAAGGTCTGGCCGGGGAGCTGGGCGAGCCCGGAACCGGCCCCGCCCGTATCGGCGCCCGTGGCCGCCGGCACGGGCGCCCCCTGCGTACCGCCGTTCGTTCCCCCGCTCGCGCCACCGGCCCTGCCCGCCACGCCCGAACTCCCGTCGGTGCAACCCGCGGTGCCCGCCATCAGCCCCAGCAGCGCCGCCCCCGCGGCCAACCGGAACCCCGCTCCTCGCCCTACCCGGCGCACGTACCGCCCCTCCCCAGACCTGGTCCGGCGACCTGGTCGGCCCCCAGCTTCGCACACCGGGCACCGGCCGACAGCCGTGGCCGGTGAACTGCCGGTGACGGCGGCGGGCGGACGAGGAGTCAGCTGACCAGCGGCGTCAGCCCTGCTTCAGGTTCGGGATCCGCCAGTCGAGCGGGTCGACGCCGAAGCCCGACAGCGCCTCGTTGATCTGCGAGAACGGGCGGCTGCCGAAGAACAGCTTGGCGGAGAGCGGCGACGGGTGCGCGCCCTGGACCACGACGTGCTTCTCGGTGTCGATCAGCGGCAGCTTCTTCTTGGCGTAGTTGCCCCAGAGCACGAAGACCACCGGCTCCTCGCGCGCGCTCACCGCCTTGATCACCGCGTCGGTGAACTTCTCCCAGCCCTTGGCCTTGTGCGAGTTGGCCTCGTGCGCGCGCACCGTGAGCACCGCGTTGAGCAGCAGCACGCCCTGCTCGGCCCAGTGCATCAGGTAGCCGTTGTCCGGGGCCGGGATGCCGAGGTCGGCGTCCAGCTCCTTGAAGATGTTGCGCAGCGACGGCGGCGTCTTGGTGCCGGGCAGCACGGAGAAGCTCATGCCGTGGGCCTGGCCGTCGTCGTGGTACGGGTCCTGGCCGAGGACGAGCACCCGGACCTTCTCGTACGGCGTGGCCTCCAGCGCGGAGAACTCCTGCCCGCTCGGCGGGAAGACCTGGTGCTGCGCGCGCTCGGCCGCCACGAAGGCCGCCAGCTCGGCGAAGTACGGCTTCTCCGCCTCGGCGCCCAGCACCTCGCGCCAGGACTCGGGCAGCTCCAGCCCGGCCCCCGATCCCGCCTCGACCGCGTCCGCCTCGACCACGCCTGCCTCGACCGTGTCCGTCACGACATCAACCTCCCACCGGACGGCCGCTCACCGCGGCACCGCCCCGACCTCGGACGCGCCGCGGCCCTTGCGCCGCACGCCCTCTTCCACCCCGAACGCTACACAGCCCGGCTGACACTCCACTCCGCCGGAGCCACATCCGTCCGGGCCACCGCACCCGCAGCAGCCGCGACCCCCACGTGACCCCGCCGCACTCGTCCGCCCTCCTCGGTGAACCCCACCGGGCACGCGCGACGGCCCCACCCCGGCCGTCGGCCAGGGCAGGGCCCGGTGCAGCGGTACAGCGGTGCAGCGGTACAGCGGTACAGCGGTACAGCGGTACAGCGGTACAGCGGTACAGCGGTACAGCGATGCAACCGCTAGACCAGCTCGACCAGGTCCGCGATCGAGTTGACCACCCGGGTCGGCCGGTACGGGAAGCGCTCCACGTCGGCGGCCGCGGTGAGGCCGGTGAGCACCAGGATGGTCTCCATACCGGCCTCCATGCCCGCCACGATGTCGGTGTCCATCCGGTCGCCGATCATCACGGCGGTCTCCGAGTGGGCGCCAGCGGTGTTCAGCGCCTCGCGCATCATCAGCGGGTTGGGCTTGCCGACGAAGTACGGCTCGACGCCCGTCGCCTTGGTGATCAGCGCCGCGACCGAACCGGTGGCCGGCAGCACGCCCTCGGTGGACGGACCGGTCTCGTCCGGGTTGGTGCAGATGAAACGAGCCCCCTGGTTGATCAGGCGGATCGCCTTGGTGAGCGCCTCGAAGCTGTAGGTGCGGGTCTCGCCGAGGACGACGTAGTCCGGGTTGTTGTCGGTCAGCACGTAGCCGGCCTGGTACAGCGCGGTGGTGAGCCCCGCCTCGCCGATCACGTATGCGGTGCCGCCCGGGCGCTGGCCCTTGAGGAACTTCGCGGTGGCCAGGGCCGAGGTCCAGATGCACTCCTCCGGCACCTCCAGACCCATGCCGGCCAGGCGGGCGCTGAGGTCGCGCGGGGTGTAGATGGAGTTGTTGGTCAGCACCAGGAACGGCTTGCCGGACTCCCGCAGCCGACGCAGGAACTCCTCCGCGCCGGGGATCGGCGTGCCCTCGTGGATGAGGACCCCGTCCATGTCGGTCAGCCAGGACTCGATGGGCTTGCGGTCTGCCACGTGCGTGTCTCCCGAAGTCTTGCAACGTCTTGCGTTGGTCGTACGAAAACCGCGGCGCACCGCCGTCACCGCTGCGCCTCCCACCGGCCGGACCCTCCTCGGGACACCGGACCGCCGGGGGTATTGCTGGCTGCCCCAACGGGGCACAGCCTAATCCGCACACCTGCTCGACGGCAGCCGGTCCCGCCCACCGGAATACGCGTCCACCGCCGGCCGTCCACCCTGACCGGCCCGCCCCGGGCGCTCTCACCCCGGCGGCCCCGCACCTCAAGGAAGCCTTAAGCCACCCCTAATCCCACTGATCGCCCCTCAGCGCCTCGGCCCCGCCCGGCTAGCGTGAGCGGCACCACCCTCACCCCGCTCCCGCCAAGGAGTCCTCCGGCCATGCCCGTGCGCCGTCTCCTCCCCGCCGTCGTCCGCCCGATCGCCGCCACCGGCCTCGCCGTCGCCCTCGCCGTCGGCGGCACGGTCGCCGCGCGATCCGCCCCCGTGGCCGCCTCGGCCGGCACCCCGGCCGCCGCCTCCGCGAACCTCGCCCGGACCGGTGCCGACCGTTCCCTCGGCATCCTCGCCTCGGTCGGCTCCGCCGTCCTGCTCACCGGCGCCACCATCGCCGTCATCCACCGCCAGCGCCGCGGCCGGGACGCCCGGGCCCGCTGAGCACCGGCCCCGCCGAAGGCGTCGCCGGGAACGCCCCGAAACCGGGGCCGACCGGGCGCCCCGTGATTGAGTGGAGCGCATGAGCCCCACGTCGCGCCCCCCGCTGCGTCCGTCCAGCCTGTCCGGTCCCTCCGGCCCGTTCCGCGTCGGCCTGATCGGTTACGGCCTGGCCGGCTCCGCCTTCCACGCCCCGCTGATCGCCAGCACTCCCGGGCTTCGGCTGGACGCGGTGGTCACCGCCAACCCCGACCGCCGTGCCCGACTGCACCGGGAGCACCCCGACGCCCGGACCGTCGACACCCCCGAGCAGCTGCTCGCCGATCCGGACGCGCTCGACCTGGTCGTCATCGCCTCCCCGAACCGCACCCACGCCTCGCTGGCCCGGGCCGCGCTGCACGCCGGGCTGGCCACCGTGGTCGACAAGCCGCTGGCCGCCACCGCCACCGACGCGCTGGAGCTGTGCCGACTGGCCGAGTCGCAGGGCACCCTGCTCTCCGTCTTCCAGAACCGGCGCTGGGACGGCGACTTCCTCACCGCCCAGCGGCTGGTCCGCGAGGGCGCGCTCGGCCGGGTGCACCGCTTCGAGTCGCGCTTCGAGCGGTTCCGGCCCAAGCCCAAGCCCGGCTGGCGGGAGCTGGCCGACCCGGCCGAGGTCGGCGGCACCCTGTACGACCTGGGCAGCCACCTGGTCGACCAGGCGCTCACCCTGTTCGGGCCGGTCGAGACGGTGTACGCCGAGATCGACGTCCGCCGGGACGGCGCGGTGGTCGACGACGACGCCTTCCTCGCCCTCACCCACGCCTCCGGCACCCGCTCCCACCTGTGGACCAGCGCCATCACGCCGCTCGTCGGCCCCCGTCTGCGGGTGCTCGGCGACGCCGCCGGGTACGTCAAGTCCGGTATGGACCCGCAGGAGGCCGAGCTCCGCGCCGGCCGCCGGCCGGACGGCACCCATCCCTGGGGCACCGACCAGCCTGCCCACTACGGCACCCTCGGCACCGACGAGTCGGCCGCCTCGATCCCCACCGACCCGGGCGACTACCCGGCCTTCTACGCGGGCATCGCCGCCGCCCTGGCCTCCCCCGGTACCCCGCCCCCGGTCGACCCGCACGACGCCGTCGCCACCCTCGCCGTGCTGGAGGCGGCCCGCGCCGCGGCCGCCACGGGGACGACCGTCCGGCTGGACTGAGGACGGTCACAGGCTCGGCGCGCAGCTGCGTTCAGTGGACGGCTGTCGGCCGGATCCAGCAGGAATTCGTCAGCCTGCGGGCTGCGGAGTCCACTGCTGGTTTGCACCGCTGTTCGACCACCAGAGCTGCGCGGGCGCACCCTGAGCGTTGCTGAATCCGCCGATTTCCATCCTCATGTTCTCGATTTCGAACATGAGGGACGTGGGCCCCCCGGAATAAACCATCGACCACCGCTGCGCGTTGTTGCACGTGAACTGCTTCAACAGCTCCCCACCGACCGGCTTGCCGCCTCCGTCGAAGTAGACACACTTGCCGCTGTGCACATTGATCAGCGACACCTGGCCGACATAGCCACCCGGTGCGTCCACCAGGCGCCACCGCTGGTTGTCACCCGAGCTGCAGTCCCACTGCCGGACCGGGGCACCGTCGTCCGTGCGCCAGTCCGCCACCTCAAGACACTTGCCACTGCTCTTGTTGATGTAACGGAACGGACCCTCGCCGCCATAGACGGCCGAGGCCGACTGGCCACCCATCAGCAGCCCGGCGCCGACAGCCACCACACCCGCGCGAAGCGCGTTCCTCTTCAGACTGGACCGCATTTCCCAACCCCCTGTAATCGCGCGAGGACACAGCGGGATATTCCCCCCGCATGGCGTCCTCCCCTGATGCCATGAATGGTCCGATCATGGCAGCCACACCCCACCACCACAAGTTTATTCGCGCGCGATGGAACCGGGCGGCGAGTGCCAACACCTGAAATCCCGGGACGAATCGCCGTCAGATCCCGATGATCTCGACCGCCGAGCCGAGCCCCCGGAAGTCCGCCACGTTGCGGGTGTACAGCGGCAGCCCATGGGCCGAGGCCACCGCGGCGATCATCAGATCGATCCGGCGCGGGCGCGGCTGCCGCCCGGCGGCGATGGTCAGGGTGACGAGGGTCCCGTAGCGGGCGGCGGCGGCCGCGTCGAACGGCAGCGGGTCGAAGTCGGCCATCGCCGCCCCCAGCACCTCCAGCCGTGCCGCCCGGCTGACCGCGTCCCGCGCCATCGAGACGCCCTGCTGCAGTTCGGCGAAGGTGATCGCGGTCAGTTCGGGGACGGCCGGCAGCTCCGCCGGGTTGAGCAGCGCCAGGTCGATGTAGACGCAGGTGTCCAGCACCCCGGCCGGCCGCCGCCGGGGCGCCCTGCGCCGCTCAGCCACGCGGCCGCTCGAAGGGGTCGTCGCCCTCGTCCCCGACCAGTTCCTCGGGCCCGAAGTACTCCTCGGCCTCCTTGCGCATCTGCTGGTAGTCGACCCGCGGCAGCTTCACGTGCCGCGCCACCAGTTCCTCCGCCGTGAGCCGTCGCCGCCCCTGCACCGGCCGCAGCTCGGCGACCTCGACCCCGTTCCTGGTGATGTGGAAGGTCTCCCCCGCCTCGACGGCGTCCATCACCGCGGCGGAGTTGTTCCGGAACTCCCGCTGGGTAATCACCTTCATCTGTCCACGGTAGCCCCGTGTAGCGCCCCTGGCTACGGCGCGCGCGACGGCCTCGCACGCCCTCGCACGCCCTCCCGCTCCGGGCCCTGTGCCCGGGAACCCGGCAGGCCGTACGATCGTCGTCAACGTCTGACACCCGCCGGTCGGAGCACACCGGTCGAGGCACACCGGCGCCGGAGAAACGAGGAGGAGCACCCATGTCCGTGGTCGCGGTGCTCCTCGGGCTGCTCCGGGTGCTGACCGGCGAGCTGCTCACCGAAGGCGGCACGCTGACCTCGGTGGCCGCCGCCGCGGCCGTGGTGCTGCTGGCCGGGGCGGCCGCGGGCACGCTGGCCGCCGCCCGGCTGCTGGGCGCGCGGGCGCCGGCCGCCGTACGGGACGGGACGCTGCGCCGACGCGCGTTCCGGACCGCCTTCCTTCCGCAGCGCGATCCGGACGCCCGGGGCAGGCGACGCCCCAGGGCACCGGGGGCGGCCCCGGCGGCCGCGTAACCCCTCGTCTTCCCACCGCCGTTGCGCGGCCGTCCTCCGCCGATCACTCATGCACTCATGCTTTGAGACCCCGGAGGGCTCACCCCGTCATGTCTGTTTTCGCGCTTTTCGACCCGGCCGTCGGCCTGGCCCACGATGTCGTCTCCGCACTCGCCGGTCTGCTGCCGACGGCGCTGGCGATCGTCCTGTTCACCGTCTGCGTCCGCCTGGCCCTGCATCCGCTCGCCCGGGCGGCGGCGCGCGGCGAGAAGGCCAGGGCACGGCTCGCCCCGCAGGTCGCCGAGCTGAACCGCAAGCACAAGGGCAAGCCGGAGAAGCTCCAGGCCGCGCTGGCCGAGCTGTACAGGAAGGAGAAGGCCTCGCCGTTCGCCGGGTGCCTGCCGATGCTGGTGCAGCTCCCGTTCTTCTCGGTGATGTACCGCCTCTTCACCACCCCGAACGACCTGCTCGGCCACACCCTCTTCGGCGTCCCGCTCGGCCTGCACGTGCACGGCGCGACGGGCCCGGCGCAACTGGCGGTCTTCGGCGTGCTGTACGCGGGTCTGGCGGCGGTGGCGTACGTCGGCTTCCGGCGGGCCCGGCGGGCCGCGGCGGCGCAGCCCACCCCGCAACCGGGGGCGGCCTTCCTGCCGTACCTGTCCTTCGGCACGGTGCTGTTCGCCTCGCTGGTGCCGCTGGCCGCCGCGATCTACCTGCTGACCACGACCACCTGGTCCGCCGCCGAACGCGCCTGGCTGCACCGCGGCGCCCCGGTCCCGGGGGTGGCCCTGGTCTGACGGCCCACGCCGCCGGACGGCCGCACCCCACGGGCGCGAAGCGGGCCGGACCACCCCGCCCGGTCCTGGCCCGCTTCGCGCCCGGTCGCCGTCGCGGTCCAGGGGCGTGTCTGACAATTCCCGCCGGGCGTGCGACGCTCCCCCAGCCTTCGGCCGGGAGGTACCCCCAGGGCACGCACTCCCCCAGCCTCCGGCCGGGAGGTGCCCCCACCGCAGTGGCTCCCTCCTCCGCCTTGCGGTGCACGCACCCCACCGCCGCACACTGATCCGCCGCGAATTGTCAGACACGCCCCAGCCTGTGAAGATCGTTTCGAGGTCGTCGGTCGTCGGCGGCCGGATCGGGGCCGGGCCGAGGTCGGGCCGAGGTCGGGACGGGCCGGATCGGGCCCAGGGCAGGCCGGACAGGTGGAGGAAATCATCATGGTGGCTGCTCCGGCGCTGGCGGAGTTGCGGGAGGTCTGCCAGCCGCAGGCCAAGCTGGGGAGCCGCAACGGGGAGCACTGGGCGGGGCGGCTGTACATGCGCCGGGTCTCGCTGCGGACGACCAGGCAGCTGGTGCGCACCTCCGTCTCGCCGAACTCGCTGACCTGGACCATGGTCGTCTGCGGTGTCGGCGCCGGGGCCGCGCTGCTGATCCCCGGGCTACCGGGAGCGGTGCTGGCGGCGGTGCTGTTCCAGCTCTTCCTGCTGTTCGACTGTGTCGACGGCGAGGTGGCCCGCTGGAAGAAGCAGTTCAGTACGGCGGGTGTCTACGTCGACCGGCTGGGCGCCTATCTGGCCGACGCCGCCCTGATGATCGGGGCGGGTGTCCGGGCGGCACAGGGCAGGTCGGAGCTGTGGGTCTCGGTCGGTCTGGCGGCAGCGCTGGGCGTGGTGCTGCTGAAGGCCTCGACGGACCTGGTCGATGTGGCACGCGCCCGCAGCGGTCTGGCACCGGCCGACGACGAGTCGACCCAGCCGCGCTCGCAGGGCATCGCGACGGCGCGACGGCTGGCCTCCGTCCTCAAGATCCACCGGGTGACCAACGGCATCGAGGCGTCGCTGGTGCTGCTGGCGGTCGCGGTGGCGGACGCGGCGGTCGGCAGCACGGACCCGACCCGGGTCGCGGTGGCGGCGATCGCCGCGATCACCTGGGGCATGGTGGTCGCCCACCTCGCGTCGATCCTCTCCTCCTCCCGGCTCCGCTGAGAACTCCAGACTGATCATCAAATCCTTTGCAGGTCAAGTGATTTGAGTCATACCACCGGTGGCGTCCACCCCCGCCGGACGGCCGGCCGACACCCGTCGCGGGGTGTACGGCCGGCCCCGCCCCGAGGGTGACGCGATCGGCGAAGCGTGGATGCGAACGTGGTCCCAGGGGCCCGGCAGCCGGGCTCCGGGGGAGGGAATCACCATGACCACCACCACCTCGCGCCGCCGCCTGGGGCTGCGGCTCGCCGCCGTCGCCATCGCCGGCGCCACCGTCGTCCCGCTGGTACCGACGGCCGCCATGGCCGCCGGTACCAGTGCCCCGGGCCCGTCCGCCCCGGGCCCGTCCACCCCGGCGGCGGACGAGCGCCGCCCGTCCGTCGACCTGCGCCCCGAACTGGAGGCCCTGGTCGAGCAGGGCGGCTCGACGTCCGCCCTGGTCGAGGTCCGCGACCACGGCCGCCCGCTCTGGCGGGGCGCGGCGGGCAGCGCCGACCTGACCACCGGCGAACCGGCCCGCGCCGACGGCCGGTTCCGGATCGGCAGCGTCACCAAGACGTTCGTCTCGACCGTCGTACTCCAGCTGGTCGCCGACGGCCGGGTGGGCCTCGACGATCCGGTCGAACGCCACCTGCCCGGTGTGGTGCCGAACGGCGCGGGCATCACCGTGCGCCAACTGCTCAACCACACCAGCGGCCTGTTCGACTACCTGGAGGACCCTCGGTTCCTCTACCACGACGACGCGAGCCTGCGGACCTACCTGGCGCAGGGCCGCTGGACCGACTACCGCCCGCGGCAGCTGGTGGCGGCGGGCTTCGAGCACCCGCCGTACTTCGCGCCGGGCCAGGGCTGGCACTACTCCAACACCAACTACGTCCTGCTCGGAATGCTGATCGGGAAGACCACCGGCCGGACCTGGCAGAAGGAGGTCGAGCAGCGCATCATCCGCCCGTTGCACCTCGACGACACCGTCATGCCGACCTCCGGCACCGGCATCCCCGGGCCGCACGCGCACGGCTACGCCAAACTCCCGGAGGGTCCGGTGGACATGACCCGGATCAACCCGACCTTCGGCGACGCGGCGGGCAACGGCATCTCCTCCACGAACGACCTCACCCGCTTCCACGCCGCCCTGCTCGGCGGCCGCCTGCTGCCGCCGGCCCAGCTCGCCGAGATGACCACCACCGTGCCGGCCCCCGCCATCGGCGCCGACTACGGCCTCGGCCTGATCCGCTTCGACCTCCCGTGCGGGCCGGCCTGGGGGCACCTTGGCGGGCTCCCGGGGTACGGGACGGTGCTGCTCGGATCGCTGGACGGCGGCAAGCAGTTCGCCCTCTCGCACACCCCGTACGGTGAGGGCGACCCGGAGGGGCCGGGCCGGGCGTTCCAGAATCTCGTGATCAAGGCCGCCTGCGGCAAGGACGCCCCGCCCACGGGCACGTTCCCGCCAGCCCTGACGGCACCTGACACCCTGCGCTGACGCGGGACGGACCGGCCGCGCCGCGCTCCCCGGAGTACGGCGCGGCCGGCCTCCGGAAGGGACGGCGGGCCCTGTGGTGCGAGGACGTCGGACTCGTACCGCCGCCGGGCCCGGCTACCCGTTCAGCCAGCTCTTGTTGGTGCCCAGGAGCCGGCCGTCCGCGGCGAAGACCTTGAAGGACGTCGCGTGCAGACCGGTCGGCTGGGCCACCGCGATCCAGCGGAGTGGGGAGTCCCCGACGGGGGCGAGCCGGGGCTCGGAGGTGGTCCCGTTCGACCAGTTCACGACCACCTTGGCGGCATCGGGCCGGACCGCGCCCATCATGACCGGGAGGACCTTGGGCTTTCCGCTCTTGTCGCTGCCGCCGCCGAGCAGCCAGCCCGTCAGACTGCCGTCAGGGCCGGTGGTCAGCGGCTCCGCGGTCCCGGGGACAGGAGTGTCGGAGAGGCGGTCGTCGGGCAGGCGGGCGCCGTCGACGACGAGGTAGAGGTCGACGATGTCAGTGGTCGGCTGCCAGTACCGGGCAACGTAATCGGGGGTCGGTTCGCTCAGGTCGGAGCCCGCGGCGTGCTGTTCCTGCCAGATCAGCTGGGCCTGCTGGAAGGACTGCTCCCTGGTCGACAGCGGCCACAGCGCCGCCCACGCCTGCCACTGCTTGCCGTCGGTGGTGCCTTCCGCCACCAGGGTGCGGACCGGCTGGAACGGGTCCCGGGCGGCGCCGGGGCTTGCCGAAGGACTCGCGGGGGCACTCCCGGGCAGGGCGCCGCCGAGGACGGGTGCGGCAGCGGGCGCCACCGAACCGTCACCGCCCGGCCGGAGGCCCGGCAGGGCCACCAGCACGGCCGCCGCCACCGCGGTCACCGTCAGGGCCGCGGCTCCGGTCAGCAGGTTCCGGCGCCTGCGCAGTCGCCGCCCGCCCGTGATGATCTCGGCGAGGGGGGCGGGCACGATCCGCACCGCCGCCGTCAGCTCCGTCAGCCCGGCACCGATCCGCGCGTCCCCGGCCGAGCCCGCGTGGCTGTTCTCGCTCATACCGTCTCCTTGATCTGTGTCATACCGGTCAGTGCCGAGGAGGCCCGCAGCTTCGCGATGCCCTTCGACGCGTGACTCTTCACCGTGCCCACGGAGCAGTCCATGGCCGCCGCCGCCTGGCTCTCGCTCAGGTCCTCCCAGTACCGCAGCACGACGGCCTGCCGCTGGCGCGGCGGAAGTTCGGCCAGTGCCTTCAGCAGCACGCCGCGTTCGTCGAGCCCGCCGAAGCCGTCCTGCGCGGCCCGCTCCGGCAGCTCGGTGACCAGCTGCTCGGGCACCCGGCGCCGCAGCCGGCGTGCGTGCTCGTTGACCAGGATCCGGCGCACATACGCCTCCGGAGTGTTGGCCTTTCGGACCTTTCCCCATGCCGCGTAGGCGCGTTCGAGGGTCGACTGGACGAGGTCCTCGCCCGCCTGCTGCTGGCCGGTCAGTAGAAAGGCCGTACGCAGCAGGCGCGGCCAGACGGCGACCACGAACACCTGGAAGTCTTCGTCCTGCGCCTTCTTCGGTTCTCTCATGAGCACCTCCTGGCTGTTAGATCCCAGAAAGGGCCCGAACCGTTGACCCGGGCGTCAAGAACGGTGCGCCGCCCGTGCGGCGCCGGCAGGTCCGGGGACCCGCCGTCACCGGGAGAGACGGCGGCTCACACGCCGCGCTCAGGCCCGTACCAGGGGACGGGGCGGTCGTTCGGGCTCATCGGAAGGTGCTGGGGCTTGACCGGTCCGGGAGTGACGTACGTTCCGCCCGGGTGGATGACCTCCTCGCCGAGCAGGTGCCGGTGGAGCCACTCGGCGAAGCCCATGGCGTGCTCGTGGTAGCCGCCTTCGTCGCGGTCGTGGACGACCACGCTCCAGCCGGTCGCGCCGTGAACCTCGCCGCGGTCAGCACCGTGCCGGACACCGGAGCGACCGAGCACCGGCTGGAGTCCGTCGGCACGCGACACCCCCTCCGAAGCGACGCGTCACATCACTCGTAACTGGCGACGCCTTCCGCAAGCGGGTCGAACAGCAGCCTCCAGTTGCCCGGAAGATGCTGCACCGCGGCCGTGAGGTGGAAGCGGATGACTGTCCACTCGTCAGGCCGGGCAGCCACCCCATGGTCCCGGACGGCCTCCAGGCAGTGGTCGACGAAGTCCGAATCCTCCTCCTCGAACCCCAGCCGCCGGTAGGCCTGTTGTGCCGGCGGCGACTCGGCGAACCAGTCGTCCCACTCGGTGGCGGCGCCCAGGAGATAGAGCAGGTGACCCCCAGGGGCCGGCAGGTCAACGCGCAACCCCTCCGTGGTCCACTCCCGCTGCGCCTCCTCCGAGACCAACGCGGAGCTCTCGACCGCCGAGCCGACGAGGTCCGCCCAGTAAGCCCTGTCGTGCCGACCCGTGGTCTGCCGCAGGTGCTCACTCGCGAATGCCGCCATCGCGTCCGGGTCGTCGATCAGCGGCGAGACGACCATGTCGCTGCCGTAGTCGAATCCGAAGTAGTAGCGATGCCCGTCGAGGGTGATCGATTCGATACCGGCGACATGGCCGACCCGTCCGGGCAGGGGGTCGACGTGCTTGGCGAGTTCCGCTTCCATAGGCGCGACCGTAGTACCGGTCACTGACAGACCTGTCGGCACGCCCCCCATTCATGGCCACCTCGGTCTCCCCCTCCCGGCCGCCTCCGTAGCCCCGACGCTCCAGAAAGCCCGGCCCTCCGTCCTTCGACGGAGGGCCGGGCTGCTGATGCGGGGCGTCCTCGGCCTCAGAAGACCGGGGTCGTGGCGCGCTCCAGGAAGCACTGGTTGGTGAAGGTCTTCTGCCAGGCGACCCGTTGGCCGTTCCACTCGCCCTCGGCGTCGGCGGTGACCGGGTCGTAGTAGTCGGGACAGAAGCGGTCCGGATCGCCGACAAGGCGGTCGAAGTCTCCGTCGGCTGCGGTCAGGGCTGCGCAGGCGGCGTCCGGATCGGGGTGGGTGCCGCCGTTCGGGTCGCAGGTGAGGACGAAGTCCTCCACGAGGGAGCCGTCCTCGTCACGGGTGACGGAGAGCTGAAGGAGGCCGAGCGAGTCGGCCGAGGCCGGCCGTGTCGCAGGGGCGGCCCCCAGGGTGGTGGTGATGACGACGGCGACAGCGGCGGAGGCGACGAGCCGCCGAATTGCGGTGGTGGTCATGCCGACACCCGACCACGGCCGGATCGGCATGACCAAGCCACCCATCCGTCGAACGAGTGATCCCCACACGAAAGTTAACGCCAGGGAGTGACCGCCACCCGGCCCGCCCCGGCCCCGGTCGGCCTCGCCGATGCTCCCATGGCACCTGCGGCCACACACAGTGAGGCCGGCCCGCGATGCCGGGCCGGCCTCGGCTGGAACCGCGTACGGTCAGGCGACGTACACGCTTGAGCCGAACTCCTGGGTCGTCCGGCCGCCCGGGGGAACGACCGTCAGGACGTCACCCGTACAGTTCGGGCCGCTGTAGACCACGGCGTACTCGTTCGTGCGGTTGTGGAGGATGAGCGGCCAGATATCGGCATTGACACACCCGCTCGGGTTCTCGACCACCTGCCCGCCGCCGAAGACGAAGGTGCCGTGGGCCGCCGAGGCCGAGGTGGGCACGGCGAGCGCCATCATCCCCGCCGCGGCCAGGGCTCCGAACACAGTTACCGCACGTCGCATGGGTGACTCCCGTCAGATCGGTGCGACCGGGCGACCGCCCAGCCGCACGGGAAGTGCCCCATGCATTCCGTTCGTACTCGAATCACTTCCGGCGTTCGCTCCACCGCAGCAGACGAGAGGACCGGTAGGTGGACGCGAGGCAGCCGATGCGCCCCTCAACCCTCGCTGAGAAAAGGCCATTGCCGGGGCTGCACCCCGGCGCCGAGCGCCTGATCCGCGACGAGCACCCGCGAGGCGCCTACCGCCGCGCGGTGCGGTGGAAGACCGTGCGGGCCCAGAGGTAGCCGGTGAGGGTCAGGGCGAGGCACCAGGCGAGGGCGCTGAGGGCGCTGGTGCCGATGGGGGTGCCCATCAGGAGGCCCCGGAGGGTCTCGATGATCGGGGTGAAGGGCTGGTACTCGGCGAACCAGCGCAGGGCGGTCGGCATGGAGTCGGGCGGGACGATGGCGCTGCCGATGAAGGGCAGGAACTGGAGCGGCATCGGGATGTTGCTGGCGCTCTCGGGGGTCTTGGCGACCAGACCGATGCCGGCCGCCAGCCAGGTCAGGGCGAGGGTCACGAAGACCAGCAGCCCAATGGCCGCGAGCCACTCCACCGGGGTGGCGTCGGGACGGAACCCCATCGCGAAGGCCGCGCCGATGACGAGCACGAGGCCGATCACCGTCTGGATCAGGCTGCCGACGACATGCCCGGTGAGGAACGCCGAACGGGATATCGCCATCGTCCGGAAGCGGTTGACGATCCCCTCGGTCATGTCCACACAGACGCCGACCGCGGTGACGAGAGCGCCCGAGGTCGCCGCCATCAGGACGATGCCGGGCGTCACGTAGTCGATGTACTTGCCGCCGCCGATCCCCTCGCCGAGGGCCCCGCCGTACGCGTAGTTGAACAGCAGCAGCATCATCACGGGCATCATCACGACCGCGAACGTCATGGACGGATACCGCACCGCGTGCTTCAGGTTGCGTCGCAGCATCGTCAGCGAGTCGCTGACGGCATAGCTCATGGTGCTCATCGGGCGGCGCCTTCCCCGGTCAGGGTGAGGAACACGTCGTCCAGGTCGGGGACGTGCACGGTGAGCGACTCCGCGCGGACGGACGCGTTGTCGAGCGCGTCGAACACGGCCTTCACGGTGAGGACGGAGTTGTCGCCGGGGATGTCCAGGGTGAGCGCCTCGTCGTCCGCCGTGGCGTAGTCGAACAGGCGGGCCGCCGCGGCGAGTTCCCCCGCGTCCGCGAACCGGAGCCGGATGTGGCCGCCCGGGATCAGCCGCTTCAGCTCGTCCGCCGTCCCCTCGGCGACGATCCGGCCGCCGTCCAGCACCGCGATCCGGTCGGCCAGTTGGTCGGCCTCCTCCAGGTACTGCGTGGTCAGGAAGATCGTGACGCCGTGGTCGGCCACCAGCCCCCGGATGATCTCCCACATCGTCCGCCGGCTGCGCGGGTCCAGCCCCGTCGTCGGCTCGTCGAGGAAGATGATCCGCGGATCGCCGACCAGCGTCATCGCCAGGTCCAGTTTGCGCCGCATCCCGCCCGAGAACGTGACGACCGGCTTGGCCGCCGCCTCCGTCAGGTCGAACCTCCGCAGCAGCTCCACCGCCCGCCTCCGCCCCTCCCGACGGCCGAGGTGGTTGAGGTCCGCCATCAGCAGCAGGTTCTCCTCGGCGGTGAGCAGGTTGTCCACGGCCGAGAACTGGCCGGTGACGCCGATCGCGCTCCGGACGGCGTCGCTCTCCCGGACCAGGTCGTGGCCCGCCACCCGGGCCGTCCCCCCATCGGCCGGGATGAGGGTCGAGAGGATCTGCACGGTGGTGGTCTTGCCCGCGCCGTTCGGCCCGAGCAGGGCGAACACCGTGCCCTCGGGGATGTGCAGATCGATGCCGGTGAGCACCGCTCTGTCGCCGTAGGACTTGCTCAGACCGACCGCGGAGATCGCCGCGGTCGACGTGGGCGGGCTGGGCGCTGAGGTCATGACGGTCTCGCTGCCTTCTCTGTGACGGATGCTCAGGAACGCCGGATCACGATGTCGCCGACCTGCGTCCGCGCCCGTACCTCGACGGTCTCCCGTGCCTCACCCGGCCCCTCCACCGGACCGAGGGAGTTGCGCACGCCGCCGATCTGGGAGTGCACGTCGATCCAGGCTGCCGTCGCCTCGCGGATGCCGACCTCCAAGTCCCCCACGCTGGTCTGCAGGACCACCCGGCCGCGCGTCACCTCGGCGATCCGGATGCCGCCGTGGGCCGTCTTGGCGTCCACGTCCGCATGCGCGACCCCGACGTCGATCCGTCCGTTGGAGGCGTTGGCCCGCAGGTCGCCGCGCACCTCGCCGATCTCCGTCTCCCCGTTGCCGTTCTTCACCGTCACCGCGCCGCCGACCTCGCCGATCCGGACCCGGCCCGACCCGGCGATCTCGGCGTCCCCGCTCGCCTGCTCCAGCCGGATGTCGCCGTGGTCGACCTTCAGCTCGACGGTGGCGGCCTGCTCGACCTGGATGTTGCCGAGGGACGTCTTCAGCCGGCAGTCACCGAGCAGGCCTTCGCAGATGAAGTCCGCCATCGGCGAGTTGCCGTGCACCTCGGAGCCGGCCGGCAGCTCGACGGTGACATCGATCGAGCCCGTCCGGCCGAACAGCGAGCGCTTCTTCGGCCCCTTCACCGACAGCCTGCCGCTCGCGTAGGTGACCTTGGTCTGCTGTGCGGCCCGGATGTCCGCCTCCACGGTGCCGTCCGCGGGCCGCACCTCGACGACCGTGTCGATGCGCTTGCTCGCGATGATCCGGACCGACCCGATGTCGAATTCGAGGATGGCGGAGATCGCGTCGGGGGTGTCGAAAGTAGGCATGGCTGTCCCGTCCTCTTGGCTCTGGTGTGTGTTCCCGCTGGTGGGAGCGGGGGCGACGTGGAAGAGAAGTGACTCGCTTGCTGGCGGAGCGCGGCGGATCCCGGGCTAGTGGACCCAGCCCGTGTAGCCCTGCCCGACTCCCGGGCGGGTACGGCCGGGGGTGCGGGCGGCGGGATCCCCCGGCTCCAGGGCGGCGGCGACGGCCCGGACGAGCCAGGCGTTGACCGAGAGCCCCTCCTGCCCGGCGGCCTCCTCCGCCCTGCTCTTGAGGTGACCGGGGAGGCGGAAGTTGATCCGGGCGGTGTTGCTGTCGTCCAAGTCCGGCGCCAACGGGGCCGCCGCCGCCACGGGTGGCACGGATGGCACCATGGATGACACCGCCCCCCTGGGACTCTCGTACGGCTCCGGCGACGGCGGCACCGTCACCACGAACTCGGGATCGAGCCCACGCAGCCGCACGTCGACCGAGCCGGGGGCGAGGTCACGGGTGATCTCGGTCACGGCCGCGGAGAGCGCGTTGAGCAGAGTGAGCCGGACGGCCGACTCCAGGGGCAGGGTGAGCCGCTCGGCGAGGGCGCGGGCGTCGTCGCCACCCGCGCCCGCCGCCACCGCGAGCTCGTGCCGGAGGTTGTCGACGTACGGGGAGAGGTCCATGGCGCCATCGTGGCACACTCTTGGCGCCACAGCCAGACCTTTTTGGCACCACCATCGCCGGAGTGGCGCCACCATGACACCAGGGGGTGCGGCCGACAGCGAACCGCCCCGCGGGCAACAGCCGGCGGGGCGGTGGAGGATCACGCGGTAGAGGGTGGAAGGCCGCACGGCAGAGGAACGGAAGACCACCCGGAGAAACCCGGCGAGGCCGGAACGGGCAGGTCAGCCCCGCTGCCACCCGGCCAGGTGGGCGTCGATCTCGCCGACGATCCTGGCCTTCCCGGCCGCGTCCAGGAAGGACGCCTCGACGGCGTTGCGCGCCAGTGCCGAGACCCCGGCCTCGTCCAGGTCCAGCAGTCGGGCCGCCACCGCGTACTCGGTGTTGAGGTCGGTCCCGAACATCGGCGGGTCGTCGCTGTTGACAGTGACCAGCAGCCCCGCGTCGACCATCTGCCTGATCGGGTGCTCCTCGATCCGCTCCACCGCCCGGGTGGCGATGTTGGAGGTCGGGCAGACCTCCAGCGGAATCCGGTGCTCGCCGAGGTGGTCCAGCAGCGCCCGGTCCCGCACGGCCTGCGTGCCGTGGCCGATGCGCTCGGCGCCGAGCACCCGCAGCGCGTCCCAGACCGTCTCCGGGCCGGTGGTCTCGCCCGCGTGCGGGACGCTGCGCAGGCCGGCCGCCCGCGCCCGGTCGAAGTACGGCTTGAACTGCGGGCGCGGCACGCCGATCTCCGGGCCGCCGAGGCCGAAGCTGACCAGGCCCTCGGGGGCGAGGTCCACGGCGAGGCGGGCGGTCTCCTCGGCGGCGGCCAGACCGGCCTCACCGGGGATGTCGAAGCACCAGCGGAGCACGACGCCGAGGTCCTTCTCGGCCCGCACCCGGGCGTCCTCGATGGCCTCCATGAAGGCGACGTCCGGGATGCCCCGGCTGACCGAGGAGTAGGGGGTGACGGTCAGCTCGGCGTACCGGATGTTCTGCCGGGCCATGTCCTCGGCGACGCCGTAGGTCAGCGCGCGGACGTCCTCGGCGTCGCGGATCAGGTCGACGACGCTCAGGTAGACCTCGATGAAGTGCGCGAAGTCGGTGAAGCTGAAGTACTCGGCGAGGGCCGCGGGGTCGGTCGGCACCTTCGCGTGGCCGCGGTAGCGGGCGGCCAGTTCGGCGACCACCCGCGGCGAGGCCGATCCGACGTGGTGGACGTGCAGTTCCGCTTTCGGCATCCCGGCGATGAACGCCTCGATGCCCCGGTTTCCGGCGGCGTTCGCGCCGTCGCTTCCGCTGGGGGTTCCGATCCGACTTCCGTCCGGCTGGACCACGGTGGTGCCCTTCTTCCTCTACGCGCGTATCAGCAGTGTCCGCAGTATCCGCACCGTCCGCGCGGACAGTGCGGGGCGCAAGCCTAAGTCACCCCCCGAGGGCGACGGCCACGGTGTGGATGAGCAGACCGGCCAGGGCGCCGACCACGGTGCCGTTGATCCGGATGAACTGCAGGTCGCGGCCGACGTTGGCCTCGATCTTGCGGGAGGCGTCGTCGGCGTCCCAGCCCGCGACCGTCTCGGAGATCAGCGAGGTGATCTCGGCGCGGTAGGTCTCCACCAGGTACTGGGCGGCGTCCTGGAGCCAGCCGTCCACCTTGGCCTGGAGCTTCCGGTCGGTGACCAGACGGGCGCCGAAGTCGCGCACGCCCTCGCGGATGCGTCGGCGCAGTTCGCTGTCCTCGTCCTCGGCGGCGTTCAGCACCAGGGTGCGAACGGCGGCCCAGGTGGAGGCGATCAGGTCCTGCACCTCGGAGCGGGCCAGCAGATCGGCCTTGGCCCGCTCGACCCGGGCGATGGTCTCCGGGTCGGTCTGCAACTCGGTGGCGAAGTCGGCGAGGAAGTTGTCGATGGCGCCGCGCGCGGGGTGGTCCTGGTCGTCCCGGATGTCGGTGACGAACCGCATCAGCTCCTTGTAGACCCGCTCGCCGACCTGGTGGTCGATGAACCGGGGCGTCCAGCCCGGGGTCTTCTGGGTGACCCGCTGGATGACCTCCTCGTGGTTCTCGGTCAGCCAGCCGTGCGCCCGTACCGCGATCAGGTCGACGACCCCGTGGTGGCCGCCGTCGGCGACGACCTTGCCGAGCATCCGGCCCATCGGCTCGGCGACCGAGGTGGCGGCGGCCCGTCTGGTCACCGCCTCGCCGACGACCGCCTGCACGTCGTCGTCCCGCAGCACCGCGAGCACCCCGCGCAGCGCCGCCGACGCCTCCTTGGTGACCCGCTCGGCGCTGCCGGGGGCGGCCAGCCACTCCCCCAGCCGGCGCGCGATGCCGAGCGCGGCGAGCCGGCCGCGCACCACGTGCCCGGAGAGGAAGTTGTCGCCGACGAAGTCGCCGAGCGACCGGCCGAAGGCGTCCTTCTTGGTCGGGATGATCGCGGTGTGCGGGATCGGCAGGCCGAAGGGGCGCCGGAACAGCGCCGTCACGGCGAACCAGTCGGCGAGCGCGCCGACCATCCCCGCCTCGGCGGCCGCCGCCACATAGCCCGCCCAGGCGCCGGCGCCGGCCGCCTGCGCCCAGGTGGCGAGGGCGAAGACCAGGGTCGCGAAGGCCAGCAGGCCGGTCGCGAAGGTCTTCATCCGGCGGACGCCACGTCTCTTCTCCTCATCGGCCGCGGTGAACCGGACCCCGGGGCCGGTCCCGCTGAAGGCTTCGTCACTCACCCCGCCAGTCTGCCCGTTGCCCGGCGCGAGCGGACGGCGTGCCCCACCTGAGCACGCCGGGCGAACGCTTCGAGCGCCGCCAACCGCCCTTACGCGCCCTCAACCGCCGCCACCCGCCGACACGCGCTGCCAACCCGCCGACGCACACCGACGCCCGCCGACGCATACCGACGCACACCGACGAGCGGCCACGCGCCCGGCCCCGCCCGGCCGGGCGCGCTCCGCCCGCGGCGCGGGCCCGGTCAGCCGATCGCGACCTCGGCGTACATCCGGGCGATCACGTCCTCGATGGCGGGCTCGCGGACCGAGAGGTCGACCAGCGGGTAGCGGTCCGCGACCGCGGCCACGATCGGGGCGGCACTCTGCTGGGCCGGGAAGGCCAGCCACTGGCGCGGGCCCTCCACCTTCACCACCCGCGCACCGGCCACCTCGATCGCCGGACGGGCCTCGGCGAGGTCGACGACCAGGGTCCGCTCGCTCTCACCGGCCGCGTGCAGACCGTCCAGCCCGCCGTCGTAGACGACCCGGCCGTGGTCGATCACCATCACCCGGTCACAGAGCTGCTCGATGTCGGTCAGGTCGTGGGTGGTGAGCAGCACGGTGGTCCCCTGCTCCCGGTTGACCTCGCGCAGGAACTCGCGCACCTTGCCCTTGCTGACCACGTCCAGCCCGATGGTGGGCTCGTCCAGGTAGAGCACCTGCGGGTCGTGCAGCAGCGCCGCCGCGAGGTCGCCGCGCATCCGCTGGCCGAGCGAGAGCTGCCGTACCGGGGTGTCCAGCAGCGCGCCGAGGTCGAGCAGTTCGACGCAGCGTTCCAGGTTGGCGCGATATCGCTGGTCGGGGATGCGGTAGATGCGGCGGGCGAGTTCGTAGGAGTCGCGCAGCGGCAGGTCCCACCAGAGCGTGGTGCGCTGGCCGAAGACGACGCCGATCCGCCGGGCGAGGGTGACCCGCTCCCGGGCCGGGTCCACTCCGGCGACCCGCAGCCGCCCGCCGGTGGGTACCAGGATGCCGGTGAGCATCTTGACGGTGGTGGACTTGCCGGCGCCGTTGGGGCCGATGTAGCCGACGCACTCGCCGGCCTCGATGCCGAAGCTCAGCCCGTCCACCGCGCGCACCTCGCGCTTCTCCCGCTTCAGCCGGCCGGCCTTGGCGCGGACGGTGAAGGTGCGGCGGACGTCTTCGAGTTCGATCAGTGCCATGGGAGTTCTCCGTTCAGAGGGGACGAGGGAAGCGAGCAGCCGTCAGCTGCCGGTACCGCGGTACGCCCGCAGCCCCGCGCGCCAGGCCAGGCCGGCTGCGGCCAGGCTGAGCGCCGCCGCGAGCGGCGAGGCGTACTGGAAGGCGGCGGGCAGGCCGAGCGGGTCGGGCCGGTCGAGGATGCGCAGGGCGGGCAGCCAGTTGACGAAGGCCAGCGGGACGCCGAAGACCACGCCCGCCACCATTTCCTTGGCGAAGACGGTCGGCGGGTAGTGCAGCAGCGTCGCGCCGCCGTAGGTGAAGGAGTTCTGCAGTTCCTTGGCCTCTCCCCACCAGAACTGGAAGGTCGCGCCGCCGACGAAGATCGCCCCGAAGATGGCCGTGCCGCAGACCAGCAGGACGGGCACGAGCAGCACCCGGTCCCAGGTCCAGGAGACGTCCAGCGCGGGCAGGGCCCAGGCCAGCACCGCCAGCGCCTGGAGCGGACGGCCGAGCCGCCGCAGCGAGAAGCGCTCCGCGCAGAGCTGGGCGAGCGCGGGTGCGGGCCGGATCAGCACGGTGTCCAGCGTCCCGGCCTTGATCCGCTGGCCGAGGCCCTCGATCGAGCCGACCAGCAGGTTGGCGGTGCCGAGCGCGAAGCCGGAGGTGCCGTAGAGGAAGCCGAGCTCCGGCAGGGTCCAGCCGCCGAGCCGGTCGGTGTGCTGGAACATCAGCACGACCACGACGAAGTCCAGCGAGGTGACGGCGATGCTGGCGACCAGCATCAGCAGGAACGAGGCCCGGTACGACATCATCGCGCGCATCCACATCCCGGCGGTGAGCCGCCAGCAGCTCAGCGCCCAGCGCGTCCGGCCCAGCAGGGTCCCGGTCGTCGGGTCGGTCCACGAGGTCCCGGCGGCCCACGAGGCCCGGTCGGCCGCTGCCGCCGGGTCTGACGCCGCCCGGTCGGCCGCTGTCGTCAGGTCAGCCACCCTGGACCACCACCTTGCGGGTCGCGAGCAGTTGGACGGCCCGGCCGACGGCGAGCAGCACCGCGGCCCAGGCGAGTTGGAAGCCGAGCGGGCCGAGCAGCCCCGCCCCGGTCGAGCGCTCCAGGAAGACGTCGGTCGGCACCTGTACCAGCGCGGCCCACGGCAGCACGGGCGCGAGGTCACCGAGCCGGCCGGGGAAGAGCGAGAGCGGCAGCAGCATCCCGGAGAAGAACATCGACACCACCAGCATCACCGAGCGGACCCCCTCCGAGTCGTGCAGCCAGAAGCCGGTGAGCGAGACCAGGAAGCGCAGCCCGAAGCTGACCACCACCGCGAGAAACACGGAGAACAGGAAGAACACCCAGGTCAGCGGCTGCTCGGGCAGTCGGATGCGGAAGACCAGCGCACCCGCGACCATGGGCACCGCACCGCGGGTGACCAGGTGGAAGCCGGCCCGGCCGAGGTCGGTGGCCAGCCACCAGCCCTGGAAGTCCACCGGGCGGTAGAGGTCGATGGCGATGTCGCCGCTGCGGAAGCGGTCCTGGACGTCGTCCTGGAACCCGCCGCCCCAGACCGCGACGGTGACCAGCAGCGCCTGGCTGACCCAGATGTAGGTGACGGCCTGGCTCTGGTCGTAGCCGCCGAGCCCGGGGCGGGCCTGCCAGAGGGCCACGAAGGTGTAGGCGAGGATGAAGCCGAAGACGGTGTTGGTGAAGGCGCCGGCCAGGGTGGCGGCCCGGTAGGTGGAGTAGCGCCGGAAGGCTCCCCAGGCGACGGCCAGGTAGAGGCCGACCGGACCGGCCGGATCGGGAGGGGGCCCGAGCCGCGTCTCATGGGGTTCGACATTCGGCATATTGTCTCCTTGTCGACAAATACGGGCAAGCATCGGCCCGTAGGCGTCAGCGCACGCCGGACCGGCTCCGACCGGCACCACCCGGGGGTGCCGGGCAGGGCGGGCGGAGCTGCACGAAGTGGGTGCGCTATGTGGTTTGCACCTTTCACCGTACCGCCGACGATCACCCCGCGCACCGGGTTTTCCGCCCTTCCCCCACCCCGGCCCGGAGCAGGCCCCGGCCCCGCCCGCCACCGACTCCGGACGAACGGAACCAAACCCGGCCGCCACGGCCGTTGGGCCAAAAGAGAAGGGCCTGATTCCGGATCAAATAGCACATAATCGCGGCATGACCATGAGGGCAGATCGCCGCACCCGCCGCCGGGCCAAACGTGCCGCTCGCCGCCAGGCCCGACGCGCCCTCCCGTTCTGGCGCCGGCTCCTGCCCACCTGGCGGGTCACCCTCGGCGCCCTCACCACCGTCCTGCTGCTCGCCGTCGGCGCCTTCGCGGTGCTCTACGTCCTCGTCCCGGTGCCCGACCCCAACGCCCACGCCGTCGCGCAGAACAACATCTACCTCTACTCCGACGGCACCACCGAGATCGCCCGCACCGGCGCCGTCAACCGGACCGACGTGACGATCGACCGGATCCCGCCCGACATCCAGCACGCCGTCGTCTCGGCCGAGGACCGCACCTTCTACCAGAACCGCGGCATCGACCTGAAGGGCATGCTCCGGGCCGGCTGGAACACCCTCCTCGGCAAGGGCATGCAGGGCGGCTCCACCATCACCCAGCAGTACGTCAAGAACTACTACCTGACACAGGACCAGACCATCTCCCGCAAGGGCCGCGAACTGTTCATCGCCCTCAAGGTCGACCAGCAGCGCGACAAGAACGAGATCCTCGCCGGGTACCTCAACAGCAGCTACTTCGGCCGCAACGCCTACGGCATCCAGAGCGCCGCCCACGCCTACTACGGCACCGACGTCTCCCACCTCACCCTCGCCCAGGGCGCCTACCTCGCCGCCCTGCTCCAGGCCCCCAGCGCCTACGACGTGAAGACCGCCACCCCGGCCAACCGCGACAAGGCCGTCGCCCGCTGGAACTACACCCTCGACGGCATGGTCCAACTCGGCTTCCTCAGCCCGGCCGACCGCGCCGCCACCGCCTTCCCCGACCCGATCGACCCGCAGCCCGCCACCGGCCTCAGCGGCCAGGCCGGCTACCTCGTCGGCGTCGCCGACGACTACCTGACCTCCGCCGGGATCGTCGACACCGCCACCCTCAAGGCCGGCGGCTGGCGCATCACCACCACCTTCGACAAGAACAAGCAGGACGCCTTCGTCCACGCCGTCCAACAGGAACTCACCGACGAACTGGACCCCAGGGCCCGGCCCGGTACCGACACCGACGTCCGCGTCGCCGGCGCCTCCGTCGAACCCGGCAACGGCCGCGTCGTCGCCGTCTACGGCGGCCCGGACTACGCCAAGCAGCCCTACAACGACGCCCTGCGCCAGGACAACCAGATCGGCTCCACCTTCAAGCCCATCGACCTCGCCGCCGGGCTCGACTCCGGCCGCAGCAGCGGCGACGGCCGCCCGATCACCACCGAGACCCGCTACGACGGCACCAGCGAACGCCCGGTCACCGGTGGCCCCACTCCCTACGCCCCGCCCAACGAGGACGACATCGACTACGGCAACATCACCCTGCGCTACGCCATGACGAAGTCCGTCAACTCGGTGTACGCGCAGGAGGGGGTGGACGCCGGACTCGCACACGTCCGGGAGACCGCCGTCCGGCTCGGCATCCCCGACAACGTCCCCGGCATGGACCCGGCCAACACCTCGATGACCCTCGGCACCGCCACCCCCAGCGCCCTCGACCTGGCCGGCGCCTACGCCGCCTTCGCCAACCACGGTGCGGCGTACGCCCCGTGGTCCGTGGTCAAACTCGAACGCCTCAACGCCGACTCCGGCTCCATCGACGTCCCCAAGATGCCCGAGCACGTCCCCACCACCGCGCTCGACCGGGGCACCGCCGACGCCGTCACCGACGTGCTGCGCGACGTCGTCGGCCCGCGCGGCACCGGTGCCGCCGCCCTCGACCTCGGCCGCCCCGCCGCCGGCAAGACCGGCACCACCGACTCCAACCTCTCCGCCTGGTTCGCCGGCTTCACCCCCGAACTCGCCACCACCGTCGGCCTGTTCCGGGAGAACCCGAAGACCCACGCCAAGGAGCCGCTGGCCGGCACCGCGGGCCTCACCCGGATCAACGGCGGCGCCTTCCCCACCCGGATCTGGACCGCCTACATGTCCGACGCCCTGGACGGCACCGCCGTCCAGCACTTCGACCTCCAGCCGGGCCACGGCACCGGCCAGAGCACCGGCCAGAGCAGCGGCCCGACGGCCACCGCCACCGTCTCGCCTTCCTCCTCCCCGAGCGCCACCGCCACGACCGCGCCGCCCGGCACCCCGGAGCCGCCCACCGCCCCGACCACCCAGCCCACCGCGGTCCCCGAGCCGACGACGAACCAGACCCCGCAGGCGCCCAGCCCGACCGCGCCCACCCCGACACAGCCGACCCCCACCAGCCGGCCCACCTCGCCCCGGCCGACCGCCCCGCCCACCGCGACCGCCACCGCACCCGCCGCCGGCTCCACCCCACCGGCCGGGCCGTGACGCGCCGGACGGTGACGCACCTCAGCGACCGCTACACCCCCGACACCAACTCCCGCTCCAGCGGCGTCCGGAACCGCGGCGTCACCCGCACCTCGCCGAGCCAGCCCGCCAGCCGCGCCGCCTCCGCCCCGATCGCCGCCTCCGCCTCCGCCCCGAGGTCCGAGAACAGCCGCCACACCACCTCACCGTCGGGGCGCTGCGCCCAGCCGCCCACCACCCGGCCGCACCACCAGACCGTCGGGCCGGCGTTGCCCGCCCGGTCGAACAGCGCCGGGACGTCCTCCGCCCGCAGGTACCAGTCCCGCACCCGCCAGCCCATCGTGGTCAGGTCCAGGCCCGGCAGCAGCGCCGCCCACGGCTCGGGCTCCACCACCCGTTCCGCGTCCCCCGGCAGCACCAGCCCGGCCACCCCGCCCGCCAGCCGGACGTCCTCCGCCGCGACGTCCGCCAGCGCCTTGCGGGTGTCCCCAAGCGTCCAGCCCGTCCACCACTTCACGTCCTCGACCGTGGCCGGCCCGTACGCCGCCAGCCAGCGCCGCACCACCTCGGCCTTCGCCTCCCGCACCGGCACGTCCCGCCACGGCGGCACCGGCGCCCACGGATAGCTGCTGCTCAGCCAGGACCCGCGCGGACGGCACCGCCGCACGTGCCCGTCCGAGGCCAGCAGCCGCAGCAGCCGGCTGCCCACGCTCTGCTTCGCCTCGTACGGCTTGCCCGCCGACATCAGCATCGTCTCGCGCAACGCCGGGACGTCCGCGCCGAGTTCGCCGGTCGTCGCCTCGCCGCGCCGCTCCAGCGCCGCCAGCACCGCGCGCTCCGTCTCGGCCAGCCGCCGCTCGTCCCAGCCCTCGGCGAACTCCCGCAGGTGCTTGAGCAGCGTGGCCCGCTCCCGGGCGGCGATCGCCCGCGCGCTCGACGCGCTCACATACGGCGCGAACTCCTCCGTCACCGCGAATATCGTCCGCCGCATCGACAGCAGCTTCACCAGCGTGACGTCCTCGTAGAGTGCCCGCTCCACCTCCGCCGCCGAGGGCTCCGCCAGCCGCGCGCAGGCCGACAGGTACACCGTCGCCGCGTCGGAGGCGTGCAGCCCGACGACCGCGCCGGCCACCTCCTCGACGGCCGCGGCCCGCTCCGCGGGCGCCAGCAGGTGCCGCCGCCCCACCCGGGCGCGACGCTGCTCATCACTGATCAGAGGCATGCGACTGGTCATGCCGGGACTTTACTGCCGCCCACTGACAACGCCGGGTCGTCACCGGTCGGAAGCCCCGCCGGAGGGTCCGGGCGACTCGGAGCGCCCGGACCAGCGCCCTGGGCCCAGAGGCTCAGAGGCTCAAAGCTCAGAGGCTCAGAGGTAGAGCCCGGTCGAGCCCTCGGTGTCGCCGAACCGCATCGCGGCCACCGCGTGCAGGTCGCGCTCGCGCAGCAGCACATAGGTGGCGCCGCGCACCTCGACCTCCAGCTTGTCCTCGGGGTCGTAGAGGACCCGGTCGCCGGGCTCCACCGAGCGCACGCTCTGGCCGACCGCGACGGCCTCCGCCCAGGTGCAGCGCTTGGACAGCTCGGCGGTGGCGGGGATGAGGATGCCGCCGGTCGAGCGGCGCTCGCCCTCGCTGCCCTCGGTCTTCACCAGGACGCGGTCGTGCAGCATCTTGATCGGCAGCTTCTCGCCGAGCCGGTCGTGGCGCGGGGAGTCGTGCTCGGGCGAAGCGGACTGCCGGGTCGGTTCGTCGTTCGTACTCACGACCCCGAAGGTACCGCCCCGGGGCGACCGGTGTGACGCCGGCCCGGCATCCGGGAGGCCGGGCGCGCACGCGCCCGGCCCCTCGTGAGCCCCTCGCGGGCCCGCGCTTCCGCGGGTCAGCCCTTGCGGCGCTTCCGGGCCGAGGCGACCAGCAGCACCAGGCCGACGCCGACCAGCGCGGCCGGGACGATCCGCTCCTTGCGCGGCTGCCCCTTCTCGTCCACGAACTGGGCCCTGAGCTTCTCGACGGCGCCGTTGGCCGCCACGTACGCCCGGCCGGCCTTCTCCTCCACGGCGGCCACGGCCTTCGCCTTGGCCTGGGCGGTGATGGTGCTCGGGTGGACACGCATGGCGAGCTCGTCCAGGGTTGCCGCCAGCTGGGTGCGGGTCCGGGAGATGTCCGCCTCGATCTGGGCGGTCGTCCGCGTCGACTTGTCCTTCGTGCTCGCCTCGCCCACTCGGGCCACCCCAATTCACTGATGTTGTCCTGTACGACTGAACCAGTTTGTCAGCTGCCGAGCAGGGCCGCGCGGCCCCACCCACCATCGGAGGTAAGTTTGCCGTGGTACGACCGCCCGTCCACGCACCAGGAGAGTCCAACCGTGAGTGAGCGTCTCCAGCCCGGTGACACCGCGCCGACCTTCAGCCTGCCCGACGCCGACGGCACGCAGGTGTCCCTTGCCGACCACCTCGGCCGCAAGGTGATCGTCTACTTCTACCCGGCCGCGCTCACCCCCGGCTGCACCAAGCAGGCCTGCGACTTCACCGACAACCTGGAGGTCTTCGCCGGCGCCGGGTACGACGTCATCGGCATCTCGCCGGACAAGCCGGAGAAGCTCGGCAAGTTCCGCGAGGCGGAGAACCTCAAGGTCACCCTGCTCTCCGACCCGGAGAAGGCGGTGCTGGAGGCGTACGGCGCGTTCGGCGAGAAGAAGCTGTACGGCAAGACGGTGACCGGCGTGATCCGCTCCACCGTGATCGTCGACGAGCAGGGCAAGGTCGAGCACGCCCTGTACAACGTGAAGGCCACCGGGCACGTCGCCAAGCTGCTGCGCGACCTCAAGGTCGACGCGGCCTGACGCCCGAAGCCCCCTGACGCCCGGTCCGGCGTCTCCCCGGGCAGACGGCAGCGGTGGCGGCGCACCCCCCGACCGGGTGCACCGCCACCGCCGTCTCTCACCTCAGAGAGCCATGCTCATCGGATCGACCGATCAGCAGGTCCCGAGGTCGCTCCAGACCCCCCAGGCACCGCTGGCGCTGGGGTCGTCGCCCTTGGTCCACCACTTGTTCTGGTAGTAGTGGCCCTTCCACGACACCTTGGTGGTGCTCGCGTAGGAGGTGTCCGCGTCCCAGCTCGGCGCGCCCGTGCAGGCACCCGGGGTCGGCGTGGCGGTCGCGGTCGCCGTGGCGGTGGCGGTCGCGGTGGCGGTCGGCGAGGCGGTCGGCGACACGGTCGCGGTGGCCGTCGGGGTCGGGGTCGGCGACGGGGTGCCACCGTCCACGGCGCCCCGGGTCAGGTCGCCCTTCAGGCCGTACAGCGTGCCGCCGACGTTGACCGTCCAGTTGGACGGGGTCGTCACCGGCAGGTAGTAGACGAAGTCCATGTCGATCGACGCGCCCGGCGCCAGCGACTGCCAGCCCGGCAGCTTGACCGACACCCGGTTGTAGGTGCCCTTGAGGCCGCCCACGTTGCCCGGGCCCGGGTTGTCCTGCTTGATGACCTGGAGCCCGAAGCCGGACTGGTCCTTGGCGTTGCCCGGAGCCGAGTTGCTGTAGTCGAACTGGAACTCGGTGCCGCCCGGCAGGGTCAGCGCCGAGTTGTTGACGATGTGGATCTTCGGGTTGATCGGGTAGTTGGAGTCACCCAGCGCGAAGTTGGTGAACGACACGTCGATCGGCAGGGTCTGCTGCGGCAGCGCGATCGTCGAGCGGGTCGCACCGTACGGCGAGGCCGCCTTGAACTTGTCGTACATCAGCGAGGTCAGCGTCGAGCCCGGCACGTACTGGCCCTTGCCGCCGTTGGCGGTCGCGTCCCACTTGTAGTCGCCCGCGAGCTCCCAGATCATCGCGCCGCCGGCGCCCTGGTTGACGATGTAGTCGGCCTTGGCGCCCACCGACTGCTCGTCCTCGGTGGAGAGGAACACCTTCTTGGTGTCGTTCCACAGCCACGGCGCCACCAGGGTGGAGCTGTAGTTGCGGGTGTAGGTGCCCTGGAGCGCGGTGTCCTTCACGCCGTACTTGGAGAGGTAGTCGGGCACGATGCCCTTCTCCAGGTTCTTGGCGTGCCACATCGGGTTCGAGCCCGCCGGGGACTCCTTGCCCGCGTCGTCCTTGTCGTTCCAGATGTTGTCGATGCCGACGGCGCCGTCACCGCACGCGGTCAGACCCGAGCCCACCGGGCAGGTGGTCGCGGACGCGGTGCCCCAGAGGCCGTTGGTGCCGCCGGTGACGTTCTTGAAGCCGCGGCTGTAGTACGGCAGGCCGACGTTGATCCGGCCGCCCGGCATCGCGCCGCGGAAGTAGTGGTACGACCAGTCGGCGTTCAGATAGCCGATGCCGCCGTACTGGCCGGTGCCGTACACGTTGGCCGCCGCCAGCTCGCCGTCCTTGCCGTCGTCGAACAGCGAGGCGTTCGGGCCGACGTACTTGTTCCAGGAGCCGTGCAGGTCGTACGACATGATGTCGACGTAGTCCAGGTACTGCGCGATCTGGAAGGTCTCCATGCCGCGCAGCAGGTAGCCGGACGACGGGGCCGCGACCGAGAGCAGGTAGTGCTTGCCGTCGGTGGCGCCGGCCCGGTCGAGCTTCTCCCGCAGCGTCTTCATCAGCGCCGCGTAGCCCTTGGCCAGCGAACCGCGCTTGCTGTTGGCGAGCTGCCAGTCCAGCGGGTTGCCGGCGTCCTTCATCGAGGTCGGGTACTCGTAGTCGATGTCGACGCCGTTGAAGCCGTACTTCTTGATGAAGTCGACCGCCGAGCTGGCGAAGGTGTCGATGCCCGCCTGGTTGACGCTGCCGTCCGGGTTGACGGTCATCGAGTAGAAGCCGCCGCTGTTGACGCGCTTACCGTCGTCACCGAAGTACCCGCCGGTCTCGGTCCAACCGCCCACCGAGATCATGGTCTTGACGTTCGGGTACTGCTTCTTGTACTTCGTCAGCAGGTTGAAGTGGCCCTTGTAGGGCAGCGACGGGTCCAGCTCGGCGCCGGGCACGCCCGGGAAGGAGATCCCGGTGGCCTCGTTCTTGTCGTTGTCGGTGCCGACGGACAGCTTGTTGTCGCCGCCGACGTGCCCGAACGCGTAGTTCAGGTGGGTGACCTTGTCCCAGGGGACATCGCTCACCAGGTAGGGCTGCGTACCGTCCTTGCCGGTACGCCAGCCGGTGAAGTACCCGATGATGCGGCGCTGGTGGTCCGCGCCCATCTTCTCGCGGCCGGCGGTGTCGTAGACGTTGCAGTACGGAACGTCCACGCCGGGCGTCTGGTACATGCCGTCGGGACGACAGGCGGCGTTGTCGACGGTGGCGGACGCCTGCGAGGGCGCCGCGCCGAGCGTCGCCAGCAGCAGACCGGCCAGACCGGCTGCCGCCAGCGAGGCCACGCCTGCCCGGGCGGCCGGGTTCTTGCGGCGGCGAACAGCGGTGGGACGCTGCTCCGCCGTGGTTCTGATCAACACTCGGTCCTCCGGGAGAGAGTGTCGGCGCATGCCTGTGGGGGAGCACGCACGTGGGGGATTACAGATTGGCGCTGAAGCTATGTGGTCTGAACCACATAGGTCAATAGGTCTGTACCAATTGGTAATCAAATCCCAAACATCGCCGGTCAACCACGCACTCACCGGGGGTCAGGTCAAGGGCCCGCCGAGGGCCCGGCGCGGACCCGGCCGGGGGGCCGCCGGAGACCCGCCGCCGACCACGCCGGGGAAAGGGTGGTGCGACCGCACGCATGGTCCCAGTAGCATGAGAGGCAATGGTGTAAGCGGCCTTGGCGGAATTGGCAGACGCCTGGGTTTTAGGTGCCCATGGGAGAAATCCCGTGAGGGTTCGAGTCCCTCAGGCCGCACCAGCCTTCACATCGAAGGCCCACCCGGAGGCGATCTCCGGGTGGGCCTTCGTCGTTCTCCGAGGCCTCGTCAGCCGAGGAGGTCCTTCACCACCGGGGCGAGGGCACGGAAGGCCTGACCGCGGTGGCTGATGGCGTTCTTCTCGTCCGCCGTCAGCTCCGCGCAGGTGCGGGCCTCACCGAGCGGCTGCAGGATCGGGTCGTAGCCGAAGCCGCCGTCACCCGCGGGGGCGGTCCGGAGGGTGCCGAGGAGACGGCCCTCGACGACCCGCTCGGTGCCGTCGGGGAGCGCGAGGGCGGCCGCGCAGAAGAAGTGGGCGCCGCGGTGCGGGGCGTCGATGTCGGAGAGCTGGGCGAGCAGCAGGTCGAGGTTGGCGCGGTCGTCGCCGTGCTTGCCGGCCCAGCGGGCCGAGAAGATGCCGGGGGCACCGTTGAGGACGTCCACGCAGAGGCCCGAGTCGTCGGCGACCGCGGGCAGCCCGGTGGCCCGCGCCAGGGCGTGCGCCTTCAGCAGGGCGTTCTCCGCGAAGGTGACACCGGTCTCGCGAACGTCCGGGATCTCGGGGTAGGCGTCGGCGCCGACCAGTTCGACGTCCAGGCCGGCGGCGCCGAGAATGGCGCGAAGTTCGGCTACTTTGTGCTGGTTACGGGTGGCGAGGATCAGTCGGGTGGACATGC
Source organism: Kitasatospora sp. NPDC087315 (assembly GCF_044744345.1). NCBI lineage: Bacteria > Bacillati > Actinomycetota > Actinomycetes > Kitasatosporales > Streptomycetaceae > Kitasatospora > Kitasatospora sp. NPDC087315. The sequence continues at coordinate 120,423 of NZ_JBIUYD010000013.1, read as the reverse complement.
CCCCACCCTAGCCAACCGTCACCGCCGGTCAGCTGCCGCAGACCTGCGTGAGGTTCCCGGCCGCGTCGCCCAGCGGCTTGAGGTCCGGGACCTCCTTGTCGTTGACGGCCTTCTGGACCTTGTCGACCTGGGTCTGGAGGTCGCTGATGGCCTTGGCGACATCGGTGTCCTTGGAGTTCCTGCCCAGTTGGTCGAGGTCGTTCTTCAGCTTCTGCAGGGCCTGCCCGGCGGCGGCCGCGTCATTGCTTGCGTTGTCGTAGGCGCTGGTCACGTCGGCGAGGTCGCCGGTGATCCGGACCGCGGTGTTGCCGCAGTCGAGGGCCTTCTGGGCGGCGGAGCAACTGACCGCGCTGAGCGGGAGGATGGCGATCAGGCCGGCCACGGCGAGGGTGGCGGGGCGGGCGATGCTCGGGGGCATCCGGTCCTCCTGGGTGCGCGGGTTCCGAAGGGAGGGGACGCGCGCCGAGGGGTGCGCGGTTCCCGCAACGGGGGTGCTGCGGGAACCGTACGGGCTCCGGGCCCGGCCTGTACAGCAGCGACGCCGTACAACCGGCCAGGCACCGGGGCCCGTTGGGCGGCCGGGGAGCGGCTCAGCCCTCCAGCACCTTGCGCTGGATCTCGTCGAGTTCGGCGCAGCCGAGGGTGCCCAGGTCGAGGAGCTGGTCGAGCAGGGCGCGGTCGAAGGGGGCTCCTTCGGCGGTGCCCTGGACCTCGACGAAGCGGCCGTCGGAGGTGCAGACGATGTTCATGTCGGTCTCGGCGCGGACGTCCTCCTCGTACTGGAGGTCGAGCATCGGGACACCGTCGATGATGCCGACGCTGACGGCACTGACGCCGCCGGTGATGGGCTGGCCCTTGGCGCGGAGGATCTTCTTCTCGCGGGCCCAGGAGACGGCGTCGACGAGGGCGACGTAGGCGCCGGTGATGGCGGCGGTGCGGGTGCCGCCGTCGGCCTGGAGGACGTCGCAGTCGAGGACGATGGTGTTCTCGGCGAGGGCGCGGTGGTCGATGACCGCGCGCAGGGAGCGGCCGATGAGGCGGCTGATCTCGTGGGTGCGCCCGCCGATGCGGCCCTTGACGGCCTCGCGGTCGCCGCGGGTGTTGGTGGCGCGCGGGAGCATGGAGTACTCGGCGGTGACCCAGCCCTCACCGCTGCCCTTGCGCCAGCGGGGGACGCCTTCGGTGACGCTGGCGGTGCACAGCACCTTGGTGTCGCCGTAGGAGATGAGGACGGAGCCTTCGGCGTGCTTGCTCCAGCCCCGTTCGATGGTGATGGGGCGGAGCTGGTCGGGGGTGCGGCCGTCGATGCGTGACATAGGCATCGAGCGTAGTCGCTTCGCACGGGTGCCCCGGGGATGCCTCGGCCCGCCGACCTGGGGTCGGCGGGCCGGGGAGGGCGAGCCCGGTGGGCTCAGCTCACATCATGTCCTCGATGTCGGCCGCGATCGGGTCCGCGTCGGTGCCGATGACGACCTGGATGGCGGTGCCCATCTTGACGACGCCGTGGGCGCCGGCGGCCTTCAGGGCTGCCTCGTCGACGAGGGAGGCGTCCTTGACCTCGGTGCGCAGGCGGGTGATGCAGCCCTCGACCTCTTCGATGTTGTCGATGCCGCCCAGACCGGCGACGATCTTCTCAGCCTTGCTGGCCATCTGATTTCTCCCTCTGTCTCGGCCCGTCGGCTGCTCTGCCGGGTGCCGTCCTGCGCTGTGCGGGGGTACCCCGGCCGAAGACCGGGGAGGATCGCTGTCGGTGCTGATGCGGATTCAGCCGTCGTCGCGCCGCGCGGCAGCGCGACAAGCATCACCCGAGCAGGACCGATCTGCCACGTTAGTCCACTTTTGGCCCATTCCGACGCGCACGGTCTGGATCTTCGTCCGAGGATGACGACCAGTGGGGCTTGCGCCCCGGCGCGCGCGGCCTGCAACCCAAAAGTGGTCTACACCAATATATGGGTACTCCGATGAACGCAGGAAGCGCCCCGGGCGTTCCTGAGCCCCGTCCGAGGGTCCCCCACGGGGCCAGCGATCGGCAACTGCTCTCGGAGGGCCAGGGATGAGTTCGGCAGGCGCCACAGCCCCGCAGACCACGTGGTGGCACACCTTCTACGGCGGACTCCAGAAGATGGGCCGCTCGCTCCAGCTGCCGGTGGCGGTCCTGCCGGCGGCGGGCATCCTCAACCGGCTCGGCCAGGACGACGTCTTCGGCAAGGACGGCCTCGGCTGGGACGACGTGGCCAAGGTCTTCGCGGCGGCGGGCGGCGCGCTGCTGGACTCCTCGCTGGGGCTGCCGCTGCTCTTCTGCATCGGCGTCGCGATCGGCATGGCGAAGAAGGCGGACGGCTCGACGGCGCTGGCCGCCGTGGTCGGCTTCCTCGTCTACTACAAGGTGCTGCACGCCTTCCCGGAGCACTGCAAGCCGCCGACGGTACTGGTCAGCGACCAGTGCGTGGACTACACCTCGGCGCGGGCGGCGGCGGCGACGTACCAGAACCCGGGGGTGCTGGGCGGCATCCTGATCGGCCTGATGACGGCCTGGCTCTGGGTCCGCTTCCACCGCACCAGGCTGGTGGACTGGCTGGGCTTCTTCAACGGCCGCCGCCTGGTGCCGATGATCACCGCCCTGGTCGGCCTGGCCACCGCGTGCGTCGCCCTCTGGGTCTGGCCGCCGATCGGCCGCGGCCTGACCGACCTCAGCCAGGACCTCTCCGACCTGGGCGCGGGCGGCGCCGGCATCTTCGGCCTGGCCAACCGCGCGCTGCTGCTGATCGGCATGCACCAGTTGCTGAACACCTTCGTCTGGTTCCAGTTCGGTGACTTCACCAAGCCCGACGGCAGCATCGTCCACGGCGACATCCCGCGCTTCCTGGCGGGCGACCCCACCGCGGGCCAGTTCACCTCCGGCTTCTTCCCGATCATGATGTTCGCGCTGCCCGCCGCCGCGATGGCCATCGCCCACTGCGCCAAGCCGCACCGCCGCAAGGAGATCTACGGCCTGATGACCTCGGTGGCGCTCACCTCCTTCGTCACCGGCGTCACCGAACCGATCGAGTACTCCTTCGCCTACATCGCCCCGGCGCTGTACGGCGTGCACGCCGTACTGACGGGTGCGTCGATGGCGGTGACCTGGGGCCTCGGGGTGCACGACGGCTTCAGCTTCTCGGCCGGCCTGATCGACTACGTGATCAACTGGAGCCTGGCCACCAAGCCCTGGCTGATCATCCCGATCGGGCTCTGCTTCGCCGCCGTGTACTACGCGCTGTTCCGGTTCATCATCCTGAAATTCGACCTGAAAACCCCCGGACGCGAGGACGACAGCGAGATCGAGGACGTGACCAAGGCATAAACCGAGCGTCACCACGCGCCATCCGAAAAAGGCCTCCGGAGCATCGGCCCGGGGGCCTTCGGCATATCCGAAAAGAGCCGGTTCCGATGGCCACGAAAAGGACGGAGATATCCCTCCCAGGGTGATCCGGGGCCCGCCGGACGCCCGGGGCCCGGAGCCGGACCGGCCGTGGGCGGCCTGCCCCGGGGCCGCCGGAGCGCCCACGGCGGCGGGAGCGGGCCCGGGTGGGGGGAGAGATCACCACCGCCGGCGATACCGCGTTCGGCAATCGGCCACCGCCGCCGCCCCCGGGCGCTACCGCCGGTTTCACCGAGAAGGCGGGACACCTGCGCCGAGACCGATCTCAATGTGTCAGGAAATACCGGGCACCCGGACGGGGGCGGGCGGCGTCCCGCGATCACGCCGACGATCGCCGCCGCTGACCGGCGACGGTCCCGGCCGGCCCGCCGCCGACCGCGGCCGCCACCTCACCCCGCGCCCGGCCCCGCCGTCCGGCCCGCCCCACCGAGTCGGACCCCGACCCGGACCGAGGTCCGCCGGCACCGCCCGGCCCGGCCGACCATTCGTCCACTGTCCGGCCCCGTCCGGGCCTCCGCGCACCACCCGCCGAGCGCCCGGGCCTTTTTGTTGCGCAAATAGCCAAAATCCCAATCACGGCGGGTAATCATGATCGTTGATCCGCAAGTAGGTTTCGATTTCATAGCGCTTCTCACCAGCACCGCTTTCAGGGGTTCCCCCCCTTCTCCACCCGTGCTACAAAACTGGTCTACACCACGTGTGGTGTAGACCAGTTCGCGGTTCGGCCCCCTGTGCACCTACCCCCGACCGACCCGCCCCTGTCGTTAGGAACCCACCCCCATGAGTCAGTCTGCGCAGGCACCGGCGCCCGCCGCGGCTCCGGCCACGCCAAGTCCCACCAAGAAGTTCGGCCAGAACCTGCTTCAGGGTCTGCAGAAGATCGGCCGCAGCCTCCAGCTCCCGGTGGCCGTGCTGCCGGCAGCGGGCATCCTGCTGCGCCTCGGCCAGCCCGATGTCTTCGGCGCGGACGGCCTCGGCTGGGGCAAGGTCGCCAAGGTCTTCGCCACCGCCGGTGACGCCGTGTTCGGCAACCTCCCACTGCTGTTCTGCGTCGGCGTGGCGATCGGCTTCGCCAAGAAGGCGGACGGTTCCACGGCGCTGGCCGCCCTGGTCGGTTACCTCGTCTACCACAACGTGCTCACCGCCTTCCCGATGGACGGGACGGTCACCGCGGCGCTGCCCGACGGAAAGCCGCAGAACCCCGGCGTCTTCGGCGGCATCGTGGTCGGTCTGCTCAGCGCCATGATCTGGCAGAAGTACCACCGCACCAAGCTCGTGGACTGGCTGGGCTTCTTCAACGGCCGCCGCCTGGTCCCGATCCTGATGGCCTTCGTCGGCACCCTGCTGGGTGTCGTGATGGGTCTCGCCTGGGGCCCGATCGGCACCGGCCTGACCAACGCCAGCGACTGGCTCACCGGCCTCGGCGCCGGCGGCGCCGGGATCTACGGCGTCGCCAACCGCATGCTGATCCCGGTCGGCATGCACCAGTTCCTGAACACCTTCTTCCAGCAGCAGGTCGGCAGCTTCACCGACGCCTCCGGCCAGGTCTGGACCGGCGACATCCCGCGCTTCTTCCACGGTGACCCGAGCGCCGGCCAGTTCATGTCCGGCTTCTTCCCGATCATGATGTTCGGCCTGCCGGCCGCCGCGATGGCCATCGCCCACTGCGCCCGCCCCGAGCGCCGCAAGGCCGTCGTCGGCATGATGATCTCGGTCGCCCTGACCAGCTTCGTCACCGGTGTGACCGAGCCGATCGAGTTCTCCTTCATGTTCATCGCGCCGGTGCTGTACGTCATCCACGCCCTGCTCACCGGTCTGTCGATGGCCGTGACCTGGGCCGTCGGTGTCCACGACGGCTTCGGCTTCTCGGCCGGCCTGATCGACTACCTGCTCAACTGGAACCTCGCGACCGACCCGTGGCTGATCATCCCGATCGGCCTGGTCTTCGCCGCGCTGTACTACTTCCTCTTCCGCTTCGCGATCATCAAGTTCGACATCAAGACCCCCGGTCGCGAGGACGACGACGAGATCGAGGACGTGACCAAGGCCTGACGCCGAGGATCACCCCGCACCACTCACGACCCCGCCCCGCCGCTCGCTCCCCCGAGCGGCGGGGCGGGGTCGTCCCGTCTCCGGCCGTCCCGGATCCTGGCCCGCCCGGCGAGACGGTGGTTGACGAACCGGCAAGATCGCTGGTCAACTGAAGCGGTGAACGCCCCGCGCATTCTGGTCACCCGCAGCCACATCGACTTCGGTCGGGTGTGGTCCGCGGCGTGTTGCGCCTGACCTGACCGTTCCCCCGCCGCCGCCCGGCTGACGACCCCGCCCGGCCCGGCCCCGTTGCTTCCCGCCTCTCGTGTCCGCCCGCTCTGTCCGGGCCACCGCCACGTACCCCCGCGTGCCCGCGCAGGTCCGACCCGTGCCCGCACGCACCCGCACGAGGAAAGTCAAGGCCTCACATGCCCCGCCAGTTGCACCTTTCCGCTGCCCTCGACAGCCCCGGCCACGTCGATGCCGGGCACTTCGCGGCCCTCGCCCGCCTCGCCGAACGGGCCACCCTGGACTTCGCCACCCTCGACGACTCGTACACCCCCGAGCCGCGCCGCCTCGACGCCCTCGCCACCTTCTCCCGGCTGGCACCGGTCACCGGCGGCCTCGGCCTCGTCCCCACCGTCACCACCACCCACACCGAGCCGTTCCACACCTCGGTCTCCGTCAACACGCTGGACTGGGTGAGCGAGGGCCGGGCCGGCTGGCTGGTCGGGGTCTCCGACACGGAGGCGGAGGCCAGGGCCTTCGGCCGGCGCGCCGTCGCCCCGGCCGACGTGCTCTGGGCCGAGGCCGCCGACGCCGCCGAGGTCGCCTCCCGGCTCTGGGACAGCTGGGAGGACGACGCGGAGATCCGCGATGTCGCCACCGGCCGCTTCATCGACCGCGACAAGCTGCACTACATCGACTTCGAGGGCCCGCACTTCTCCGTTCGCGGGCCGTCCATCACCCCGCGCCCGCCGCAGGGCCGCCCGGTCATCGTGGTCCCGGTCGCCGCGGCGGACCTCGCGCCGGACGCCCCGGCCGGCGCCCGCGCCCGGGTCCGCACCGCGGCCCGGTACGCGGACGTGGTCCTGCTGGACGCCCCCGGCCCGGCCGCCCGGCTGACCGCCGCCACCGAACTGCGGCTGCACGCGGGCGAGAGCCTGCGGATCCTCGCCCGGATCGACGCCGCGCTCCCCGACGCGCCCGCGGCCCGCGCGCTGGTCGCGGAGATAGCCGGGAGCGGAGGCGGCGTGGACGGCTTCCATCTGGTGCCCGCCGAACCGGCCCGTGACCTGGCCGCCCTCGCCGACGACGTGGTCCCGGCCCTGCGCGAGCGCGGGCTGTTCCGCACCCGCTACACCGGCCGCACCCTGCGCGACCACCTCGGCCTGGTCCGCCCCGCCAGCCGCTACGCCCTCTCCAGCACCGCCGCCCCCGCTGCCGCCGCCCCCGCCGAGGTGACCCGATGACGGACCGACCGCTCAAGCAGATCCACCTCGCCGCGCACTTCCCGGGCGTCAACAACACCACGGTGTGGACCGATCCGGCCTCCCGGAGCCAGATCGAGTTCTCCTCCTTCCGCCATCTCGCCGAAACCGCCGAGCGCGGCCGGTTCGACTTCTTCTTCCTCGCCGAGGGCCTGCGGCTGCGCGAGCTGAAGGGCCGCATCCACGACCTGGACGTGGTCGGGCGCCCCGAGTCGATCACCGTGCTCAACGCGCTGGCCGCCGTCACCACCCACCTCGGGCTGGCCGCCACCGTCAACGCCACCTTCAACGAGCCGTACGAGCTGGCCCGGCGGTTCGCCTCGCTCGACCACCTCTCCGGCGGCCGGGCGGCCTGGAACGTGGTCACCTCCTCGGACGCCTTCACCGGTGAGAACTTCCGCCGCGGCGGCTATCTCGCCCGCGCCGACCGCTACTCCCGTGCCGCCGAATTCGTCCAGCTGGCCCGGGAGTTCTGGGACGGCGAGGAGGAACCGGTGCGGCACCGCGGCCCGCAGTTCGAGGTCGAGGGCAGGCTGTCGCTCCCCCGCCCGCCGCAGGGCCATCCGGTGGTGATCCAGGCCGGGGACTCCGACGAGGGGCGGGAGTTCGCCGCCTCGGCCGCCGACGTCATCTTCAGCCGGCACTCCACCCTCGCCGACGGCCAGGCCTTCCACGCCGACGTCAAGCGGCGGCTGGCCGGGTACGGGCGCAAGCCCGACGAGCTGAAGATCATGCCCGGGGTCACCTACGTCCTGGGCGACACCGACGCCGAGGCCGCCGAGCGCGCCGCCGAGATCCGCCGCGCCCAGGTCGGACCGCAGACGGCGATCGCCTTCCTGGAGCAGGTCTGGGGCATCGACCTGTCCGACCACGACCCGGACGGTCCGCTGCCCGCCGTGGACCCCGACCCGGACAGCACCCTCGTCCAGGGCCGGGTCAGGGCCGGGAACCCACTGGAACTCGCCGCCCGATGGCGTGCGGTGGCCGCCGAGAAGAAACTGACCAGCCGCGAACTGGTGATCGAGCTGACCGGGCGGCAGTCCTTCATCGGCTCGGCCGAGACGGTCGCCGAGCAGCTCAACGGCTATGTGCAGAACGACGCGGCGGACGGCTTCATCCTCGTCCCCCACCTCACCCCCGGCGGCCTGGACGACTTCGTCGACCAGGTGGTGCCGCTGCTCCAGGAGCGCGGGGTGTTCCGCACCGAGTACACCGGGACGACGCTGCGCGACCACCTCGGCCTGCCCGTGCCCGGACGGCGCTGAGCCGAACGCACCCGCACCGCGGCCCGCCTCGGATCCGGGCTCAGATCCCGCCTCAGATCCGGCCGAGGCGGGCCGCGTGCACACCGGCCTGGAAGCGGCTCTCCGCTCCCAGGCCGGCGGTCAGTTCGGCGACCAGCCGGCGCACCGTACGCTCGGACACCTCCAGCTTGCGGGCGATCGCCGCATCGGTACGGCCGGCCGCGAGCAGCCGCAGCACCTCCAGATGACGGTCGGTCATCTCCGTCGCGTCGGAGAGGAGTTCCGGCGGCGTCCAGGCGGCCGACCAGAAGTACTCGAACAGCTCCGCCACCAGTGCGACCAGGGCCGGTTCGCGGACCACCACGGCCGCCTCCGCCACCGGGGCGTCGCCGTCCGGACCGGCGCCCGGCGCGGGCAGGATCGCCAGCCGGGCGTCCACCACGATCAGCCAGAGCGGCAGCGAGTGGGCGGCCCTGATCCTGGCCCCGGCGCCGGTCAGCTCCCGGACGTGCGCGAGCACGGCGGGCCGGCGCAGCGCGGCGGCCGGGTAGATGGTGCGCAGGGCGGCGCCGTGGGCGAGGGCGAGCCGTTCGCGGGCCAGCTTGCCGGCCAGGGCCGGACCCGACAGGTCCTGGCCCGGGCGCAGGGAGAGCGCCTCGGTGCGGGCACCGCGGGCCGCGTCCTCCAGCAGGGCGGCGATCCGGTCGGCCCCGCGGACGAGCTCGAGGGCGGTACCGGCGTGGTGGCGGTGCTGGACCGGCAGGTAGCCGGTGTGCAGGCGGTCGACGGAGTCGCGGGCCCGGCGCAGGGCCGTGACCAGGGCGCCGACCTGCTGGTCGGCGTCGAGGAGCAGTTGGCGGACGGCCGTGTCGACGGAGACCGCCGCATGACCGGCAGCGTGATCGCCGACGCCGTCGGCGCCCTGGCCCGGCCCCCGACCTGCGCCCCGACCTGCCTCCTGGCCCGCGCCCCGACCGCCGGCCGTCGGCTGGAGCAGGCCGAGCGCGAGGAGCTCGCCGGTCGCGGCGGCGAGGCGGCTCTCGTCCCAGCCCAGGCCGAGGGCGACGGCCGGGCGTCCCGGCTCGGCGAGCAGGCGGGCGTAGAGCAGGGTGGCGTCACTGTCGGGGCGGCCGTCGGGGCTCTCCATCAGCGCAGCGTAGTGAGGGGGCGGCGGGTGGGTCCGGGGTTTCCGAGGAGCGAGACGGCCGCCCCTTCCGCTCCCGGTCATGGCCGGTTCCGGCAGCGCCGGGGCGGCTGACCCGCGGTCCGGCGGTGGCCAGGATGGGCCCATGGCTCTTCCCGAAGCTTCGACGATCTGGTTGGACGGCGCACTGGTGCCCTGGCAGGAGGCGCGGGTGCACGTCCTGACGCACGGACTGCACTACGGCACAGGGGTACTGGAGGGCACCAGGGTGTTCGCGACGGCGGACGGCCCGGCGGTGTTCCGGCTGCCCGAGCATCTGCGCCGGCTGGAGCGCAGCGCCCGCATGCTGCGCATGGAACTCCCCTACACCGTGGACGACTTGACCAAGGCAACGATCGAACTGGTGCGCGCCAACGGCCACCGGTCCTGCTATCTGCGGCACTTCGCCTTCCTCGGCTACGGCTCGATGGGGATGGACATGCGCTCCTCCCCCGTCTCGACGTCGATCGCGAGCTGGGAGTGGCAGTCCCAACTCCCCGAAGCGGAGGCGGGGATCAGGGTGAAGACGAGCAGCTGGCGGCGGAACGACCCGAACACGGTGCCGCCCGCCGCGAAGGCGACCGGCCCGTATCTGAACTCGGTGCTGGCCCGCCGGGAGGCGACCGACGCGGGGTACGACGAGGCGCTGCTGCTCGGCCCGGACGGCTCGGTGAGCGAGTGCACCGGGGAGAACGTGTTCGCGGTGCGCGACGGGGTACTGCGTACCCCACCGACCAGCGCGGGAGCGCTGGAGGGGATCACCCAGGACACGGTGCTGGCGCTGGCCCGGGGCCTGGGGGTGGAGGTGCGGGTGGAACGGCTGCTGCGCTCGGATCTGTACGCGGCGGACGAGGTGTTCGTCTGCGGGACGGCGGCCGGGGTGGTCCCGGTGCGGTCGCTGGACGACCGGGAGCTGCCGGCCGCGCCCGGCCCGCTGACGGCCCGGCTGCGGGCGGCCTACGAGGCGGCGGTCTCGGGCGCCGATCCCCGGTACCGGCACTGGCTGACCCCGGTGGAGTGAACCCGCCCGGAGGCCGGACGGTCTCCGGGTGCGGACTCAGATCTCGTACACCGCGCCGGCCCGGGCGACCTCGACCGGGCCGGCGAAGGCCTCGGCGGCGTCCCGCAGGTTGTGCTCGGCGTCGGTCCACGGCGGGATGTGGGTGAGCACGAGGCGCCGGGCGCGGGCGGCGGTGGCGTGTTCACCGGCCTCACGGCCGTTGAGGTGGACGGCGCGGTAGGTGTCCCGGCCGTCGAGGTAGGCGGCCTCGCAGAGGAAGAGGTCGCTGTCGCGGGCGAGCTCGACGAGTTCGGCGCTCTCCCCGGTGTCGCCGGAGTAGACGAGGGCCCGGCCGTTGTGTTCGAGCCGGAAGGCGAAGGCGTCGACCGGGTGGTTGACCTGCGCGACCCCGATCCGCAGCGGGCCGAGGTCGAAGCCGCCGGGAGTGAGGGTGCGGAAGTCGAAGACCTCCTTCATGCCGGGGTCCTCCGGCATGTCGTAGGCGCGGGCGAGCCGTTCGGCGGTCCCGGCCGGGCCGTAGACCGGCATCGGGTCGGGACAGCCCCCGGCACGGTAGTTGCGCGCGACCCAGTAGGCGCAGAGGTCGATGCAGTGGTCGGCGTGGAGGTGGCTGAGCAGGACAGCGTCCACCTCGTAGAGGTCGGCGTACTTCTGCAGGGCGCCGAGCGCGCCGTTGCCGAGGTCGAGCACCACCCGGTAGCCGTCGGCCTCGACGAGGTAGCTGGAGCACGGCGAGTCGGCGGACGGGAAGCTCCCCGAGCACCCCACCACGGTCAGTTTCATCCGAGCCCCTCCGCCCCGACACGTCCTGGCTGCTGCTGGTCAATGGCAGTACGGGCCGGTGAACCGGCCGGTAGCACTGCGTTCGCGTGTCGAGAGTAAGGGGGGAGCGGCACTTTGCCCCCGTCTCCGTGCCGCGCTGTGGCTGGAATCACCAGAACGCCTGGGCCGGGGGCGGCGTCTCCGGTTCAGCGGTGGCCGGGGCGCCTGCGGGCCCAGGTCCTGATCGTGGCGGGGTACCAGCGGGGGTGGCCGCTGCCGTCGACGACGTCGGGGGCGGGCAGCAGGCCGTGCCTGCGGTAGTTGCGGACGGTCTCCGGCTGGACCTTGATGTGGCGGGCGATCTCGGTGTAGGTCCACAGGTCGGTGCTGTGCCTCACGGGGTCACTCCGTTTGCGTCGGGAAACGTTCGTGAGCAGCCTTTCCGGGGGCCGGGGGCATCCTCGCCCAAGATCGGACTCTGTGGTCATTCCGTGACGAACCGGAAGCAGAGTCCGGACAAATACCCGGCCGCGGCGACGGTCACAGTGGTGCGGGGAGCCGCGTGCCCGGTACGGTCGGCCGCATGACTGGCATCTGGGTGGTCCTGGCGGTGGCGGCGGTCGCGGCCCTGGCCTTCGTCGTGTCGGCGCTGGTCCGGCGGGCCCGGCAGGCGCCCGCACCGGCCGCGCCACGGCCGGCGAAGGGCCGTCCCGGACCGGCGCCGCAGGAGATCTGGTGGGCCGAGGTCCCGTTCGAGGACGGCCCGGGGTCGAAGGACCGCCCCTGTCTGGTGCTTCGGGTGAACGGCCGGGTCGCGACCGTCGCGAAGATCACCAGCAAGCACCACGCCGACCGCCCCGGGGTGCTGCCGCTGCCGCCCGGCACGGTGGCCGACCGGCAGGGCCGGAGCAGCTGGCTGGAGACCGACGAGCTGCGCGAGGTGCCGCTCTCGGCCTTCCGCCGCCGGGCCGGTGCGGTGGACGGGCAGACCTGGGCCCGGGCCCGGCACGCGGCCGGGGTCTAGCGGTCGGGCCGTCCGGCCCGTCCGGCGGGAAGGGCCCTACGCCCAGAGCTGGCCCTGAAGGGCCTCGACCGCGTCCTCGGTGGTCTCGGCGGTGTAGATGCCGGTGGAGAGGTACTTCCAGCCACCGTCGGCGACCACGAAGACGATGTCGGCGCGGCGGCCGGCCGCGGCGGCCTTGCGGCCGGCGCCGATGGCGGCGTGCAGGATGGCGCCGGTGGAGACGCCGGCGAAGATGCCCTCCTGCTGGAGGAGCTCGCGGGTGCGGCGGACGGCGTCGGCGGAGCCGACCGAGAAGCGGGTGGTGAGCACCTCGGCGTCGTACAGCTCGGGGACGAAGCCCTCGTCGAGGTTGCGCAGACCGTAGACCAGGTCGTCGTAGCGGGGCTCGGCGGCGACGATCTGCACGCCGGGGACCTTCTCGCGCAGGAACCGGCCGACGCCCATCAGGGTGCCGGTGGTGCCGAGGCCGGCCACGAAGTGGGTGACGGTGGGCAGGTCGGCGAGGATCTCGGGCCCGGTGGTGGCGTAGTGGGCACCGGCGTTGTCCGGGTTGCCGTACTGGTAGAGCATCACCCAGTCGGGGTGCTCGGCGGCGATCTCCTTGGCGATCCGCACCGCGGTGTTGGAGCCGCCGGCAGCCGGGGAGGCGATGATCTCGGCGCCCCACATGCGGAGCAGCTCGCGCCGTTCCTCACTGGTGTTCTCGGGCATCACACAGACCATCCGGTAGCCCTTGAGCTTGGCGGCCATGGCGAGCGAGATGCCGGTGTTGCCGCTGGTGGGCTCCAGGATGGTGCAGCCGGGGGTGAGCCGGCCGGCGGCCTCGGCGCGCTCGATCATGTGCAGCGCCGGGCGGTCCTTGATGGACCCGGTGGGGTTGCGGTCCTCCAGCTTGGCCCAGAGGCTCACCAGGCCGTCGGCGTTGCCGGGGAGCGCGGCGGAGAGTCGGGGCAGGCGGACCAGCGGGGTGTTGCCGACGGCTTCGAGCGGGCTGTCGTAACGCAAGGGGGCCTCCGGCAACGGCGGTGAGGGTCGGGTGCGGCGGCTCTCCCGCCCGCGCCGCCCGGTGGGCGATCGGGCGGGAGAGCGGGAGGTCAGCGGGCGCCGCCGGCCACGGCGGGCAGGATGGTGACGCTGTCACCGTCGGCGAGGGCGGTGGAGATGCCCTCCAGGAAGCGGACGTCCTCGTCGTTGAGGTAGACGTTGACGAAGCGGCGCAGCTCGCCGCCGTCCAGCAGGCGGGCGGCGATGCCCGGGTGGCGGGCGTCGAGGTCGTGGAAGAGTTCCCCGAGGTTGCTACCGGTGCCCTCGACGGCCTTGGCGCCGTCGGTGTAGGTGCGGAGGATGGTCGGGATGCGGACCTCGATGGCCATGGGTGCGCTCCTGTGCGAGTGGTGGGGTGGTGGGCCGCAGCGGACGCGGCAGGGCGGGGTGGGCCCGGGGCCTGGGGCCGACGGCGGGCCTGGACGGGCGGCTCAGCGCGAGCGCGCCGGCGTGCCGGGACAGATCGCACTGGCGAGCCGGCACAGGTCGACGTGCAGGCGCGCCACAAGGCGGATGCCCGGGGCCTGGTTGCTCACATCGACGGAACGCATGGACTCATCGTATAGATTCCCGGGCCCGCTCCGACATGCCCGTCTCGGGATCCGGATGTTTCCGTATCTGCTGCTGAGACAGCACGGCCCGCCGACCGCTTCGCGGACAGTCGGCGGGCCCCGCCCAGGTGGGTGCTGGTCAGGCCGGGTAGGCCTCGACTACCTGGACGTCTTCCTCTGTGATCGCGCCGTCCACGATGCGGAACGAGCGGAACTGGTACGGGTCGTCCGCGCCGTTGCCCTCGGCGGTGGAGACCAGGACGTAGTGGGCGAACGGCTCGGAGGCGTAGCTCACGTCGGTGCGCGACGGGTAGGCCTCGGTGGCCGTGTGCGAGTGGTAGACGATCGCGGGCTCCTCGTCCCGGTCGTCCATCTCGCGGTAGAGCTTGAGCAGGTCACCCGAGTCGAACTCGTAGAAGGTGGGCGACCGGGCGGCGTTGAGCATCGGGATGAACCGCTCCGGCCGTCCGCTGCCGGCCGGTCCGGCGACCACGCCGCAGGCCTCGTCCGGATGGTCGGCGCGGGCGTGGGCGACGATCGCGTCGCGCAGTTCTCGGGTGATGGTCAGCATGCGGCCAGGATAGCCACGCCCCGGCCGGTGTCCGCCGGGGCGTCCACGGCCCGGCTCAGCCGCTGTCGCCGACGTGCAGGTGGTCATGGGCGGTGCCGTGGACGGCCTGCGGGCGGGTGCGCTTGAGCACCTGGTAGCCGACGACCAGGAGCACGGCCCAGACCGGGAAGACGTAGAGCGAGATCCGGCTGATCGGGTCGAAGGCGATCAGCACGACGACCAGGGCGAGGAAGGCGAGAGCGGCCCAGCTGCTCCAGACACCGCCGGGCGCCTTGAAGCTGGGCGGTGGCAGGTGGCCGTTCCGCCAGGCCCGGCGGTAGCGGATCTGGCAGATCAGGATCATCGCCCAGGTCCAGAGCCCGCAGACGGTGGCGACCGAGGTGATGTACTCGAACGCCTTGGCCGGGACCAGGTAGTTGAGCACCACGCCGACGCCCATCAGCAGCGAGGAGACGGTGATCGCGACGGCGGGGGTGCGGCGCGCGTTGAGGCCGGTGAGCCGGCCGGGGGCCTGGCCGCGCAGGGCGAGGTCGCGCAGCATGCGGCCGGTGGAGTACATGCCGGAGTTGCAGGAGGAGAGCGCGGCGGTGAGCACCACGAAGTTGATGATGCCGGCCGCGGCCGGGATGCCTATCTTGCCGAAGGCGGCGACGAACGGGCTGACGCCGGGCTGGAATTCGGTCCACGGCACCAGCGCGAGGATGATCGTCAGGGCGCCGATGTAGAACAGCACGATGCGCCAGGGCAGGGTGTTGATGGCCCGCGGCAGGGTCTTCTGCGGGTTCTCGCTCTCCCCGGCGGTGACGCCCACGAGTTCGACGCCGAGGTAGGCGAACATCACGATCTGCAACGTCATCACGGTGGCGCCGATGCCCTTGGGGAAGAAGCCGCCGTTGTCCCAGAGGTGGGTGATCGACGCGGTGTCACCGGCTTTGCTGAAGCCCAGGGTGAGCACGCCGATGCCGATCAGGATCATGCCGATGATGGCCGTCACCTTGACCATGGAGAACCAGAACTCGATCTCGCCGAACAGCTTCACCGAGATCAGGTTGGCCGCGTACAGGATGACCAGGAAGGTCAGCGCGCTGATCCACTGCGGGATGTCGGGCGCCCAGAACCGTATGTAGACGGCGGCGGCGGTGGTTTCCGCCATGCCCGTGACCACCCAGAAGAGCCAGTACGTCCAGCCGGTCACATAACCCGCGAAGGGGCCGAGGAACTCCCGCGCGTACTCCGCGAAGCTGCCCGACACCGGGCGGTAGGTGAGCAGTTCGCCGAGGGCCCGCATGATCACGAAGATCACCACGCCGGCGACGGCGTAGGACAGGATCAGGCTCGGCCCCGACCTGGAGATCGCCGTGCCCGCACCGAGGAAGAGGCCGGTGCCGATGGCGCCACCGATGGCGATCATCTGGATCTGGCGACTGCCCAGCCCCCGCTGGTAACCCTCCTCGTCCGGCTTGGCGTCGACGACTTCGTCGTAGAGCTGTTCGGCCATGGTTCACCGTCCTGGGTGGGTCTCGTGGGGAGGAGGAAGTCGTACCACGCAGGCTCCGAATAGCGGTGTTCATCTGAGCGACATTTGAGCATGACCTGGTAGGTTTTCGCCCGTTTTAGACAGAAATGCCCCGACCATCGGTCCATCATGTGGACAGATGGTCGGGGCGGCCCGGCGGCGGGAGAATCAGTCCGCGATCGCCTCCAGCAGCGACTCCTGGAGTGCGCCCAGCCAGAGGTAGGCCATCACCAGCGGCTTGCGCTCGTCGGTGTCCGGCAGGTCGTACAGCCCCTGCTCGTCCTCCTCGGTGACCTCCAGCCGCACGCCCAGCGTCAGCCGCAGGTCGTTGAGCGCGCCCAGCCAGCGCAGACCGTCGGCGGCGGCCAGCTTGAGCACCCCGCCCTCGCCGCCCAGCCCGTCCAGGGCCCGGACCACGTGCAGCGCGTCCTCGCGCTTGCGGGCGCGCAGGTCCAGCTCGGTGTAGCGGCGGAACTCGGCGGAGGCCACCTTGTCCTCGGCCTCCTCGGGCCGCTCCGGATCGCCGTACGCGTCCGGGAAGAGCCTGGCCAGCGCCGGATCGGCGGGCGCCTCCGTGGGCCCCTCGGCGAACAGCGCGGCCAGCGGGTCGCCGCCGCCCTCCGCCGCCGGGCCGGGGCCGATCAGCTCCAGCATCTGCACCTCCAGGGAGCGCAGGATGGAGGCCTCCAGCTCGTCCAGCGCGATCGCCGCGCTCCCGCCGCCGGCACTCTCGAACAACCCAGCCATCTGTATCGGTCAGCCCGTCTCGTCGATTCGGTGGTGTGCGGAGCCCGCGCCGGCGGGTCAGTCGTGCTGCAGGGTGGCCCAGAGGCCGTACCCGTGCATCGCCTGGACGTCACGCTCCATCTCCTCGCGGGAGCCGCTGGAGACCACTGCCCGGCCCTTGCTGTGCACCTCCATCATCAGCTTCCTCGCCTTGTCCTTCGGGTAGCCGAAGTAGGCCTGGAAGACGTGCTGGACGTAGCTCATCAGGTTGACCGGATCGTTGTGCACGATGGTCACCCAGGGCGTGTCCGGCTCCACCACCGGCAGGCCTTCGACCTCCGGGCGCTCGATCTCCGCGGGCGCGACACTCACCGCTGGGTCCTCCCTCGCTGTGCTCTCTCCCACATGCCCTTCCAGCCCCCATGCTGCCATCCGGGGGACCCGCGGGCGATTCCGCCCCAGGTACCGCGAACGAGAAATCGTCACTCTGACGCTAAGTGGTAGTAGCATCATCCACATGGACGCCACTTCCGTGCGCGCGGCCGGCTCGACCGCGCTGTTCACCGATCGTTATGAGCTCACCATGCTGCAGGCAGCCCTGCGCAGCGGGGCCGCGCACCGCCGCTCCGTCTTCGAGGTGTTCACCCGCCGGCTCCCGAACGGCCGGCGCTACGGCGTGATGGCCGGCACCGGCCGGGTGCTGGACGCCGTCGAGGACTTCCGTTTCACCGCCGCACAGCTCGACTGGCTGGCCGGCCAGGGCGTGGCCGACGAGGACACCCTGCGCTACCTGGCCGACTACCGGTTCACCGGTGACATCCACGGCTACCCGGAGGGCGAGGTCTACTTCCCCGGATCGCCGCTGCTCACCGTCGAGGGCACCTTCGCCGAGGCGGTGATCCTGGAGACGGTGATCCTCTCCATCCTCAACCACGACTCGGCGATCGCCGCCGCCGCCTCCCGGATGACCGCCGCCGCCGGCGGGCGCCCCTGCATCGAGATGGGTGCCCGGCGCGCCCACGAGCACGCCGCCGTCGCGGCAGCCCGGGCCGCCTACGTGGCCGGCTTCGGCGCCACCTCCGACCTGGAGGCCGGCTTCACCTACGGCATCCCGACCACCGGCACCGCCGCACACGCCTTCACCCTGGTGCACGACAGCGAGCGCGACGCGTTCCGGGCGCAGATCGCCTCCATGGGCAAGGGCACCACCCTGCTGGTCGACACCTTCGACCTGCGCGAGGCGGTGCGCACCGCCGTCGAGGTGGCCGGACCGGAGCTGGGCGCGGTCCGGATCGACTCCGGCGACCTCACCCTGCTGGCCCACCGGGTCCGCCGCCAGCTGGACGAGCTCGGCGCCGAGCGGACGAAGATCATCGTCACCTCGGACCTGGACGAGTACGCGATCGCCGCGCTGGCCGCCGCACCCGTGGACGGCTACGGCGTCGGCACCAGCCTGGTCACCGGCAGCGGCCACCCGACCTGCGCGATGGTCTACAAGCTGGTCGCCCGGGCCACGTCGGCGGACGGGCCGCTGGCCCCGGTGGCCAAGCGCGCGGCCGGCGGCAAGACCAGCATCGGCGGCCGCAAGTGGGCGGCGCGCCGGCCCGACGGGGAGGGCGTCGCCGAGGCCGAGGTGGTCGGCACCGGGCCCGTCCCGGCCGGGCTGGAGCCGCACCTGATGCAGGTGCCGCTGGTCCGGGCGGGCGAGGTGGTCGGCCGGGAACCCCTGAGCGCGGCCCGCGAGCGGCACGTCCGGGCCCGGGCGGCGCTGCCGCTGTCGGCCACCCAGCTGTCCAAGGGCGATCCGGTGCTGCCCACCGAACTGATCGTCTGAACGTTCGAACGCAGGTCTCGCGCGGAGGCGGCGGGCCCGGGCCTTCCGCCTCCGCGCGCCACTCCCTAGAGTCAGCCGTAGAGTTCCCGCGGAGCTCCCGAGGGCTCCCACCGCCGGGGCGCAGACCCCCCACAACCGAGGATGCGAGCCATGCACCGGGCACTGATCGTCGTCGACGTGCAGAACGACTTCTGCGAGGGCGGCAGCCTGGCCGTCTCCGGCGGGGCCGAGGTGGCCGCCGCGATCACCGACCTGATCGCCGAGTCCTCCCCCGGGTACCAGCACATCCTCGCCACCCGCGACAACCACATCGACCCGGGCGACCACTTCTCCGACCGGCCGGACTACATCAACAGCTGGCCGGTGCACTGCGTGGCGGGCACCGAGGGTGTGGGCTTCCACCCCAACTTCGCGCCCTCCGTCACCTCGGGCGCCATCGAGGCGGTCTTCGACAAGGGCGCCTACGCGGCGGCGTACAGCGGGTTCGAGGGGATCGACGAGAACAACCGCGGACCGGTGGAGTGGCTGCGCGAGCGGCAGGTCACCGAGGTGGACGTGGTCGGCCTCGCCACCGACCACTGCGTCAAGGCCACCGCGCTGGACGCGGCCAGGGCGGGCTTCACCACCCGCGTCCTGCTGGACCTGACGGCGGGCGTCATGCCGGCGACCGTCTCCGCCGCGCTGGAGGAGCTGCGGGCCGCCGGGGTCGAGCTGGTCGGCTCCCCGGTGGTGCGGAGCTGAGCCCCTGCTCCGCAGGCCGCTCGGCACGCGGTTCGGCACGCGGTTCAGAACTCGGTGACCATCAGCTCCACCACGTCGGTACCACCCCGCAACAACGCCTCGCGCAGCTCCGCGCCGACCGCGTCCGGGTCGGCGGCCAGCCGCGCGCCGGAGAGGTGGACCACCCGGACCCCGAGGTACTCCATCCGCTGCTGGCCGCCGCGCACCCAGGCGGTCTCCCCCTCGCTGACACAGCGCAGCTCCGAGTCGACCTCCACCGCCACGCCCGCCTGCGGCCAGTAGAGGTCCGGAACGGCGATGTAGGTGCCGCCGCGCATCCGCAGTTCGGGGCCGGCCAGCGGGGCGGGCAGCAGCCACGCGTCCACCACCTCGCCGACCCGGTCCAGCGCCACATCCCGCTCGGCGGCCAGCAGTTCGTCCAGTGCGGCCCGCACGGCCGGGTCGGCGACCAGCCCGGACTCGGTCAGCTCGGCGACCAACTCCCCCGCCGTGCAGCGGACGTCCGGCCGGTGCACGGCCTCGCGCAGGACCTCGCGGACCAGCCGCGGGCCGGCCGCGACGCCCGGCGCGGCCCCGTCCGCCGTCCACGCGCACAGCGCGTCGGCGACCGCCCGGGCGACCGGCGCACACGCCAGGCCCTGTACGGACCGGGCCACCAACTCCCGCTCGGTGCGCCGGATCCGCACCTCACCGGCGTCCTTCAGCCGGCGCTGCCGGGGCACCAGGACGTCCACCCCGGTGACGGCGGTCAGCCGCGGCGCGGCCGCGAAGCCGTACAGCGCGAGCGCGGCCGTACCGGTGATCACCGCGCCCTCGCGGCGGCCCTCCTCCCGGCCGTTCTGCGCGGCGTACAGCAGGGCGGCCCACATCCGCTGCTCCGGCGTCGGCCCTTCGTCCTGCAACAGGTAGACGCGGGGCAGCAGCCGCCGCCACGGGCCACCACGGCGGCAGTGCTCACTGACGACCCGGGCCGGCACGCCGCGGGCGCGCAACTGGCTGGCGGTGACAACATTCTGCTGACGCTTCGCCAGCTCCTCCAGGGAAGGCGGCGGCGAGGGAATCCGGTAGCTCATGCCGACACCATCCCCAACAGCACCGACCGGCCATCAGGCGCCTGACGCACTGTTACCCAACCGTCGCGAAACCGGGATCAGCCCGCACTAAAGTCCCCATACCCTCACCCATTCGGAGCAATGGTCGGCCTTATGGTTGTCATCACCGATCGAAGCCGATCGCCGACCAGGGCGTTTGACCGTGGGTGACCAAGGGCATACGCCGAAGCCCCTCCGGGAGTCACTCCCGCCCTCCGGATTGCCTACCCTTACTTCATGTCACGTGACGAGACCGCCGGCCTCCGCGCGGCCCAACTCCGCCTCGGCCGCCTGCCCGGATACGTCCGCCGGCCGGACCCGGCCCGCCGGAGCGGCGAACAGGGCCATACGTACAAGAAAGGCTGGGAGGTCCGCTTCACCGCCCGCAGCGAGGCGGAGATAGCCGAGATTCGCGACCTCGTGGTCGCCGCCGGGTTCGCCCCGGCCAGACCCTTCTTCAAGGGCCACCAGCTGATCCAGCCGGTGTACGGGATGGCCGCCGTCCAGGCCTATCTGGCCGCGAGACAGGCGGCCGAGGAACACGCCGCGCGCAGCGCCGTCGGCCGCGACCGGCGGGGCACCGGGGCCGACCTCGCGAGACTCACCGTGCACGGCGGGGACGAGGCCGACACCGCGAGACTCGCGAGCGCCGCCGGCGCCGCGGCCGCCGCAGCGGCGCAACTGGCCCGCCGGCGAGCCCTCGAATCGTTCCCCGCCCAGGTCGAGCGGCGCACCGCGGCGGACGACCGGATCACCCCGGCGGAGACCGGACGCCAGAACTGACGAGCGATCACACCCACGGCCGCGCTTCGCGATTCGGCCTCAGGCCGCCGGAGCGTGGTCGATGTGCACGGTGGCGGCCAGCAGGCGCGGGACCGCCCGGACCAGCGCCTGCTCCGCCGCCTCGGCCACCCGGTGCGCCGCCACCACCGAGAGCGTGCCGTCCACCACCACGTCCGCCTCGGCCCGCAGCGTGTGCCCGATCCAGCGCATTCGGAGCGCGCCCACCCCGCGCACGCCCTCCACCTCGCGCAACGCGCCCTCTGCGGCGTCCACCAGAGCCGGATCCACCCCGTCCATCAGCCTGCGGCCGACCTCGCGCACCGAACCCCGCAGCACCCACAGGATCGCCACCGTGATCAGCAGGCCGACCAGCGGGTCCGCCCAGGGCAGGCCGAGTCCGGCGCCGACCGCGCCGGCCAGCACCGCCAGCGAGGTCAGGCCGTCGGTACGGGCGTGCACACCGTCCGCCACCAGGGCCGCCGAGCCGATCCGCCGGCCGGTCCTGATCCGGTAGCGGGCCACCCACTCGTTGCCGACACAGCCGGCCACCGCCGCGCCGGCCACCGCCCAGAGGTGGCCCACCGGCCGGGGGTCCAGCAGGCGGTCCACCGCGGCCAGCCCGGCGAACCCGGCCGAGGCGGCGACCGCGAGCACGATCGCGACACCCGCCAGATCCTCGGCCCGCCCGTAGCCGTAGGTGTAGCGGCGGTTCGCCGCCCGGCGGCCGAACAGGAAGGCCACCGCCAGCGGGACCGCCGTCAGCGCGTCCGCCAGGTTGTGCACGGTGTCGCCGAGCAGCGCCACCGAGCCGGAGAACAGCACCACGGCGGCCTGGACCAGCGCGGTGGCGCCGAGCACCAGGAGGGAGATCCAGAGCGTGCGCAGACCGTCCGCGGAGGCCTCCAGGGCGGCGTCCACCCGGTCCGCCGCGTCGTGCGAGTGCGGACGCAGCAGATGGCCGAGACGGTGGCGCGGGGAACCGTGCGCACGGGTTCGCCCGTGATCGCCGCGGCCGGAGCGGCGAGCTTGCACCTGATGGGCGTCAGCATGATCATCGGCATCACCACCGTGCGGGTGGTCGTGTGAATGGTTGTGCGGGCGCGGCTTCGCGCCGTGGTCGTGGACGTGAGCCTCCATACGGCCTACGGTGGCACATCAACTGCCTTGCAGCTATTGCCGTCCTACACCTCCTGACCAGGTGCGACGCGCTCGCACCTGCACCCGTGGCGCTACTGCGCACCACGCCACGACCGCTCCCTCGCCAACCCTCCGTCCGCCCCGCCCCGCCGGCCGCCACCGGAACCGGCCGGGCGACGGCGCACGCCGGGCGCTCCGGCCGATTGGTAACCCAGCGCACCGAGCGCCTACCGTAGAGTGAGCACAGATGATCGACCGTCAGAAATCCATCTCCCTTGCCGAGAAGTCGAGATGACAATTCGTCATGACAGCACCGCCGAACCCCCTCCGGGGCCCGGCGAACCACCCGACATGCCGTTGGAGTTCACGGCTTTCTGTGAGCTGCACCGGCCTCGGTACCTCAGCTACGCCCGGGTCTGGCTGCCGGAACAGGCCGAGGCGGCCGGCGCGGTCCAACAGGCGTTCGCCGAAATCGCGATCCGCTGGCGCGAGTTGCTGGGCAGCTCCAACCCGACCGCGCACGCCTGGCAGATCCTGCGCGGCATCGTCACCGATCACACCCGGCTGTCCCGGCCGCCGGAACCGGTCCGCCACCCCGTCGACGACGACCTGGCGATCCTGCACTACGTCGTCGGTCTCGCCGCGCCCGAGATCGCCGACGTCATCGGCACCGACACCGCCAGCGTGGCCGGCCGGCTCCGCCGGACCATGCTGCGCGAGGCCTCCGACTGGTGACCCCGGCACGGGCCCAGGCCCCGGCCGGAGGCCTGCCCACCGGCTGAACTCCCCTACACCACCCGCCGCCCGGCGGCCCGGGCCCGCTCGCCCGTGACGTCGTACAGGTGGTGGACCGGGTCATGGATCAGGTAACGGGAGAACGACTCCACCGTGAAACGCGCGCCGTCGCTGCGGCCCCCCGTACGCTGCCACTGCCCGTCCGCGACCTCCTCGAAGGCGGCCGCCAGCGTCTGCGCGGCAGCTGCCAGCCCGTCGGCCACGTCCTGCGGACGCTGCTCCCCGTAGCGGTCGGCGACGGCCGTCTCGTCCTGGTCCCAGTTCGGGAAGATCGGGTTCTCGTGGTCGAGCATGAGGTTCAGACGGACGTGGAACAGCCGGAAGACGTCCCGGACGTGGCAGGCGTACTCCAGGTCCGACCAGATCTCCGGACTGCGGCGGCGGCGCAGCGCGTCCTCCTCGCCGGCCAGCACGGCCAGCCAGGCGTCCGCATTGGCCCGGATCATCCCGGCGACCTCCTCCCGGGCCACGGACCGGGCGTCCAGGCCGCAGTCCGGGCAGGGGCGCTCCAGGACCCAGGTCCAGTCCTTGGTGTCCGGGACGACGGCGGCGGGGTTCTCGGCGGTGGTCATGCATCCAGGATGACGGCGGGCCGGCGCCCCGGCCAGCGGCCTTACCGCCAGCGGCCGCCGAAATACTGCCAGCCCGCCGCCGGGCCGCACCGACCGCCCGCAGGCCGGAAACCCCTGGTCAAACCGGGGCGCTCCGGTCCATGCTGGACACCATGCTCATCCGCGAAGCCACCCCCGACGACTGGCCGGCCATCTGGCACTTCCTGCGTGAGATCGTCGCCGCCGGCGAGACGTACTGCTGGGACCGCGACACCGGCGAGGAACGGGCCCGCGCCCTCTGGTGCAGGCACGCCCCCGGCCGCACCTTCGTCGCCGTCGACGAGGACGGCACCGTCCTGGGCACCGCCGAGAGCCACCCCAACCAGGCCGGCCCAGGCTCCCACGTCGCCAACGCGGGCTTCATGGTCGACCCCCGCCACTCCGGGCGCGGAGTCGCCCGCGCCCTCTGCGCCCACGTCCTCGACCAGGCCCGCGCCGACGGCTACCGCGCCATGCAGTTCAACGCCGTCGTCGAGACCAACCACCGCGCCGTCGCGCTCTGGCAGTCCTTCGGCTTCGAGATCCTCACCACCGTCCCCGAGGCCTTCCACCACCCCGACAAGGGCGACATCGGCCTGCACGTGATGTACCGGAAGCTCTGACCCCCTCCCCGACCGCCGCCTCCCGCGTCACGCCTTCGAGCGAATCCGCCGACACCGCGTTCACCCGGAGGGTTACTCCTTCGGAGGACGCGCCGCACGGCCCCGCTCACTGATACGGATTCCCCGACGGCGGCACCGGAGGCGTCGGGGGCGGTACGGGCGCCGCCGGCCCGGCATGCGGGTACCCGCCGTACCCCGGCACCATGACCGCCCGCCTCCGGCGTCGCGCCCGCACCGCCACCGCCCCGGCCACACCCGCGACCACCAGCACCAACAGGCCGCCCGCGCCGACCAACGTGTACGTGATCCCCGGGTTCCCGCGCGCCCCCGCCACCGGCGCGGCCATCGGCGGCTCGGTCACGTCCTCGGAGGGCTCCCCACCGGGAACGGCCGTCGTCGCCCCCGGCGGAGTCCCCTGGGACTCCGCCCGCCCCAGCAACGGGTTCTCCTTCGGCCCGCCGTCCACCGCCGGATTGGCCTCCAGCGCCTTCGCCGGAGAGACCACCCCGTACCCGTACCGGTCATTCGGCACCGCCGAACCGTCGCCGGGCGGAGTCGCGCTCTTGATCATCCGGTTGATGACCTGCCCGGCCGAGAGACCGGGGTACTTCGACCGAATGAGCGCGGCCGTCGCGGAGACGTAGGCGGTGGCGTCCGACGTGCCTTTACCGATTCCGTAGCTCGATGTCGACTTGGCCGTGGCCTGGTAAACGTCTACGCCCGGGGCCGTGATCGTGGTCTCGGGGCCGAACGTCGACCTCTCCCAGAGGTTGCCCTTCTCTCCCACCGCCCCGACCGCTACAACTCCCGGAAACGCCGCCGGATACTCGACCGCGGCACCGCTGTCCCCGCTGTTCCCGGTGGCGGCGGCCACCACCACGTCCTTGGACACCGCGTAGTCGATAGCCCCACGAGTCTGGGAATCGAATCTGGAGAATCCTCCGATCGACATGTTGATGACCTTGGCACCGTGGTCGACGGCGAATCGAACGGCCAAGGCAATGTCGGACTGCTGCGGGTCCTGGGACTGACCGTTCCACACGATTCGAACGGGCAGGATCTTCGCCTTCGGCGCCAGGCCCATAACGCCCGCCTGAGACTCATGCCCGTGCCCGGCGATAAGGCTGGCGATTCCGGTGCCATGGCCATCGGCATCTGCTCGCCCGTCAGTCCCGGCTCCGGAGAAGTCGGCACCGGGCAGCACCTGGCCGGTCAGGTCCTGGTGGTCCTGATTGACTCCGCTGTCCACGACCGCGACGACAACACCCTCACCCTGGCTGGTGGGCCAGACCTTCGTCTCTGCCTCGTACTTCTTCAGCGGCCACTGCTTGTCGCGAATCTGATCCGCCGCAGCCGGTGAGACGGCGCTCCCCCACAACAAGGCGCCGGCAGCAAGTACGGCTGCACCACGCGCCAGTCGGTCGCTCGTCAAGCCCGGTCACCCCACTCAGCACAGCAGTCGTCCCACGGGGCGTCGGCCTGCGGGACGACTGGTCGAATCGGCCTGTCCCTGCACAGGCCAGAACTCATTCCACCACGTTCGGATTGGTCTGCTTGCCCGATGCCCAAGTCTCCTCGTCCTCGACCAGATAGGCCGGGCGCTTGCCGTCCTTCTCCTTGCCCTTCCTTCGACCCTGTCGATCGGACAGCGGCGCCACCGACCCCGGCCCCATCGCCGCACCGGCGCCCTCCTCACCGCGACCGCGGTTCCGGGCCCCCAGACCTGATCCACCTTCAGTGAAGGCCTGCCTCCCGGAAGCGCCGGCAGCAGGGTGACCGCCTTCGCCGACGACACCCGGGATCCGGCGAGGACCGGCTCCGGACTTCACTCCCGATGTGCTTCGTCCCTCTCCGGCAAAGGCGCCCCCCTGGACTCCACCCACACCAAAGGTGCTACCGCCACGAACCGACGCCACCCCGCGCGCTCCACCACGCCCCAGAGGCTCGCCCTCAAGGCCGCTCGCCCCACCTCTGGCACCACCACCCGGCACACCCAAACCCCCGGGAAGGGCGGCTCCCTGCCCTCCTCCGTGGGGACCGCCGGCGAGACCGCCCGGCGCTCCGTGGCCGGAACCGGCACCTGGTGCACCAGGTGCTGCCGCGCTTCCGCCCGGCCCGGCGCTGAGGACTGGCACCACGCCGTCGATCCCGGTTCCCGGACCGAAGTTGGTGGCGGAAGGCAGCTTCGGCAACACCTGTGCCGCACCTCCCTTGATACCGGAATCCCGTGACACCGGGGCTGTTGCCGAAACCGCGCCGACAGGCCTCTGAGATACCGGTGCGCCGGGCCGCTTCACGGTTTGGGGTGACGGCGCCGCAGCAGCGGCACTTCTGGTCCCCGTACTACCAAGACCTGCTCCGGCCATCATCGCGCCGACCGCCGCCGAACCGTCGGCACCGGACGTGGCCGAGGTGTCCTCCACGTCAGCCCGCCCGGGCCGGCCCGTTCGAAGCGGCGGAGGCGGCGGAGGCGGCGGCTTCAGCATCGGTGTCGCCACGCGGTAGTGCATGGCGAGGGTCTGCATGACCGCGACGGCTTCGGCCTTCTTCTGCTCGACGACCGCGGTCTTGGTGTCCTCGTCGTCGCCGCCGAAGAGGGAGGAGACGGTGTCGCCGACGCCGTCCTTGAACTGGTCCCAGCCGCTGGGTTCTTCGGGCATGTCGCGCTTGGCCTTGGCGATGGCCTCGGACATGGCCTTGAGGGTGATGGCGGCGTCGTTGGCGTAGGCGGCGGTGTTGTTGATGGTGCCGGCGAGCTGGAGCATGCGGGCGTGGAAGGCGTCGCTGGTGCTGCCCTCCCAGCTGACGGCCGCCTCGGTGCTGGCGCGGGTGAGGGTGGTGCGGATCGCCTTGAGGGTGTCGGCGGCGCGGCGCCAGGGGTCGCTGGCGGCCATGACCTCGCCGGGGTTCAGGGCCTCGGCCATCTTCCGGAGCTGGCCGTGGCTGTACGCGCCGAAGTCGGTGTAGTTCACCGGTGGTCGCCTCCGCTCTTCCTCGGCTGTTCGGTGCTCACCGTTCGGACTTCCCGCCGGAGTGCCGGGGCGGGGCCACCGTCCGGGCGTACGCGGCGGCGCTGGTGGCGGACGGGACCGCCACCGACCAGCCGTCGTCGCCGAGTTTGAGTCTGCCCGCGGTGCGGCGCTCCTGCTCCTCGTAGTTGGTGGCGGTGAGTTCGGCCTTCTTCTGGGCGTCGTCGACGGCTTCCTGGAGCTGGTTGAGCACGTCCCGCAGGCCGTCCCGCATCGCCTGGTACCGGCCGTGCAGTTCGGTGGCCTCGGCGAAGGTGCCGAAGGCGTTCTTGCCGACGCCGCTCCGGCCGTGCGTCGTGGTGCCGTCGGCGTAGTGCTGGAACTCGGCCAGCAGTACCCGGACCTGGGCGGCGAACGCCCGCAGCTGCTCGACCTCGACGCGGTAGCCGCCGCCGGCCCCGCCGCTCGAACCGGTCCCCGTGCCCACTCCCGGCGCCTCCCCCGTGCGTCCGTCCCGTACGTTCGTCCCGCGCGGCCCTCTGCGGCGCCCGGGAACACATGTCTAACACATGGCCCGGGCCGGCAGAACGGCATCGCCGGTGAACGCCACACCGCCTGACCCGGGGTCAGTTCGTGGGCGTCCTCTCCTGCAGCGCGGCGAGGGCGCGGCGGCAGAGCGAGTCGGCGCGGCGGGTGGTCTCGGGCAGGCGGTACTGGCGGGCGAGGCCGAGGGTGGTGTCGACGGCTTCGGGCAGGCCGATGCGGTGGCCGACCGAGACGAAGACGGGTTTCACGCCGGGCCGGGTGCGGACGGCGCGCCCGACCTCCTCGCCGGTCGCGGGGTCGGTGAGCGGGGTCCAGGAGCCGCGGGCGGCGTCCGGTGCGCGGTGGTCGAAGGTGAACGGGGTCTTGGCGACCCCGAGGGTGCGCAGGCCGGTGAGCACGCCGAGGTGGCTGGCCAGGCCGAGGCGGCGCGGGTGGGCGAGGCCGTACCCGTCGCAGACCACGGTGCCGGGGGTGCGGGTGAGTGCGGCCAGGGCGTCCAGGACGGCGGGAAGCTCCCGGAAGGCGAGCAGGCCGGGTACGTAGGGGAAGGCGATCCGGCCGACGGCCGTGGCCTCCTCGACGACGGCGAGGGTGTCGCGGTCCAGCAGGACGGCGGCGGCGACCACGAGGTCCCGCTCGTCGTCGTACGCGACGTCGACGCCGGCGACCAGCGCCTCGTCGGGCCGCTCGCCGGTGTCGGCGGTGGGGCTGTCGCCGTACGGCCGGACGAGCGGGCGCAGCCGTTCCTGCTCGGCGAGCGCCTCGGCCTCGGTGGTGGGCCAGTCGGCGGGGATGGGCACGGCGGTTCTCCCTGCGAGGGTCGGCGGTCGGGTCGCGACCACCGTACCGAGTGGGGCGGACGACCCCCGGGTGAGCCTGTGCGCCCCCTGTGCCCCGGAGCCGGCGGGCTAGCCTGAACGTACCGAACTCCCGTGCCGGGCATGGCTCCTGGCACCTCCCCCGGCACCGCCCGTTCCCCCCGACGTGCGAAGGACCACCGCCATGCCGCGCCCGACCACCGCTCAGATCTGCCTCGGCACCTTCACCGTCGTCGCCGCCACCGTGGCGCTGCTGGCCGTCTCGGGCGCCACCGGCGTCCTGGAGACCGCCGTCCTGCTGGGCTTCGCGCTCGCGCTCGGCACGCTGGTGACCCTGCTGTCGCTGTCCACCGCCGCCCGCCGGCGTCCGGCGGGCGCCACCGCCCAGGCGCCCGCACCCGCCGCGGGCCCCGCCGGGCACGAGTACGCCCGGCAGCGCTGACCCACCACCTGGCGGCACCGGACCCGAAGGACTCGCGCTCAGGCCGTGGAGACCACCACGGTTTTCGCGGCCTTGTCGTGCAGGCACTGGCGGTACGGCTTGTCGAAGACGCCGAACAGGCCGTCGATCAGCCACCAGAGGGCGGCGCAGCAGACGACCGCCGGGACGATGAAGACGGCGGCCCGCGTCCAGGCGGCGGCCGGGGCCGGCGAGTTGCCGTCGGCCAGCATGGCGACCCGGATCTTCATCGCCTTCTTGCCGAGCGTCTGGCCGTCCCGGCTGAGCATCAGACCCTCGTAGACCAGGTAGAGCGCGCAGGCGAGCCAGAACGCGCCGGTCGAACCGGAGCGGTCACCGAGGCTGGCGAAGGGGAGTACCACGATGATCGCCACGACCTGCACGAGCAGGTAGTCGATCAGCCGGGCGAGGATCCGGTTGGGCCAGCTGCCGAGCGGCGGCATCCCGGGCAGGGGCCCGGCGCCCGGTGTGCCGTGTCCGGTCGGGCCGTAGCCGGGCGGCGGCGGCTGGTCGTACGGCGACTGGCCGTAGGGGCTCTGCCCGTACGGCGACCCGCCGGGGGCGCCGCCGTACTCACCGCCGTACGCGCCGGGCCGGTCTTCGGGGCCACCGGACGACGGCGGGGGGTTTCCGTACGGGTCCGACGGCTTACCTTCCGGCGTGCCGCCGCCCGACTGCGGGGGCCGCTTGTCGAAGGAGGGCTGGCCGCCCCCCTCCGGCTCGGGGCCTGAGGGGTCGTGGGTGCTCATGCCCCGAGTAGAACATCGCGCATTCTATGGGGTTGGGATATTTAGTCCGTTTTGCCTATTCGACCCGCACAACACGTCCTAGTCCCGGACGACCCGGGTGCGCGCCGCCCGGTCCTGCCAGCCGCGGCGGGCCGGGCGGTCGAGCAGCGGCCAGACCAGGCCGATCAGCAGCAGGGCCGCGAGCTGCCCGACGGTCCAGCGGAGCAGCGACCGGCCGAAGCCCAGCCGGGCGCGGGCGGCCGCCGGGGCCGCGTCCACCACCCGGATCCGGGCCAGGCGCTTGCCGAAGGTCTGGCCGGTACGGGCGGTCGGCAGCACCTCGTAGAGCAGTCCGACGAAGGCCAGGATGCCGAGGAGAACGGCGAGCCTGCCCACCACCACGCCGTCCACCAGCCAGACCTGGACCTGGTGGTGGGTGAGGACGCTGGCCATCCGGGCCTGGTCGAGCTTCCGCTGGAGGTGGGCGGACACCTCGCGGCCGAGCGGGAGGCCCGCGGCGGCGGCGACCACGGCCAGGACGGCGGTGTCCACCAGCCGGGCGGCCAGCCGGCGCCCCGGGCCGGCGGGTGTCCGCCGGGTGGGGCGGCGCCGGGCGGTCGGGCGGCGCGGGGCGGCCCGGGGCGCCGGCCGGACGGCGGCTGCGGCAGGAGGGGGTACCACCGGGACCGACTCGGCCGACCCCACCGGGGCGGACAGGACCGACGGGGCGGACGGGGCGGACGGCGAGGCGGCCGCGGAAGCCGGTACGGGACCGGGCACGGCAGCCGCCGGAACGGCGGAGCGAACCGCCACCGGGCCTGCGCCGGGCCCGGAAGCGGCGCCGGGGCCGGGCACAGGACCGAGCGCGGCCCCCGATCCGGCCGCCGGCCCGCGCTCGTCCGCGACGCACTCGCCCGCACCCGGGAAGCCCGGAAAGCCCGGGACGCCCGAGAGCTCCGGGAAACCCTCGGAGTCCGGAGAGCCCATGGAGTGCGCGGAGTCCACGGAGTCCGGAGCCGGGCCGGCCCCGGACAGCACGCCCCAGGAGACCCAGCGCGGCGCGTCACCCGTGTCCAGCAGTCCGCGCTGGGTCCGCGGGTCGACCTGCCAGCCCGACGGGACGGACTCGTACCCCACCGCCGCGGACGCCCCCGCCTCACCACGCGCGGGCAGGAACACCGGGCCGCCCGCAGGCTCCACCGGCGGCCCGACGCTGAACGACGCCCTGCCCTCGGTCTGGTCCAGGTACACCGGCCCGGTCTCCCCCGCGGCCACCGCGGACCCCGCCGCGAACGCCTCCCCGGATCCCGCCCCCGGCGGCAACCCCGTACCCTCCCCGCCGGCCTCCGGCGCCACCGGCGGCGGCACGAACCGCGCACCGCCACCCACTCCGGCACCCCCCTGCACCGGCCTGCGGGACGCGAACCGGGGCGGCTCCAGCACCTCACCCGCCGCGGGGGCGGGCCGGCTGGTGCCGGGCACCCAGGCGGTGCCGCCCCAGTAGCGGACGAAGCCGGGGATCGAGGGGTCGGGGTAGTAGCCCGGCGCGGGGCCGACGGCCGTGTCCGTACCGCCGACGAAGGGCCGGTCCGTCATGGGGGTCTTCTTTCCTGGCAGGGCCGATGCGGCGCGCCCGGCGAGCACGCGGGCAACCCGGGGCGGGGCGGCGGCTGCGCCGTTGGCGCGCTCGGGGGCACCACCGCATGGGCGGACAGTCGCCGGACAGTCACAAAGGGTAGTGCCTCGGCGGCCCCGAGGTGGAAAGTTGGTCAATCATCGGACGGAGCGGGTTCGAACGGGGTAAGGCCGGCCTGCGGTCGCCCCGGCGCGCGCCCACGAACACGCGCTCACTCCACCGTGTTCACCACTCCTCACCGAAGTCCACGGAAGTCCGCGAAGAAATCTCGGAAACCCGAGTAAGAACGGACCCCGGACGCGCTCTGAAAGGGGGCAGGGCCCGGAACCGGGCACGAAACCGCAGGCAGAGAGGAAGCCGATCATGGAGCGCGCGACGAGCGTGGTCGAGCACGAGCTGGAACTCAACCTGGTGCTCTCACCCGAGCACAGCGTCCCCGTCCCGGCCCGGCTGTCGTACGGCAGCCACGACCCGTACGCGGTGCACATCACCTTCCACCTGGACACCGGCTCGCCGGTCACCTGGGTGTTCGCCCGCGAGCTGCTGGTCGAGGGGACCTTCCGGCCGTGCGGCCAGGGGGACGTGCGGATCTGGCCGACCCGCTCGGGCCGGCGCAGCGTGCTCTGTCTGGCGCTGAGCTCGCCGGCCGGGGACGCGCTGCTGGAGGCCCCGCTGCCGGCCGTCGCGGCCTGGCTGGAGCGGGCGCACCGGCTGGTGCCGCCGGGCAGCGAGCTGTCCGCCCTGGACCTGGACGGTTCGCTCGCCGAGCTGCTCGCGTGACCGGCCGCGCCCCCGGGGCGCACGACCCCGGCGGCCCGGACCGCTTCGCCGGCCCAGGCGGCCCCGACGACTCAGCGGGCCGCGGGGGCCTGCTGACGGTCGTGCGCGGGGCCCGGGTGGCCGCCGCCGTCGCGCTGGCCGGGCAGCCGGACCAGCGGAGCGCCGGCGGCGCGCCTCCTGGCCCTTATGCGTAGCCCGGCGGCCAGCAGGAAGCAGAGCCCGACCCAGGGGTAGACCGAGGCCGGGAGCTGGCTGGCCGGCGGGAGGTGCAGGTCGAGGTCGCCGTGGTGCGGCACGGCCCACATCGCGAAGGAGAAGAAGGCGACCAGCGTGGCCCAGAAGGCGGCGCGCCAGCGCAGCTTGCGGACGGCGGCCGGGCGGGCGTGCTCGATCGACGCCTCGCAGGCGAGCAGGGCGAGCATCGGCACGCACCAGACCCAGTGGTGGGTCCAGCTGATCGGCGAGATCAGGACGGCGGTGACGGCGGCGCAGCAGACGCCCCACGCCTCGGCGCGGGGCAGCCAGCGGGAGCTGTAGGAGGCCCAGGCGGCGACGCCGAGACCGGCCACGGCGACCACGACGCCGGCGAGGGTGGCGACGGTGCCGGGGTCGGCGGTGTGCAGCAGGCGGGCGATGGCGCCGCGCACCGACTGGTTGTCGACGATCTCGGTCTTGCCGACCCGCGAGGAGTCGTAGAGGTACTTGGTCCAGAAGCCCCAGGTGGCGTCCGGCAGGACGAGGGCGCCGATCAGGAAGGTGCCGAGGAAGGTGAAGCCGGCCACCAGCGCGGCCCGGACCCGGCCGGTGATCAGCAGGTAGACGGCGAACAGGCCGGGGGTGAGCTTGATGCCGGCGGCGATGCCGATCGCGACGCCCTTGCTGCGGCGCCCGTCCGGGCGGGTGAGGTCCCAGAGGATCAGGCAGGCCAGGGCCAGGTTGATCTGGCCGTAGCGCAGCGTGGTGAAGACGGGTTCGAGCCAGACCCCGCCGCCGGTGACCAGGATCACGCCGAGCGGGCGCAGTTCCCGGCGTGGCCAGCCGACCAGCTTGAACGACAGGTGGGTGAGCAGCGCGAGCAGCCCGAGGTTACCGAGTGTGATCGCCACCCGGAGGAAGGGGACGGGGAACCAGGTGGTCGGCACGAACAGCATCGCGGCGAACGGCGGGTAGGTCGCGGGGAGGTTCCACTCGGTGACCCGCAGTCCGTACAGATCGGTGCCGTTGGCGACGGCGGCGCCCTCGGCCCGGTAGACGATCATGTCGACCATCGAGGTGTGGACGAAGTGCCGGACGACGGCGTAGACGACCAGGGACAGCAGCGCCACGGCGGAGACGGCCAGCAGTGGTCGCCGCGGCGCCTCGCGCAGGGCCTGGACGGGCGCGCCGAGGGCGGCCTTCAGCCGGTTCGACAGGGGGGCGGGCGCCGGGTCGGGTGCGGTTCGCACCGGGCTGCGCTCGTCTTGCACCGCTGTCACTGTTCCGCTCCGTCCACCGCTCGACCAACCAGCGACGATACCGGATGCCCGGCACCCCGGCCCGGCGCCGTTCGGTCACGGAGAGTGTCCACCCTGAGGGAAACGCCCCGGCCGGCCACGCTCCGTTGCGGTCGGTGCGCGGCCGGCCGGGGCCGGGGGGAGGGCCGTCGACGGGTCAGCCGGCGTAGGCGCCGAGGGCCCGGGTGAAGTCCAGCGGCTGCTGGACGATGCTGCTGCAGCTGGCGTCGGCGTACGCCTTGGCGCCGCCGTCGCAGGCCTTGTCCCGGGTGCCGGACCACATGGCCAGCCAGGCGAGGTGCTTGGCGGTGGCGAAGTCGGCGAGCTGCTTGGCGTCGGCGACCGTGAAGATCTCGCTGGCGACGTCGTTGACGCCGATCATCGGGGTGACGGCGACCTTGCGCCAGGCGGACGCGTCGTCCAGGCCGAGCACGCTCTTCACCTGGGCCTGGGTGGCGGTGGCGGCGGCGATGGCGTACTTGCCCATCTGGCCCTGCGGGTTCGGGGCGACGCCGTCGCCGAAGTCCATCGCCATGATGTTGACCGCGCCGATCGCGACGCCGTTGTTCTTGGCGTCGGCGACCAGGTTGACGCCCTCCTGGGTGAGGCCGGAGGGCAGCGCGGGCAGGGTGTAGGAGACGTCCAGGGCCTTGCCCTTGGCGGCGGCGTTCTTCTGCAGCTGGGCGATGGACTGGGCGCGGCGGGTGTTGGCGGCGGTGTTGCCGATCGCGCCGCCCTCCACGTCGAAGTCGATCTTGGTCAGGCCGAAGGTGTCGACGGTCTTCTGGTAGACGGCGGTCAGGTCGGCCACCGAGGAGCAGGCGAGGGCCAGCTCGCTGCCGTTGGCACCGCCGAAGGAGACCCGGACGTCGCCGCCGATCGCCCGCAGCGCGCCGATCTGCGCGGCCACCGCGTCGGCGGAGAGGTCGCTGACGCCGCCCCACTTGGGGACGCAGCCGCCGCCGGAGACCACGAAGGCCAGGGTGAAGTTCTTGACGCCGCTCGCCTTGGCGGTGGCGACCAGGTCGTACGGCGGGTAGAGCGAGGTGTCCACGAACGGGGCGAAGCCGGCGCCGGTGGCCGGGACGGGCGTGCCGGTCGCGGTGGGCGTCGGGACCGTGGTCGGCGTCGGCGCCGGGGTGGTGGGCTTGACGGTGGCGGTGGGGCTGGGCGGGGCGGTGGTGGGCTGGGCCGTCGCTGTCGGGGTCGGGGTCGGGGTGGCGGACGTCGGGACGGCGGTCGCGGTGGCGCTGGCGCTGGGCGAGGTGGTCGGCCGGCCCGAGGGGGTGGGCGCGGTGCCGTCGCCGGCCTTGCAGGAGACGTTGTTGATCAGGCAGTTGCCGGGCTCGCCCTGGGCGGCGCCGGAGCCCTGGGCGACGAAGCCGACCACCACGCTCCTGCCGGGCTCCAGCCGCTTGTTCCACGACTCGGGCTTGACGGTGATGTGCTGCCCGGTGGCGCTGAAGGTGGCGTTCCAGAGCGAGTCGATCTTCGCTCCGGCGGGCAGGTCGAAGGAGAGCGTCCAGTCCTCGATCGCGCCGCTGTCGGGGTTGGTGACCAGGTACTGGCCGGTGTAGCCGGCGTCCCAGGTGCTGGTGCGGCTGTAGACGGCGCCCAGCGAGGCGGCGCTGGCCGAGGACGCGAGGACGACGACACCGCCCGCGACCAGCGCGGCGGCGACCGCCGAGGCGCCGATGACGGTCCCCTTGCGGCTGCGTCGGCGGCGGCCTGGACGGCGGTTGGGCTGGGTCGTCATAGGGGCGTACCTCCGCTGGGAAACCTCCCCGCCCGAAAGGGTGGGGGAGGCAAGGTGGGGCCGTGGGGGCCGCAGCGGCCGGGCGAGGGTGCGTGGACCCGTCGCGGGCCTGCGACCCGGCTCGGTCGGGTGACCGGCGCGGACGACGCTAGCGGTGCCCGAGGACCGGAACCGGCCTGCTGAGCGAGGGGTACAGGTCCCTTAGGGCCCGCTTAAGAAAGAGGCCGGGGGCGTCGCCGGGGTTCACCGCTGGAACAGCGCGCTGCGGCTGCGGCGGCGGCCGGCCCGGGCCGGGGCGCCGTCGGGGCGCGCCTCCAGCCGCAGCCGGATCTCGGCGCCGCCGAGCACGGCGGAGCGGCCGAGCGCGAGATCGCCGCCGGTGGCCTCGGCGAGCTTGCGGGCGATGTCCAGACCGAGGCCGGTGGAGCCCTCGCCGCCGTGGCCCTGGCCGCGCTGCAGGGCGGCCTCGGGGTCGGTGAAGCCCGGGCCGGCGTCGCCGACCAGGACGATGACCGAGCTGTCGGCGGCGAGCACGTCCACCGAGAAGGCGGTGCCGACGGCGGTGTGCCGGAAGACGTTGCCGAGCAGCGCGTCCACGGCGGCGGCGAGGTCGCCGCGCTGGACCGGGACGGGGGCCGGCTGGTCGGCGCCGGCGAGCTGCCAGCGGCGGCCCTCGTCCTCGGCGAGTGCGGACCAGAAGCCGACCCGTTCCTGGATCACCTCGGCGGCGTCGCACCCGACGGTGACGGCGGGCGCGTCCTCGGGCGCCCGGCGGGCCGAGCGGATGATCTGGTCGACCTCGCGCTCCAGCTGGGAGACGGCGTGCCGGGTGGCGTCGGCGGCGTCGCCCTCGCCGAGCGAGGCGGCGTTGAGCCGCAGCACGGTGAGCGGGGTACGCAGCCGGTGCGACAGGTCGGCGGCCAGCTCCCGCTCGGCGGCGAGCAGGTGGACGACCCGGTCGGCCATGGCGTTGAAGGCGTGCGCGGCCTCGCGCAGTTCCTCGGGGCTGCCGGCGGTCTGCCGGCCGTCGGTGGGCACCCGGACCGCGAGGTTGCCGGCGCCGAGCGAACGGGCGGCGCCGGCCAGCCGGCGGGCGGAGGCGACGATCCGCGCGCCCATCCGGTCGGCGACCAGCACCGAGATGGCGACCAGGGCGAGTGCGACGGCGGACAGCACCAGCCAGGCGGTGGAGACGCCCCGGGTGAGGTCGACGTCGGCCACGAACACCTCGACCACGGCGGTCCGGCCGGTGTCGACGGCGACCGGCTGGAGCAGCGCGAAGCCGCCGGGCACCTCGACGGTGAACGAGCGGCCCTGGCCGGCGGCGCTGGCCACGTCGGCGGCGAGCGCGTGGGCGTCGCCGATGGTCGGCCCGCCCCCCTCACCCGCGCCGGCCGGCTCCCCGCCCGCCGCGGCGGGCACGCCGGGCACCGCGGTCGGTGCCGCGCCGGGCAGGACGCCCGGCACCGCGGCCGGTGCCGTGGCCGCCGCGCCGTCCGCCCCGGCGGCGGTCCGCGCCGGGGCCGGCAGGTGGACCGCCATCCGGCGCTGCGCGCCCGCGTCGGTGCTGGCCACGGCGCGGGTGATGGCCTCCTGGCCGGTGGTGATGGCGAGCGCCGGGCCGAGGGCCGCGGCCTGACGCTCCGCCGCGGTGAACGCCCGGTCGCGGGCGGTCTGCTGGACCATCAGCCCGAGCGGAATGAGGAAGGCCAGCGCGACCATGGTGGTACCGGCCACGGCGGCCTTGATCAGGGCCCAGCGCAGCGAGTGGCCGAACTTCCTCATGTCCGGCGCTCCGCGTGGGCCGGCCCGGGACCGGTGGGGTGCCCGGCCGCCTCCAGCCGGACCCCGACGCCGCGCACGGTGTGCAGGTAACGGGGGCTGGAGGCGGTCTCGCCGAGCTTGCGGCGCAGCCAGGAGAGGTGGACGTCGATGGTCTGGTCGCCGCCGTAGGTCTGACGCCAGACCTCGGCCAGGATCTCCTTGCGCGGCACCACCACCCCCGGGCGGGCGGCGAGAAAGGCCAGCAGGTCGAATTCACGGCGGGTCAGATCCAGCGGCCGCCCGTCCAGCGCGGCCTCGCGCCGCTGGAGATCGATGGCGAGCCCGCCGACTCTGAGCACCTGGGCCACGGGGGCCACGCCGCCGCCGAGCCGGCGCAGGACGGCGGCCATCCGGGCGCTGAGGTGCTCACCGGAGAAAGGTTTCACCAAGTAGTCGTCGGCGCCGTCGTTGAGCAGCCGGACGATCTCGGTCTCGTCGTCGCGGGCGGTGGAGATGATGACCGGCACATTGGTCAGGCCGCGGATCATCTTGAGCGCCTCGCTGCCGTCCAGATCGGGCAGGCCGAGGTCGAGGATCACCAGGTCACAGCCGACCTGGGCGACCTCGCGCAGCGCCTCAAGTGCCGTGCCCACACTGCGGACCGCGTGGCCGGTGTCGGCCAGGTGCCGGATGAGGGCGGAGCGTACGAAGGGGTCGTCCTCGACCACGAGCACTGTTGCCATGGGGCTGCACGGTACGCCATCGGCATGCAATGGTCTGTACCTCGGGGTCGGGTCCGGCCCCGGCCGCGGGCGGGGCCGGACCCGGTCCGGCCCGCGGCCGGGGTTTTGTGCAACTACCCTGCCGAATAGCAGGGGTGCCCACCTGCCGCGCCCCGGGATACGGCAGGATGTGCGCACGATGCGGAACGGACTGGTACAGCTCGGCGCCTGGGCGGCAGCCACCGGGGCGGCGGTGGCGCTGTCCTGGCTCGGCGTGCACGCGGTGCTGACCGGCGCCGCGTTCGAGCAGCCGACGGCGCTGCCACTGCCCTCCCCGGCCTCCAGCGGGACCAGGCCGACACCCACGCCGACGCCCACGTCCGCGCAGGCCCAGACGCAGGCGTCGTCGACGCCCCAGCCCCAGCCGCCCGCCCCGCCGTCCACGCCCGCCGCCCCGACCACCCAGCGCAGTCCCGTCACCGCGGCCACCGCCCAGCCCTCCTCCCGCCGGCCCGTACCGACCGCCACCCCCACGTCCACCGTGCGCAGTTACCCGGTCCCGGGCGGCAAGGTGGCCCTGGACATCCGGTCGGACAGTGCCTCGCTGGTCTCCGCCACACCGGACCCCGGCTGGACGATGCGGGTCTGGAACGGCGAGCAGTGGCTGCGGGTGGACTTCACCAAGGACGACCAGACCAACTCGGTCATCGCCTACTGGAACGGCCACCCGCCGATTGTCGACCCGGTGATCCGCTGACCTCCCGTCACCACCCCTCGAACGGCAGGTACCCGGGCAGATAGGGCCCGGTGTAGCGGGAGCGGTCGACCAGGGTGTGCCGGGTGCCGCCGGGCACCCTGATCGCGGCGAGCACCACCGTGCCGTAGCGGTCCCGCACCTCGTACGGCTCGGCCAGCGAGCCGGCGCCCCGGTCGACGGCGAAGTCGTACGCGTAGTGGACATCGGGCACCGCCACCGCCAGGTCCACCACCCCGTCGCCGTGCCGGGCCAGGTACGCGGCCAGCTCCCGCCCGCGCGGGCCGACGACCTGGACCGGCGAGGTGAGCACGAACCGCGTCCCGGGCGCCCGCAGCACGTACGAGACGGTCTCCGGCTCGCCCGTCCCGGGCCCCGCGTAGGCGGTACATCGCAGGCCGAGCGCGGCGGCGTAGCGGCGTGCCGCGCGCTCGGCGTCCCCGACCGCGAAGACCACCGCGTCGGCGCGCCCCATCGGGACGAGGTCGGGCTCCTCCCGGCCCGCGGCGAGCAGAACGGGTTCGGCGGCGGTGTCGGTCATGACGGCCCTCCCGGTAGGCGTACGGGACCACGATCAGCCCGGGCGCGGTGCGGGGACCGGCTCACGGGGGTGTGGCTGGAGGGTGGCGCCGAGCCGACCGCCGCGCAACTGTTCCGTTTCCTCCTGGTCAAGGTGTGCGCCGGGGCGGGAGAATCGGCCGCACCGCTGTACAGAATGCCCACCGGAGGACGGAGCCCGCGATGCCCCCCGCCAACTCCCCGAGCTCCCCCGGCTCGGCCGACTCCCCTGCCGCACCGAGCCCTTCCGCGCCGCCGGCGGCCGCGGGCGGCGGCAACGACGCGATCGACCCGCTGGACGGACGGCTGATCCGGCTGCTGGCGGAGGAGCCCCGGATCGGGGTGCTGGAGTGCTCCCGCCGCCTCCAGGTGGCCCGGGGCACCGTGCAGGCGCGGCTGGACCGGCTCCAGGCGAAGGGGGTGATCGGCGGCTTCGGCCCGGAGGTGGACCCGGCGGCGCTGGGCTACCCGGTGACGGCGTTCGCCACGCTGGAGATCTCCCAGGGGCAGGGCGCGGACGTGCGGGCGCACCTGGTGGGCGTGCCGGAGGTGCTGGAACTGCACACGATCACCGGGCACGGGGACATGATGGTGCGGATCGTGGCCCGTTCCAACGCCGATCTGCAACGGGTGATCGACCGGGTGGTGGGCTTCGACGGGATCGTCCGGTCCTCGACGGCGATCGCGCTGGAGAACCCGGTGCCCTACCGGATCCTGCCGCTGGTGGACCAGGCCGCCGCGGAGTAGCCGCCCGGCCCGGCACCCGCGCCGTCCGGCCGCCGTCGGCCGTCAGCAGCTCGGGACGCCGCCGCCGTTCCTGAGCGCCTCCAGCGCGGAGACGGCCTCCCCCAGCGTGCCCACCGGGACCAGCCGCAGGCCCTCGGGCGTGTTCACCTTGGCGTCCGTGCACTCGTCCTTGGGCAGCAGGAACACCGTCGCGCCGTCCCGGGCGGCGGCCTGCGTCTTCAGCGGTACGCCGCCCACCGCGCCGATGGTGCCCTGGTCGTCGATGGTGCCGGTGCCCGCGATCTTCAGCCCGCCGGTGAGGTCGCCGCCCTTGCCGTCCCCGGCGAGCTTGTCGACGATGCCCAGCGCCAGCATCTGGCCGGCGCTCGGGCCGCCGATGTCGCCGAGGTCGACCTTCACCTTCACCTGGTCCGGCGAGAGGTGGAGGTAGGAGAGCGCGGCCATCGCGGCGCTGTTCTGCGACTCGGCCATCTGCCGGGCGGTGACCTCCTCGGCCTTGGCCGGATTGCCCTGCGGGTAGACGGTGTCGGTCGGCCGGACCGCCTCGTCCCGGTCGAACCAGGCCTGCAGCGAGCGCCAGAAGGTGGTGCGCTCCCCCGGGCTGGTCGCCGAGATGGTCACCATCCGCAGCTGGCCGTCGGTGGCCCGGACCGGCGCTCCGGTGATGGTGAGCACCGGCCGGTCCTGGTAGCTGCCGAGGGTGTCCGCCGTCACGCCGGGCCAGGTGAGGGTGTACGGCAGCGGGACGAAGGCCGCCACGCCGAACAGCGCGGTGACCAGCGCCCCGCACAGCGCCAGCGCGCGGGTACGGGGGGCGGTCAGGGCCTTGGGCAGCTTGGAGTCGGACACAGAGGCATCCAAACACACCCGGCACTCCCGCCGGGCACTACCGCAGGGCGTCGGCCACCTCGGTCGCCGCCTCCACCACCCGGGGGCCGACCCGCTCGGGGACCAGTCCGTTCAGCATCACCACGCCCACGCTGCCCTCGATCCCGCTCAGCCCCAGCAGCGCGGCCGCGGCGCCGGACGCCCCGGACTGCTCCTCCGCACGGGTGATGACGAATCCCTGGTCCGGCCGGCGCTGGCCGGGGAACCCGCGCGCCTCCAGGATCGCCCGCCCGGCGGCGCTCTCGCCCAGCGGGTGGCGCAGGCCGGTCCGGTACGCGACGTGGAAGTCGGTCCAGCTGGGTTCGACCACGGCGACGGCCAGCGCCTCGTTGCCGTCCACCAGGGTCAGATGGGCGGTGGCGCCGAGGTCCTCGGCCAGGCTGCGCAGGGCCGGCAGGGCCGCCTCGCGCAGCAGCGGGTGCACCCGGTGCGCCAGGCGCAGGACGCCCAGGCCGACCCGGGCCCGGCCGCCGATGTCCCGGCGGACCAGCCCGTGCTGCTCCAGGGTGGCCAGCAGCCGGTAGACGACGGTCCGGTTGACGGCGAGCCGGGCGGCCAGTTCGGTGACCGTCAGCCCGCGCTCGGAGTCGGCGAGGAGTTTGAGGACCCGGACGCCACGGTCCAGGGTCTGGGAGGTCTCTGCAGTCACGACGCGCAATTCCTTTCCGCGGCGGTCGCCGGAGCGGCGGCGCCGGTCCGGGACTCAGGTGTCGCGCGCAGGTGGGTGACCGCGCTCGGGCCGCGGTGTGTCGTCCTTGACGCCCTGGCGGTCCTGCGGCGCCCGTCCCCGGGGGTTACCCGGCGGAAGAGCGTGTGGGAAAGGTAGTGAAGGAAATGTCGCGACGGAAGTGGTTGTCCAAAATTCGGGCATGATCGATTTGAACGCGCCCGGCAAATCCGGGCAAATGCCCACGTATCACAAGGCGTGACCGGGTGTCAGTTCGAACACAGTCCGAAGTTCGGACACCTGGACCGGAGGGGGGCGCCACGCCCGGACCGGCCGCCCCGGGTGCCCGGCCCCGGACGCCCGCCGGCTCAGAGCAGGTTGCGCAGCACCGTCCAGGCCACCGCGGCGCCGAGCACCACCGCCGTGCCGCGGCGCCCGAGCGGGGGCTGCCAGCTCCGGCCGGCCACCCCGTGCCGCAGCCAGGTGACGTAGAGCAGGGCGACCAGCGGCAGCGAGAGCAGCAGTGCCGCGTTGTCGTGCCAGGCCGCCGCGAGGTCGCCGTGCAGCAGGTCGTACGTCATCCGGGTGCCGCCGCAGCCGGGGCACTGCAGGCCGGTGACCTTGCGCCAGGGGCAGAACGGCAGCACCTGCCCGGGCAGGTGCGGGTCGCGCGACCAGAGGTAGGCGGCGCCGGCCAGTCCGCCCACGAGCACCGCCAGCGGCGGGGCGGCGGTCCGCAGCCGGGCGGGAACGGCGAAGCCGCCCCGGCCGGAGCCGGGGCGGCGTGCCGCGCGTGGCGTGCGCAAGGTCAGTTGCTGCGCAGCAGCCGGCCCTGGGCGTCCGTGCGGTCGTTGCTGGTGAGGAAGAGGATGCCGTCGATCAGGGACCAGACGCCCAGGCCGCCACAGGTCAGCAGCTGGGCGATGCCGATGCCGATGTGGCCGGTGTAGAAGCGGCCCACGCCGAGCGAGCCGAGCAGGATCTGCAGGATGCCCGCGACGACCTTCGACTTGTCGGACAGCTCGGGCTGCTGGGCGTAAGGGGGGTACGACACGTTCGGTGTGCTCCTTGTAGCGGCATCCCCGGGCACGGCATGGTTGCCGCGGCCTCGGGTTCGGTGAGGTCGCCGGCCGGACTCACCGGGGACTGCGGCAACCGTCCCCGGCGGGTCGGCGTACAGCTGTGACGGCCCGGAAGCGGCGCGGCACGCGGAACACTAGCCGATGATCACACCGGATGTCTCTTCAATTCCTTCACGTATACCTGAATGTCATATATAGCTACTACAACCCGGAATTATTGCCTGACGTACCGTTACTTCGCCCATTCCCGGATTTGGACGATCCGCGCTTTGAGCTGGTTCGCGGTGGCCTGCGCGGTGAGCGGACCGCCGCACTGGCGGCGCAGCTCGTTGTGGATGGTGCCGTGCGGCTGGCTGGTGCGGTGGTGCCACGCCGCCACCAGCGCGTTCAGCTCCTTGCGCAGCTCGCGGAGCTCCTGGTGGGTCACGACCGGCCGCTGCTCGGCCGGCAGTTCCAGCAGGTCGGCCTCCTCGGCGGGCTTGGCCTTGCTGCGCTGGATCTGCCGGTGCTGGCGCTTCTGCAGCAGCATCTGCACCTGGTCCGGCTCCAGCAGGCCCGGGATGCCGAGGTAGTCGTCCTCCTCCTCGCTCCCCGGGTGCGCCTGCATGCCGAACTCCATGGCGTTGTACAGCACCCGGTCGAAGACCGCGTCGGAGCCGATCGCCTCGTAGGAGAACTCCTCGCCCCCGGCACCGTCCGGCCCGTCGTTGGCGCGCTCGGCCTCGGCGAGCAGCCGGTCCTCCTCGTCGAAGAGGCCCTCGCCCTCCTTCTTCGGCCGGTCCAGCACGTGGTCGCGCTGGACCTCCATCTCATTGGCGAAGCCCAGCAGCATCGGGATGGTCGGCAGGAAGACCGAGGCCGTCTCGCCGCGCTTGCGGGCCCGCACGAAGCGCCCGACGGCCTGCGCGAAGAACAGCGGGGTGGAGATCGAGGTGGCGTACACCCCGACACACAGCCGCGGCACGTCGACGCCCTCGGACACCATCCGGACCGCGACCATCCAGCGCGAGTCGCCCGCCGCGTAGTCGGAGATCCGCTTGGACGCCTCGGTCTCGTCGGAGAGCACCACGGTGGCCTTCTCACCGCTGATCTCGCGCAGGATCTTGGCGTACGCGCGGGCGGTGTTCTGGTCGGTGGCGATGACCAGCCCGCCGGCGTCCGGGATCGCCTTGCGGACCTCGGTCAGCCGGCGGTCGGCGGCCTGCAGCACGCTGGGGATCCACTCGCCCTGCGGGGCCAGCGCGGTGCGCCAGGCCTGAGCGATCAGGTCCTTGGTCATCGGCTCGCCGAGCCGGGCCTCCAGTTCGTCGCCCGACTTGGTGCGCCAGCGCATGTTGCCGCTGTAGGAGAGGAAGATCACCGGGCGCACGACGTGGTCGGCCAGCGCGTGCCCGTAGCCGTAGGTGTAGTCGGCCACCGACTTGCGGATGCCGTCGCCGCCCGCCTCGTACTGGACGAACGGGATCGGGTTGGTGTCCGAGCGGAACGGCGTACCGGTCAGCGCGAGCCGGCGGGTGGCCGGCTCGAAGGCCTCGAAACAGCCCTCGCCCCAGGACTTGGAGTCACCGGCGTGGTGGATCTCGTCCATGATGACCAGCGTCTTGCGGGCCTCGGTGCGGTTGCGGTGCAGCATCGGGTTCACCCCGATGCCCGCGTAGGTGACCACGATGCCGTGGTAGTCCCGGGAGAGCGGCCCGGAGGAGTACGCCGGGTCGAGCCGGATGCCGATCCGGGCGGCGGCCTCGGCCCACTGCTTCTTCAGGTGCTCGGTCGGCGCGACCACGGTGATCTGCTGCACCAGGTGGTTGTGGAGCAGGTACGAGGCCAGGGTCAGCGCGAAGGTGGTCTTTCCGGCGCCCGGGGTCGCGACCGCGAGGAAGTCGCGCGGCTGCTTCTCGATGTACTTGTCCAGCGCACCCTGCTGCCAGGCCCGGAGCTTGCCGGCGGTGCCCCAGGGGGCACGGCCGGGGAAGGCCGGCGACAGGTGGTGCGAGGGGCCGGACGCGCCATGGGCGGCGGCCCGGACGGGTGCGTGCGACTCGTGCGCGTCGGAGAAGAGGGGCATCGAGGAGGCGGCGGCAGTACTCACGGTCTCCGAGGGGGATCGTCGCAGGTC
This sequence comes from Kitasatospora sp. NPDC087315, assembly GCF_044744345.1. Lineage (NCBI taxonomy): Bacteria > Bacillati > Actinomycetota > Actinomycetes > Kitasatosporales > Streptomycetaceae > Kitasatospora > Kitasatospora sp. NPDC087315. The sequence goes on along the minus strand of NZ_JBIUYD010000013.1, from coordinate 75,761 downwards.
AGGGGCGGTATTGCGGCCCCGGCCCGCGGTCGGGCGGCGATCGGACAACCGGTCCAGCGTACCGGCCCGGCGCCGCGGGGACGCCCAGGCCCGGCCCCCGCGCGGCCCGCACGGCCGGAAATCGATGTGACGTGGATCACTGGAATCGGTCCGGGAAACCGCGTAATCGCGACCACCCCACCCGCTCTCATCCGGTGTGAGGCCGCCCCACCCTCCACAGTCGCCACCGCCGGCCTCGCACCACGAGAAGGGAACCGCCGTGTACACCGCCGCCGAAGAGACCGTCCACGCCCGCCTGATCATCTCCACTCACCGCTCCATCCGGTTGCGGGTCACCCTGACCTACCGCCCGGAGGACCCACTCGCCGTCCGGATGGCCTTCCCCGCCGAGTTCTCGCTGGACGAGCCGGCCGACGGGCCCGGCCCCGACACCGGCGGCCAGGACATCGAGTGGGTCTTCGCCCGCCAGCTGCTGACGGCCGGCCTGGAGCTGCCCTCGGGCATCGGCGACGTGCACATCCGGCCCGCGCTCGGCCGCCGCACCATGGTCGAGCTGCGCGCGCCCGAGGGCACCGCGCTGATCCAGTTCGACAGCACCGACCTGCGGCGCTTCCTGTGGCGCAGCCGGCTGCTCGTCCCCGAGGGCGAGGAGCACCTGCACCTGGACGCCGACCGCGCGCTGGCCGAGCTGCTCGGTTGAGCCCCGCCCGGCGGCCGGGAGCACTCCCACTGCTCTCCCTCCTTGCCCGCCATCGGCCAGGAGGGGCCCACCTCCTCGCCCGCCATCGGCCAGGAGGGGCCCACCTCCTCGCCCGCCGCCGGGCAGGAGGGGCCCAGGCCGTCGCTGCCAGGGCCGCCGCCCCGCCGCCCTCAGGAGGACAGCCGGCGCATCAACCGGACGCCCTGCGCCGCCGTCAGGTGCGGCAGGTAGGCCTTGCCGATCGCCCGGGTGATGCTGGGCAGCGCCGCCGGGTCCGGGTACGCCATGTACATCGGCCGGTACTCCGGCTGGAACTTCGCCTTGAACGCGAGCAGCGAGCGGAAGCCGTACACCGGCTCCAGCACCCGGCCCATCCAGTCCAGCATCCGCTGCAGCGCGGTGGGCTCCCCGCCCTGCCCGGAACGGGCCAGCGGAGCGCCGGAGAGCGAGAGGAAGCGCGCGCCCTCCTCCTTGAAGCCGAGCGCGGCGGAGGCGATCAGGAACTCCGTCACCCCGCGGAAGCCGTCCGAGCGCCGGCGCATGAAGTCCAGCGTCCAGCCGACCGGTTCCCCGGCCTCGTAGACCGGCATCCAGCTGGTCACCCCGTGCACGGTGCGGTCCCCGTCGACGGCGATCAGCAGCCGCACCGCCGGGTCGTCCAGCTCCTCCAGCCCGCCGAGGGTGAAGCCCATCTCCGGCAGGCCCTTCTCGGAGACCCACTCCTCCGAGATCGAGCGGATCTGGTCCTTCAGGGCGAGCGGCACCTCGTGGTAGGCCCACCACTCGGCGGTGATGCCCTGCTTGCCGGCCTTGTTCAGCGCCGTCCTGATGTCCTGCCACTTGCGGCCGGTGAAGGCCAGCTCGGGCAGCGCCACCACGGTGTCCTCGGCGACCTGCAGCGAGCGCCAGCCGAGCTGCCCGGCGGCGGCCCTGGTCTCCGGGGTCACGCTGTAGAAGCACGGGGTCCAGCCCCGGGCGTCGCAGTACCGGGCGAAGCCCGCCACCGCCCGCCGCCGGGCCTCCGGCTCGCCGAACGGGTCGCCCGTGGTCAGCGCCACGGTGGAGAGCACCCGGTAGGCGACGGCGGCCCGGCCCTCCTCGTCGAACCAGTAGTGGTTGCCGTCCCAGGTGGTGATGAAGGACAGCGTCCCGCCGCCGTACGCGGTGAGCAGCGCCCTGGCCCGGGCGGCGTCCTCGGCGGCCGCGTGCACCACCGGCCGGCGGAAGGCCACCAGCAGGGCGCTCAGCGCGACCGCCCAGAAGGCCATCCCGCAGTACGTCTCCAGCAGGCGGGCGAACCGGCCGACGGCGATCGGGTAGTCCGGCAGCAGGTCGTTGTAGGCGGGCGGCAGGAACTGGGCCGGCAGGCCGGAGACCAGCCCGCGGAAGGTCGCCCCCGGCTCGAACTGGCCGGCCGCGGCGAGCCCGAGACCGGTGTACGCGGCCGAGGCGGCCAGCGCGGCGCCGCCGACGGCGGCGGTGAGCCGGAGCAGCACCCTGCCCGGCAGCCGCAGGCGGAAGCGCTGGCGGGTGGCCAGCAGCAGTCCGGTGGTGAGCAGCGGCAGCAGCAGCGCCTCGACGAAGTACTGCATCGCGTCCCCGTTGCCGGTGCCGGAGTCGGCGAACAGCCAGACCAGCAGCGCCACCCAGAGCAGTTCGGTGGCGACGGTGATCCGCCAGGCGAGCCGCAGGCCCCGCCGCAACCCTTCGGCGAGGACCAGCAGCAGCGCCGGGAAGAGCGCTGCCATCAGCCGGCCCGGGGTGTCGAAGAGCCGCTCGACGGCGTGCGCGCGGGCGCAGTCGTGGGCGGAGAGCGCGCAGAAGTCCGCGACCTCGTCGGGGGTGAGCCGGTGCGAGAAGTAGAGCTCGGAGAAGGTGTTGAACGGTCCGCTGGCGTTGTCGTACAGCGAGGCGATCAGCGGTCCGAGGGCGGCGGCGATCAGGCAGAACGCGACCAGCACCCGGGTCTCGGTGTGCGAGGAGCGGTGCGTGCGCAGGTGCGGCCGGCCCTCGGAGAGCAGCGCGCCGAGGCCCAGGCCGAGCAGCGCGCCGGCGATCCGCTGGACGCTCTGCAGGTGCCCGACGTACAGCGTCATCACCAGCGGGACGAGCACCACCAGCAGGTGCAGCCGGCGGCGCCAGAGCACGGTGAGGCGGTAGCCGAGCACCCCGGCCAGGGCGAACAGACCGGCGCCGGGGCCGATGGCGGTCTGGTCGGCGACCGAGACGGTCCACTGCTCGCCGGCCCGGGAGCCGGCCGCGACCAGACCGGTGCCCAGCAGGGTGCCGAGCAGCTGCCCGCCGACCAGCACGGCGGCGGTCCGCAGCCGTCCGAGCCGGCGCTCGGCGGCCGGGCCGACCAGGAGCAGCAGCAGGCTGGCGAAGGCGTAGGAGCTGACGCCGGAGCACCAGAACAGCGAGGTGAACGGCGTCCACCAGCGGCCCTCGGCCAGGGTGGACACGCCGACGCCGGCCCGGGACAGCAGCCGCGCCGAGGGCCCGCCGGTCAGGCTGCCGCCGGCCGCGCCGACCGTCCAGAGCGTGACGAGCAGCAGCAGGGTGAGCGGCGCGGCGCGCAGCCGCGCGCCCAGGACGGCGGCGATCCGGCCGACGCGCTGCGGCCGGGGCTCGGGCGTACCGGTGACCGGGGCGTGGTCGGGCTCCCGTTCGCCGTCCGGGGCGTGGTCGCGGTCGCGTTCACGCTGGTCGGCCAGGACCGGCGCCGCGCCGAGCCGGATCACCGGATCAGTCCGGTCTGCTGGGCGAGCCAGGGCAGCTGGTCGGCGATGCCGGTCCGGAACGCCCCCCAGCCGTGTCCACCCGGCATCAGCTCGAACTTCGCCTTCATCCCGGCGGCGGTGACGGCCTCGTAGATCTTCTCCTGCTGCGCCCGGAAATCACTGTCGTTACGGCCGACGACGATCGCGGCGGCCGTGTCCGGGAAGCGCTTACGGGCCATCACCTGCAGCGGGGCGACGGCGTCGAAGCGTGCCGCGTCCCCGTCGAAGGCCGCCGCGACGGTCTGCTCACGGGTTCCCAGGGTGGGCTCCTCCTGTCCGGACATGTCGAGGAAGGAACCGTAGACGTCGGGGGCGTTGACGGCGAGCTGGAGCGCGCAGGTGCCGCCCATGGACACGCCGCCGATCGACCAGGAACCCCGGCCGGTGGCCGTCTGAAGGTTGTGGTGGACCCAGGCGGGGACGTCCACGGCCAGATAGGTCTGCATGTTGGCGATCCTGGAGTCCATGCAGAGCGTGTTGTTCCAGGTGGATCCGAGCTGGTCCGGCATCACCACGATCGGCGCCAGGCCGTGGTGCTCGGCGGCGAAGGCGTCCAGCGCCTCGTTCACCTGAGCGCCGAGCACCCACTCCCCGGGGTTCCCGGGCTGACCGGTGATCAGGATGACCACGGGCAGCAGCGGCCGGGGGCTCGCCTGGTAGGCGGGCGGCAGGTAGACGTACGCGTCGCGCCCCTTGAAGCCGGACTTGGGGCCGGGGATCGGCGTGACCGAGACGGTACCCTTGGCGGGCAGCCCGGGCGGTGCCTGCCAGACCTCGTCGAGCACCTTGCCGGGCGGCGGACCGACCGTCCTGGCGTCCTTACTGGTGATCAGCTCCTGGGTCTTGGAGAGCCAGGGCGCGAGCATGACCCGGCCGCTCGGGTACTGGCCGAAGCCGCGGTTGACCTGCGAGGAGGCCATCAGCAGCACCAGGATGCCGCCGACCGCCGCCAGCGCCTTGCCGCGCCGGGGAAGCGAGGGCATCCGGAAGCCGGCCAGGCAGAGCCCGAGCAGCGCGATGGCGATCCACCAGGTCACGTACCGGGGCAGCCCCTCGGGGAAGGGGTGCCACCAGCCGTCGACGACGGTGTCCAGCAGCAGGCTCAGCGCCGCGGCGGCGAGCAGCGCGGCGGGCAGCCGGCGCTTCCACCAGGCCCGGCTCCGGGAGAGCGCGAGCACGAGCAGGGCCCCCCAGCCCGCGGCCAGCACGGCGTGCGGGATCGGACCGTGTGTCAGCGGCCAGTCGATCGGGTTCCAGCGGACGGCGAGCGAGACAGAGTTCATGCGTTCTTCCCCGGCCGAGTGGTGTCGGCCAGGAAGCCGTAGGCGACGACGTTGCCCTCGTAGCCGTGCTCCTCGCTGTACCCGCCGCCACAGGTGATCACCCGTAGCTGCGCGTCGGAGGCCTGGCGGTACACCCGGTCGTCCGGGAAGTCCTTTCGGTCGTGCACTTCGATGGCGTAGAGCTGGTAGACGGCGGTGGCGCCGTCCTCGCGGGCGATCTCGATCCGGTCGCCGCGGTGCAGGGCGCCCAGCCGGTAGAAGACGGCGGGCCCGCTCCTGTTGTCGACGTGTCCGGCGATGATCGCGGTGCCGCGCTGCCCGGGGGTGGCACCACCGCGGAACCAGCCGGCCAGGTTGCGGTCGGTCTCCGGGGGCGTCTGGAGGTGGCCGTCGCGGTCCAGGCCGAGGCCGGTGACGGGCGCGTCGAGCCTGACGGCGGGGATGCGGATCCGGGTGGGGGCGGAGGGGCCGAGCGGAGGTACCACGGAGACCGGGGCGAAGCCGGAGAGGGCCTGTCCGGTGCCGGGGGCCGGCGGGAGCTCGCCGGAGCCGCCGCCGTGCAGCAGCCAGGCGCCGAACACCAGGGCGGCGCCGGCCGCCAAGGCGCCCGGCCACGGGCTCCTGCTCTGCTGGGCGCCCAACCGGCGCTCCCCTCTGCTGACGATCTGACCGTTCCTGGGAGTTTCCTGAGAACAATTCAACCGGATCGGACCTTAAGGCACATCCATACGACGGTCGTATCGCGCCCCCCGATCGGCAGGTCCACCGGACGGAATACTGCGCCGCGTAGGGGTGTGGTCACCGAGCGAGAGCGCCGACGGGCGGAACGACACCGCATGACCATCGACAGTTCCGGACACCGGTCCGGTTGCATCATTCAGGCGATCACTTGCGCCCGTTCGCGGTGAATCACCGACCGGTCGTGCACCCATGCCATGCTGACCCGGGCCGCGCGGCTATCACCCCACTTGTCCGACCGGACGTACCGCCGGCCTGTCGCACGCCTGTCACACGCCTCATGAACGGAGTGACCATGGACGCTCTCTCCCGCCGCGCCCTGCTCGCCGTCGGCGCCGCCACCGCCGCGGGTCTCGCGGCCGGCTGCGGCGCGAACGACGGCGCCGTGGGCGCGCCGTCAGCCACCCCGGTGCCGGTGCCGGACAGCCCGGTGGCGAAGCAGAACGCGGCCCCGGCCGCGGACGCCGAACAGCCCGCCGTCCTGATCGGCGACGGCTCGACCTCGAACACCGGCGCCCAGCCGAACCAGCCGGTCCCCGAGCGGCTCGGGCTCGGCGAGCGCCCGCCGCAGTTCGTGGTGTTCTCCTGGGACGGCGCAGGCGAACTGGACAACGGCCTGTTCGGCCGCTTCCGCCGGCTCGCGCGGGAGCACGACGCCTCGATGACCTTCTTCCTGAGCGGCCTCTACCTGCTGCCCGAGGACAAGAAGGACCTCTACCGGCCGCCGCAGCACAAGGCCGGCGCCTCCGACATCGGCTACCTGACCGACCGGCACATCCACGACACGCTGGAGAACCTGCACGCGGCCTGGCTGGAGGGCCACGAGATCGGCACCCACTTCAACGGGCACTTCTGCGGCTCCAGCGGTGTCAGCGCGTGGTCGCCCGAGGAGTGGGACAGCGAGATCCAGCAGGCGATGGACTTCGTCACCAACTGGCGGACCAACACCGGCTTCACCGACCTGCCGGCGCTGCCCTTCGACTACCGCAAGGAACTGATCGGCAGCCGCACCCCCTGTCTGGAGGGCCAGCGCAATCTGCTGCCGACCGCCGTCAAGCGCGGCTGGCGGTACGACAGCAGCGGGAACGGGACGCAGATCTGGCCGCAGAAGATCCAGGGCGGCGCGCTGTGGGACCTGCCGCTGCAGTCCATCCCCTTCCCCGGGCACACCTTCCAGGTGCTGTCGATGGACTACAACATCATGTTCAACCAGTCCGGCAGCAACACCAAGGCCGACGCCTCGCTCCACCCGGCGTACCAGCAGCAGGCCCGCGACGCCTACCTGATGGGCTTCGAACGGGCCTACACCACCAACCGGGCGCCGTACATCATCGGCAACCACTTCGAGCAGTGGAACGGCGGCGTCTACATGAACGCCGTCGAGGACGTGCTCAAGGCCGTCGCCGACAAGCCCGAGGTCCGGCTGGTCTCCTTCCGCCAGCTGGTGGACTGGCTGGACGCCCAGGACCCGGCGGTGCTGCGCAAGCTGCAGGGCCTCGCCGTCGGCCAGTCGCCGGCCGGGGGCTGGGAGACCTTCCTCGGCGCCGCCGCCCCGGCCGCGGCCGGCTGATCAGGCGTCCGCCGCGCGGCGGACCCGGCCGGAGACCAGGGCGCCCAGCAGGGCCACCCCGGTCATGGTCAGGAAGATCACCGCGAAGGCGCCGGCCGAGCCGGTACCCTCGGCACCCTCGTGGGCGGCGGCCACCGACCCGCCGCCCAGCGCCGAGAACAGCACCCCGGCCAGGCCGACCAGCAGCACGTTGCCGAGCGCGTCGCTCATCTGCAGCGAGGCCGAGTTGGCACCGGCGTCCTCCGGCGTGGACAGCCGCATCATCAGCACGCTGACGCTGGCGACCGTCAGGCCCATGCCGATGCCGCCGACGCCCCAGGCCGCCGCCGCCACCCAGACCGGCACCGCCGGGACGAGCACCAGGGCCGCACCGGCGATCGCCACCGCCGTCAGCAGGAAGCCGGCCCGGATCATCGTCTCCCGGTACCGCTCCGCTCCCGGCCGGCCCTGCAGCCAGGACCCGAGCGCCCAGGAGAGACCGCCGCTGGTCAGGGTCAGCCCGGCCAGCGTCGGCGAGAGACCCCGCTGGGTGACCATCATCAGCGGGATGAACGCCTCGGCCGCGAAGAACGCCCCGGCGGCCACCCCGCGCAGCAGGATCACCGTCGGTAGCCCGCGCCCGGCCCGCAGCGTCCCGGTCGGCAGCAGCCCCAGTACGGCGGGCAGCAGCAGCGCCGCCCCGGCCACCGCCGGGACCAGCCCGATCAGGTCCAGCCGCTGGCCCGCGTACTGCAGCAGGCCGGCGCCGAGCGCGGCCATCGCGGCCAGCCGGGTACGGCGGCGGTCGAAGTCCGCGCCCTTGAGCACCGGCTGCTCCCGCTCGGAGCGGCGCAGCGCCGGGCCCATCACCGCCAGCGGCAGCAGGATCAGCGCCGGAACGGCCAGGAACACCCAGCGCCAGCCCAGGTGCTGGGTGACGGCGCCGGAGACCACCGGGCCGACGATCGAGGGCAGCACCCAGGCCGAGGAGAAGGCCGCGAACACGGCCGGCCGCAGCCGCTCCGGGTAGGCACGGCCGACCACCACGTAGAGCGCGACGATCACCAGCCCGCCGCCCAGGCCCTGGATCGCCCGGCCGCTCACGAAGATCCACATCCCCGGCGCCGCCCCGGCGACCACCAGGCCCGCGCCGAACACCGCGATGCCGGTGAACAGCGGCTGCAACGGGCCGCGCTTGTCGCACCACTGGCCGGAGACGACCAGGGCGAACAGCGTGGTGGTGAAGTACCCCGAGAAGGCGAAGGCGTAGAGCTCCAGGCCGTTCAGCTGCCGGGCCGCCACCGGCATCGCGGTGTTGACGGCCGTCGCCTCGAAGGCGAGGAGCAGGACCACGGAGACGATCCCCAGGGTCAGCGCCCGGAAGCGGCCGCTGAGCACCCCGCCTCCGGGATCCCCGTCGGCCGGGTGCTCTGCGGGGGGTATCGGGGCGGAGTCGACCGAGGTGGGGGATGCAGTGGTCATACGAAACATCGTAAGGCTCGTCCACCCGCGTGACCCCTGACTTTGGTCGGGTGATCGCCTACGGCGATGGACCTAGGGCGTGCCCCGCCCGGCGGGCCGCCGACTCAGTGCAGCACCTTCAGGCCGACCACACCGGAGACGATCAGCAGCAGGCAGCCGATCCGCGCCAGGGTGGCGGCGTCCCCCAGCACCGCCATCCCGTACAGCGCCGTACCGACCGCACCGATCCCCACCCAGACGGCGTACCCCGTACCGATCGGGATGGACCGCATCGCGTACGCCAGGCCGCCCATGCTCAGCAGCAGGGCGACACCGAAGACGAGGCTGGGGACGAGCCGGGAGAAGCCCTTGGACGATTCCAGGGCCACCGCCCAGACGGTCTCCAGGACGCCGGAAATGATCAGAACGAGCCAGGCCATGACGGTCGGACCTCCGCAGTCGGCAGCGGCCGGGTTGCCGCTGTACTGCGCCGTCTTGTCCTGACCGGGTACGACGCGCTCGTCCGGGGCGGTCGCGTGGCGGCCACCTGTCCTCGACCGTAGCACGAGCCGCCACACGGAATTTACAAAAGGATATTGACGGCCCGCCCGGCATTCCGCCATGATGAATTCACCAACACGGCGAACGACGACAGGAGTCGGACATGAACAGGAAGACGGCGGCCCTCGCGCCCCGCACCTGTGTCGCCGCTCCCCGGTGTTGTCGCGCCTGTCGCTGTTGCGTCTGATCGCACGCACAGCTCCACCCCACGGCCGTGTGCCCGAGTGGCTTAGGGAACCGTCTGCAAAGCGGTGTACACGGGTTCGATTCCCGTCATGGCCTCCCAGAAACGAATTGCCGACCGGCGAGAAATTCACCGGCCGGCAATTCGTCGTGCATTTTTCGAAAATTACGCCCCGGGAATCACGCCGGGGGCGGAAAACCGGTCGGATTTCCGCCCCGGGGCGTCAGGCGGTGGTGGCGTCCTCGGGACGGATCGGGAGCCGGCCGACCGGCAGCCCGGTGGCGGCCCGTACGGCGGCCGCGACGGCGACCGGGGCGACCACCGCGGGGGCCGCGCTGACCGCCTTGGCGCCGAAGGTGGCGACCACGTCCCGCTCCTCCACCAGGGCGGCGATCCGCACCTCGGGGGTGTCCAGCGCGGTCGGCAGGCGGTAACCGGTGAGCGAGGGGTTGACCAGCAGGCCGCCCTCGGTCCGCAGGTCCTCCAGCAGGGCCAGGCCCACGCCCTGCGCCACCCCCGCCTCGATCCGGTCCTCGATCTGCCGCGGGTTGAGCGCCCGGCCGACGTCCTGGGCGACGGTCATGTCCACCACCCGGACCGCGCCGAGCTCGATGTCCACGTCCACCACCGCCCGCATCGCGCAAAACGCGATGGAGACGAAGGCGTCGCCCTGCCCGGCCTCGTCCAGCGGCTCGGTGGGGTGCGGACGGCACTGCGCGGTGGCCCAGAGCTCCTTGCCCTCCAGCGCCTCGGCGACCGGCATGCCGAGCACCCCGTCATAGGAGGTGATCTTGCCGTCGGAGATCTGCAGCAGCTCCACCGACATCCCGAAGTTGGCGGCGATCGGATGGAGCAGCTGGTGGCGGACCATCAGCGCGGCCCGCTCGACCGCACCGCCCGAGACCCAGGTGTGCCGGCCGCGGGCCGAGGGCCCGGCGATCGACTGGTCGCTGTCGGCCGGCGCGATGTAGACCTCGCTGACGCCCAGCACCGACTGCACGATCTGCCGGGCCAGGGTGGCGAAGCCCTGCCCGGAGTCGACGGCCGCGCAGATCACCGTGGCGTGGTCGCCGCTGACCCGCACCGTCGCGGTGGAGACCTCGTCCTCGCCCTCGGCCCCCAGCATGTGCACCATGCCCACGGCGTAGCCGATACCGCGCCGCACCGCCGCCGGGTCCCCCGCGCCGCCCGGACCGCCCGGGAGCAGCCACTCGGCGTTCGGGTCGTCCACCGGCAGCGCGGGCAGCGGCTCCTTGGAGACGGCGTCCAGCAGCGCGGCCACCGGCGCGGGGCAGGTGACGGCCTGTCCGGTGGGCATCGGGTCACCGGTGGCCATCGCGTTGCGGCGGCGGATCTCGACCGGGTCCACGCCCACCCGCGCGGCCAGCTGGTCCAGCTGCGACTCGTAGGCGAAGCAGGCCTGGAGGGCGCCCTCGCCGCGCATCCGGCCGGCCGGCGGGTTGTTGGTGCGCACCGCCCAGGCGTCCACGAAGACGTTCGGGCAGACGTACGGGCCGACCGAGAAGGCGGTCGCGGCGGCCAGCGCCTCGGCCGAGACGTCCGCGTAGGCACCGCCGTCCAGCAGGATCTGCGCCTCGACCTTGACCAGCTTGCCCTCGGCGTCCGCGTGGTGGCGGTAGCGCAGCAGCGCCGGGTGCCGGGAGGTGTGGGTGTGGAAGGACTCCTCGCGGGTGAGGGTCATCTTCACCGGCCGGCCGGTGCGCAGCGCCAGCAGCGCCAGGGTGACCTGGAAGGAGAGATCCTCGCGGTCGGAGGTGGCGCCGGGCACGCCGGTGACCACCAGGCGGACCCGGTCGGGCTCCAGGCCGAGGCAGCCGGCGGTGCGGTCGCGGTCCCCGTGCGGATCGGTGGAGGACAGGTGCAGTTCGACCCCGCCGTCCGGGCGGGGCACGGCCAGGCCTGCCTCGGCGCCGAGCGGTGCCGGGTCCTGCCGGCCGACCTGGTAGAGGCCCTCGACGACGATCTCGCCGACCGCGTCCGGGTCGCCGCTGCGCAGCGGCAGGTGGCGGAAGAGGTTGCCGTCCGGGTGCAGCGCGGCGGCCGTGAAGGACTGCTCCGGGTCGGTGACCGCCTCCAGCGGCTCGTACTCCACGGCGATCAGACCGACCGCGAGCCGGGCGGTGTCGGGGTGGTCGGCGGCGACGGCGGCGACCGGCTCGCCGTGGTGGCGGACCACCCCGGCGGCCAGGATCGGCCGGTCGGCGACGATCGGCCCGGCCGGGGCGCCGTCCGGGCTGCCGTCCGGACCGGCCGGCAGGTCGGCGGCGGTGACGACCGCGTGCACGCCGGGCAGCGCGAGCGCGGCCGAGGTGTCGACGCCCTTGATCCGCGCGTGCGGGTGGGGCGAGCGCAGCACCGCGCCCCAGAGCAGGCCCTCGGCCCAGAGGTCGGCGGCGTACGGGTAGATGCCGAGCGCCTTGGGCAGCGCGTCGCTGCGCAGCGGTGAGCTGCCCAGCCCGAACGGCTCCGGTGCGCCGCCCTCGTCACCGTCCTGCTGGGTTGCTGCGCCGATGTCGGTAGGCGACGTCATGATGCGTGGTCGTCCTCGGGGAGCCGGATGCCGTGGGCGGGGGTGGCGCCGTACGGGACGCCGGCCGGGGCGGTGCCCTCGGCCGGGACGCCGTGCGGGGGCGTGGGGACGTACGGCGTGCCGTGCGCGGGCGTGCCGTCGAAGGCGGTGCCGTGCGCGGGGGTGGACTCGTACACGGGGCCGTCGTACCCGGTGGCGGTGCCGTAGCCGGGATGCTGTGGGTAGCCGCCGGGCGGGTAGGCATCCTGGGCCGGGGCGCCCCGGTACGGCGCGGGGTAGCCCTGCTGCGGGTAGTAGCCCGCCCCGTCGGCGGCCCGGGCGGGGATGCCCTGGACGGGCGACAGCACGGCGGTGTCGTACACGCCGCTGTCGTAGCCGCCCTGGCCGTCGGGGGTGCCGTACGGCAGGCCGACGCCGGTCCCGGCGGTGGTCGGGGTCTCCTCGGCGGGGGGCTGCGGGACGTGCTCGATCCAGGCGTCGGCGTCCGTGTACACCGGCAGGTCGCCGGCCGGCGGTGCGGCCTCGGCGGACGGGGTCGGCGGCGCGGCCGGTTCGGGGTCCCCGGCGGGCTCGCCCGCGACCGAGGCCGCACCCGGGGCCGGGACCGCGGCGGCCGCTGCCTCCCCGGCGGCGGCCTGCGCGTCCTCCGCCTGCTCGGCCTCCAGCGCGCGCGCGTCGGCGATGCTCTGGACGGCGGCCAGCACGCCCCGGTAGCCGGTGCAGCGGCAGAGGTTGCCGCAGAGCGCCTGCCGGGCCTCGACGTCGGTGGGCCGGTGGTTGCGCTGGAGCAGGTCGTGCACGGCCATCGCCATGCCGGGCGTGCAGTAGCCGCACTGCACCGCGCCGGACTCGGCCAGCGCCTGCTGGACGTCGCTGGCGGCGCCGCCGGCCGACAGGCCCTCGACGGTGTTGATCTCGCTGTCCGCGGCCAGCGCGGCGGGCACCAGGCAGCCGGCCACCAGCTGGCCGTCCACCTGCACCGAGCAGGCGCCGCACTCGCCCTGTTCGCAGCCGTCCTTGGCGCCGGCCAGGCCGAGCCGCTCGCGCAGCACGTAGAGCAGGCTCTCGCCGATCCAGGCGTCGGTGACGGGCCGTTCGAAGCCGTTGACCCGCAGCGTGTACGAGGCGCAGGGGCGCAGCTCGCGGCTGACCTGGGGGGCGTGGTCGAGGAGGCCCGCGTCGAGGGTCTCAAGGGGGTCTGTGGTCACTTCAGCGCCCTTCCCAGTGCCCGGCGGGCCAGCACCGATACGGTACGCCGCAGCCGAACGGCGGCCGCGCTCGGCCCCTCGGTCACGGCCTCCCAGGCGCCCTCGGCGCCGTAGCTGTCGGGTACGCAGGCGGCGGCCACGTACTCGCCGAAGGCGGCCGTCGCGGCGGGATCGATCTCGCGGCTGCCGTCCCAGTCGATGCAGCCGGCCACCCAGGCCTCGGCCTCCAGCGGGCGCAGCGGCACCGGGGCGACCGCGCCGACGGCGCAGCGCACGGCGCGCCGGGCCGGGTCGAGGACGAGCGCGACGGAGGCGGTGGCGCGGGCCGGGCCGCTGCGGCCGGTGGCCTTGAGGAAGACCTGCGGGGCGTGCAGCAGCGGGACGCGCACCCAGGTGAGCAGTTCGCCGGGGCGCAGCGGGTCGAGCCCGGTGAGCAGGTGACTGACCGGCACCTCGCGGGTGGAGCCGGCCCGGGCGAGGGTGACGCTGGCCTCCAGCGCGGCGAGCACCGGGAGGGTGTCGCCGGCCGGGGCGGCGGTGGCGATGTTGCCGCCCAGGGTGCCGACGTTGCGCACCTGCGGGGGCCCGGCGGTGCGGGCCGCGTCGGCCAGGGCGGGGATGAGCGCGGCGAAGTCGGGGCGGTCCATCCGGGCGTGGGTGAGCCCCGCGCCGAGGACGGCGGTGCCGCCGTCCTCGTAACGCCAGCCGCGCAGTTCGGTGATCCGGCCGAGGCCGATCAGGGCGGCGGGGCGCAGCCGTCCGGCGTTGACGGCCTCCATCAGGTCGGTGGCGCCGGCCACCGGTACCGCGGCCGGGGTGGCGGCCAGCGCGTCGACGGCCTCGTCGAGGGAGGCCGGCAGCATGATCGTCCGGTTCACCTGGGTCCCACCGTGCTCCACTTGCTCATCGATCGCCTGCCGCCCGCGGCCTTCGGCCGAGGTGTCCGCGTCGGCAGCCCGGCCTGGCCCGTAGGGTACGGGCGATCGGGCCGGGTTGGGCAACTCTGGCACACAATGCTCGATGATCATTTCGGGGCGGGCGAACGGGACTGCCCGATTGGGACGGATACCGGGCGGTATCTGCTCCGGCCCGATCAGGACCGGAGCAGATGTTCATCTGTTCTTGACGTCAGATGACCACTCAGAAGTTCCCGGGCACCGTCCGCAAAGGGCGGTGCCGCCAAGGTCACACCACCGGCGGCGGGCCCTCGATCGGGCGGCCGGCCACTCCGGGCCAGCGCTGCCAGGGGTGCGGCCCGTCGGCCGGGCGGTACGCGACACCCAGCGCGTCCAGCACGGCCAGGTGGCCGTCGAGCCGGCGCTCGAAGGCCTGGTAGTCGCGCGCGGCCGGATCGGTGGGCAGCGCGGACCAGGCGACCTCGGCGAACGCCGCGAGCCGGGGGAAGGCCCGGTAGTCGATGTCCCGGGCGCTGTCCATGAACTCGCTCCACAGGTTGGCCTGAGTGCCGATCACCCGCCGGGCCGCCACCTCGTCCAGCTGCGCCGGGACCGGCTCGAAGCGGTAGACGTCCTCCAGGGTGCGGACGAACCCGACCGGGATCGGCTCGTCCTCGCCCGCGGCCTGCCGGTGGTCCAGGTAGACGTGCTGCTCGGGGCACATCACCACGTCGTGGCCGGCCTGGGCGGCGGCGATCCCGCCGCCGAACCCGCGCCAGGAGGAGACGGCGGCGCCGGGGGCCAGGCCGCCCTCCAGGATCTCGTCCCAGCCGATCAGCCGGCGGCCGCGCTCGGCCAGCCAGCCGTCGAAGTGCCGGATGACCCAGCTCTGCAGCTCGTCCTCGTTGGCCAGGCCGAGCTCCTCGATCCGCGCCTGGGCGGCCGCGCTCTCCTTCCACTGCTCCTTGGGGCACTCGTCGCCGCCGAGGTGGATGAACTCGGACGGGAAGAGCTCCAGGACCTCCTCCAGCACCCCCTCGAAGAAGCGGATGGTGCCCTCGGAGACGTTGAGCACGTTGCGGCTGACGCCCCAGTCGGTCCAGACGCCCAGCGCCGAGGTGTCCACCACGTCGGTGTTGCCCAGCTCCGGGTAGGCCGCGATGGCGGCCTGGGTGTGGCCGGGCAGGTCGATCTCGGGGACGACGGTGATCCCCCGTCCGGCGGCGTACGCGACGATCTCGCGCAGGTCGTCCTGGGTGTAGAAGCCGCCGTGCGGGCGGTCGTCACGACGGTTGCCGAGCCGGTAGCCGACCATCGAGCGCTCGCGCCAGGCGCCCCGCTCGGTGAGCGCCGGGTAGCGCTTGATCTCCACCCGCCAGCCCTGGTCGTCGGTCAGGTGCAGGTGCAGCACGTTGAGCTTGTGCGCGGCGAGCAGGTCGAGGAAGCGCAGCACGTCCGCCTTGGGCAGGAAGTGCCGGGAGACGTCCAGCAGCGCGCCGCGCCAGCCGAAGCGGGGGGCGTCCTCGATGTCCGCGCCGGGGAGCACCCAGCCGGTGCGGCGCAGCGGGGCCCGGCGGTAGGCGTCCGGACCGAGCAGTTGGCGCAGCGTCTGGGCGCCCCAGAGGGCGCCGGCCGGACCGCCGGCGGTGACCACGGCGTGGCCGGGACGCACCGAGATCCGGTACGCCTCGGCGCCCAGCGTCCCGTCGTGAACGAACTCGACGCCCTCACCCGACCGCCCCGGCCCGAACGGCAGGCCGGTGGCGGCGGTCAGCGAGGTGCGCAGCCACTGCTCGGCGTCGGCGAGCGCGGGCGGCGCGGTCAGGGTGGTGGTGTGGTCGAGGGGGAAGTCCTCGTCCGGGCGACGGACGGCACTCAGTGGTGCGGGAATGAGGTCCATTCCGCCATCCTGCCCGCGCCGGGCCGACTGGCATAGACCATTCATGGAGCATTTTGCAAAATGGTCCAGACCGGGCGGAACTACTTTCCGTCGCCGTCCTTGCCGTCCTGCGGCTTGCCGATGCCGTCGTAGATCTCCTTGCACATCGGGCAGACCGGGTACTTCTTCGGGTCGCGCCCGGGCACCCAGACCTTGCCGCAGAGCGCCACCACGGGCGAGCCGGAGAGCGCGCTCTCCATGATCTTGTCCTTCTGGACATAGTGCGCGAAGCGCTCGTGGTCGCCGTCCCCGTGGGACACCTGGGGGACGGGCTCGACCAGGGTGCCGGTGCCGAGGCCGCGCTCGGGCTCAAGAGTGCTCATGGGTGCCAAGTCTATGGGGGCCCCGGGAAAGCGGGCCAGTACGGCGCCGGGGCGGTCGCACGTCAGTTCAGCGTGGGGTCCTCGGGGTAGGTCGCCAGCAGCGCCAGGGGGCCGCGCTGGCGGCGGAGCACCGCGCGCCAGAGCCGCTCCGGCTCGGGGCTGGAGATGTCACCCGGCTCGCAGTCCACCAGGTACCAGGCGCCGCCGTCGAGCTCCGCCTCCAGCTGCCCCGGCGACCAGCCCGCGTACCCGGCGAAGATCCGCAGCGCGCCCAGCTCGCCGGCCATCACCTCGGGCGGCGCCTCCAGGTCCA
Organism: Kitasatospora sp. NPDC087315; assembly: GCF_044744345.1. Classification (NCBI taxonomy): domain Bacteria; kingdom Bacillati; phylum Actinomycetota; class Actinomycetes; order Kitasatosporales; family Streptomycetaceae; genus Kitasatospora; species Kitasatospora sp. NPDC087315. Next base: position 59,275 of record NZ_JBIUYD010000013.1, on the reverse strand, counting down.
CCAGGCCGATCGCACCGTGCACCCGCCGCCAGCCGAGCGGTTCCCCGGTCCCCGGCTCCCCCGGCGCCACCCCGAGGCCCAGCGCCGAGTCCAGGGCCACCGGCCCGCCCTGGAAGACCACCGCCGGCTGCCCGACCAGGCGGCCCCAGCCGTCCAGCACACTGCCCACCTCCACCGGCGTCGGCCGGTTGAGGACGACGCCGAGCGCCCCCTCGGCGTCGTGGTCGAGGAGGAGCACCACCGCCCGGGCGAAGTTCGGGTCGGTGAGCACGGGGGTCGCGACGAGCAAACGGCCGGTGTGGGACCGTCCTCCGTGCGAATGGGCCGCCGTCATGCCTCACATGATCCCGCAGAACCGCCGGGGGCGGACACCGCAACACGAAACACCACAGGGCCCGACGAACACCCGTACGGACGTGTCGGCGGGCGGAACACCACCCCGAGAGAGCACCATCACGGGAGAGGCAGGCGGGAACCAGCCGCACGCCTACTACCATCTACTGATGGTGGACGCCCTTTTACGGTGCCGACTCGGTCACGCCGGGGGCCCGAACGCGCCCGTACGACCGGTCCACCGCCGGCTCTCTGACCGGAGCCCCACCCACTCCTCTGGCACCCCGGATTGCGAGAACGATGACCGACGACGTCCTGCTGGTCCACGGCGGAAACCCGCTCGAAGGCGAGATCCGCGTCCGCGGTGCGAAGAACCTGGTACCCAAGGCCATGGTCGCCGCCCTCCTCGGACAGGGCCCCAGCAGACTGCGCAACGTCCCGGACATCCGCGACGTCAAGGTGGTTCGCGGCCTGCTCCAGCTGCACGGCGTGACCGTGCGCGCCGGTGACGAGGACGGCGAGCTGATCCTCGACCCCTCCCACGTGGAGAGCGCCAACGTCACGGACATCGACGCGCACGCGGGCTCCTCACGCATCCCGATCCTGTTCTGCGGCCCGCTGCTGCACCGCCTCGGCCACGCCTTCATCCCGGGCCTCGGCGGCTGCGACATCGGCGGCCGCCCGGTCGACTTCCACTTCGAGGTGCTCCGCCAGTTCGGCGCCTCGATCGAGAAGCACCCGCAGGGCACCTACCTGGTCGCCCCGCAGCGGCTGCGCGGCACCCGGATCGAGCTGCCCTACCCGTCGGTCGGCGCCACCGAGCAGGTGCTGCTCACCGCCGTCCTCGCCGAGGGCGTCACCGAGCTGCGCAACGCGGCCATCGAGCCGGAGATCGTCGACCTGATCTGCGTGCTGCAGAAGATGGGCGCGATCATCTCGATGGGCACCGACCGGACCATCCTGATCACCGGTGTGGACGAGCTCTCCGGCTACAACCACCGCGCGCTGCCGGACCGCCTGGAGTCCGCCTCCTGGGCCTGCGCGGCGCTGGCCACCAAGGGCGACATCTACGTCCGCGGTGCCCGCCAGCTGGAGATGATGACCTTCCTCAACACCTTCCGGAAGGTCGGCGGCGCGTTCGAGGTCGACGACGAGGGCATCCGCTTCTGGCACCCGGGCGGCGAGCTCAAGGCGATCGCCCTGGAGACGGACGTGCACCCGGGCTTCCAGACCGACTGGCAGCAGCCGCTGGTGGTCGCGCTGACCCAGGCGGCCGGCCTGTCCATCGTGCACGAGACGGTGTACGAGTCGCGGCTCGGCTTCACCGGCGCGCTCAACCAGATGGGCGCCCACATCCAGCTCTACCGCGAGTGCCTGGGCGCCACCCCGTGCCGCTTCGGCGCCCGCAACTTCCTGCACTCCGCGGTCGTCTCCGGCCCGTCCAAGCTGATCGGCGCCGAGCTGGTCATCCCGGACCTGCGCGGCGGCTTCTCGTACCTGATCGCGGCGCTGGCGGCCCAGGGCACCTCGACGGTGCACGGCATCGACCTGATCAACCGCGGCTACGAGAACTTCATGGAGAAGCTGCGCGACCTCGGCGCCCACGTCGAGCTGCCCAACGAGCAGCTGGTCGACGCCTGACCGGCCCGCACCACGGCGAGAGGCCGGGCCCCCCTCACGGGGAGCCCGGCCTCTCGGGCGTTCAAGGGGTTGCTCAGGCGCCCTTGGCGGCTTCCTTGAGCTTGGAGCCCGCGCTCACCTTGGCGCTGTAGCCGGCCGCGATCTGGATCGGCTCACCGGTCTGCGGGTTGCGGGCGGTGCGGGCAGCGCGGTGGGTGCGCTCGAAGGTCAGGAAACCGGGGATGGTGACCTTCTCGTCGCCCTTGGCGACGACCTCGCCGACGATCTCGGCGAAGGCGGCCAGAACGGCGTCGGCGTCCTTGCGGGTCACCTCGGCGCGCTCGGACAGCGCGGCCACCAGCTCACTGCGGTTCATGTGTACTCCTGTGGTCTGTTCGCTTGCGGTGTGCGGGGGCCCACACGGTGCTCCCTCCGGGGGCATCCGGATGGGCCGCAGGTCCGCACACTGTGCTCATTCAGGCAATGCGTGGTCGCAGGCCGGGTTCGTACCCCGTGCCGCGCGCCGGTGCCGTCGAAAAGGCCCGCCTGCCTGCCTGGATACGAATCCTGCCCCGACCTGCCCCGAGAAAGCCAATCGGGCCCCCGGCTCCACCGCCCGAACAACGCCCGCCCGCCGGAGGTATGACGCTCCGTCGGCTCCGGCGGACCGGGCGCGGGCGGCGGTCGGGACGACGCGCCGGAAGACCAGGGGGACGTTCCGTACTTGTCGGACACGCCTGCCCCGTGCAGGGCTACCGTACGCCCTAGGCACGACAAGCCCAAACACACCCCTCGCCCTTGTGTCGCAAGGGTTCGGGGCGGGCTTGGGTGGGTAAGGCCGCTAATCGGTCATTTGACCGATCCGCGACACCTCCGGCGCGCTCCCGGTCAGAGCTTGACGACCGGGAAGGACGCGGTGTCCAGCGTGCCGACGATGCCCGGGGTGGGACGGGACGGCGCTGGGTCCTCCTGGGCCCCGGCCAGCGCGGCGTCGCGCACGGCGGCGGCGACCGTCTTGGCGACGTCCTTGTGGAAGACGCTCGGGATGATGTAGTTGGCGTTGAGCTCGTCGTCCGCGACGGTGGTGGCCAGCGCCCGGGCGGCGGCGATCATCATCTCGGTGTTGACCGTCCGGCTCTGGGCGTCCAGCAGGCCGCGGAAGACGCCCGGGAAGACCAGCACGTTGTTGATCTGGTTCGGGAAGTCGCTGCGGCCGGTGGCGACCACGGCGGCGGTCTGCCGGGCGACCGCCGGGTCCACCTCCGGGTCCGGGTTGGCCAGCGCGAACACGATCGCGTCCGTCGCCATGGTGGCCAGGTCGTCGCCGTCCAGCACGTTCGGGGCCGAGACGCCGATGAACACGTCGGCGCCCGCCACGGCCTCCTTGAGGGTGCCGGTGCGGCCCGAGCGGTTGGTGTGCTCGGCGATCCAGCGCAGCGAGTCGTTGAGGTCGTCACGGCCCTGGTGGACCACGCCGTGCACGTCCGCCACGGTGGCGTGCTCGACGCCGGCCGCCAGCAGCAGCTTGAGGATCGCGGTACCGGCGGCGCCGGCGCCCGACATCACCACCCGGATGTCGCCGATCTCCTTGCCGACCACCTTGAGCGCGTTGGTGAGCGCCGCCAGCACCACGATCGCGGTACCGTGCTGGTCGTCGTGGAAGACCGGGATGTCCAGGGCCTCGCGCAGCCGGGCCTCGATCTCGAAGCAGCGCGGCGCGGAGATGTCCTCCAGGTTGATGCCGGCGAAGCCCGGGGCGATCGCCCTGACGATGGCCACGATCTCGTCGGTGTCCTGGGTGTCCAGGCAGATCGGCCAGGCGTCGATGCCGGCGAAGCGCTTGAACAGGGCCGCCTTGCCCTCCATCACCGGCAGCGCGGCCGCCGGGCCGATGTTGCCCAGGCCCAGCACCGCCGAGCCGTCCGTGACCACCGCGACGCTGTTGCGCTTGATGGTCAGGCGGCGGGCGTCCTCGGGGTTCTCGGCGATCGCCATGCAGACCCGGGCGACACCCGGGGTGTAGATCATGCTGAGGTCGTCACGGTTGCGGATCGGCAGCTTGGACGACATCTCGATCTTGCCACCGAGGTGCATCAGGAAGGTACGGTCCGAGACCTTGCCGATCGACACGCCGTCGATCGCGCGGAGCTTCTCGACGATCTCCTCGCCGTGCGCGACCGAGGAGGCGGCCACCGTCACGTCGATCCGCAGGGCCTCCAGGCCGGAGGCCGTCACGTCGAGACCGGTGACCGATCCACCGGAGGACTCGACCGCCGTGGTGATCGCACTGACAGCACTGCCGCTGGCCGGGACCTCCAGCCGCACCGTGATCGAGTTGGAGACACTGGGCACCGTCGCCATCGACGTCCTTCTTCCGTCCACTGAGGGTGGCTGCGGGCCGAACGCAGTTCAACACGGTGTCGGGTTTCAACAAGATGTTGAATCGGCACGCAGCGCATGTTAGACCTCGATCGTCGCACCTGCCAGGGAGAAGTCAGAAATAACGTGCATTGAGTGTGCGGACCCGACAAGCGGACACCGGACCCGGCGGAACGCGCCGCGAGAAGACCGGCCGCTCTTCTTGCCCGTGGCGGCCGATGCGTTACATTGGACGGGACACCGGCTCGATCCAAGCCCCCGGGCCCAACCTTAGTCGCTTCGAGCGACCACTTGCCGCGAGGCGAGCATGGCGGGTCGGTGTCATCAACGTACGAGCGGGGCCCCCACCGGTGGTGGGGGCCCCGCTCGTTGAGCGGCCGTCAGGGCAGGCCGGCTCAGTCGTGCAGCAGCGCGGGCACGCCCGCCGCGTCCGGCAGGTCGTCCGGGCCGGAGAGCACGGTCAGCCGCTGGGTCGCCCGGGTCAGCGCCACGTAGAGCACCCGCAGGCCGGCCTCCGACTCGCCGGCGATCCCGGTCGGGTCGGCCACCACCGTCGCGTCGTACTCCAGACCCTTGGCCTCCAGACTGCCCAGCGCCACCGCGCGGCCGCCCAGCCCCTCGATCCACCCGGCCGCCTCGGCCCGGCGGTCCATCGGCACGACGACGGCCACGGTGCCGTCGACCTCGGCGAGCAGCCGCTCCAGCTCGGCCCGGGCCGCCGCCCCGAAGGCCTCCGGGGACGGGTCGGTGACCGCCGCGAAGCGCGGCTCGACCCCGACCTCGCGCACCGCGCTCGGCGAGGGCGTCCCGGGCGCCGCCAGCGCCAGCACCTTGGCCGCCACCTCGGCGATCTCGGCCGGGTTGCGGTAGTTCACGGTCAGCGTGTACCGGCGGCGCGGCTTGCCGGACAGCACCTCGTCCAGCGCGGACTGCGCCTCCTGCGGGAACGGCCACGAGGACTGCGCCGGATCCCCGACGATCGTCCAGGTGGCCGTCCGGGCCCGGCGGCCGATCATGCGCCACTGCATCGGGGTGAGGTCCTGGGCCTCGTCCACGATGATGTGCGCGTACTCGGTCCGCTCGACCGGCACGCGCTCGCGCTGGCGGGAGTTGCGGTCGGCGAAGGTGGTGACCTCGTCCAGGCCGCTCAGCAGGTCCACCGCGTCCACCTCACGGACCTTCGGGCGGGCCGCCTCGCCGAGCAGCACCCGGAGCTCGTCCACCAGCGCCACGTCGTGCGCGGACAGCGCGCCCTCGCCGCGGTCCGAGAGGTGCCGCCAGGACGCGGCCAGCACCTTCGCCTCCTCCGGGGTCACGGCGCGGCGGGCGGTCCGGTTGATGTGCCGGGGCTGCCGGAGCGTGCCGAGCACCCGGCGCGGGGTCAGCGCGGGCCACCAGGCGTCCAGGAAGTCCAGGAACGGCGCCTCGTCCGAGACGTAGTCGTCGAACGACTCCTTCTCCTCCTGGCGCTGCTCGCGCGCGTAGTGGTCGGCGGGCCTGGGCAGGTGGCGGGTGGCCTCCTGCCAGAGCGCGTCCAGCAGCAGCCGGCGGGCGCGCGGGCGCAGCAGGTTCAGCGGGGTGCCGCCGGAGCCGATGACGTTCCCGCGCACCCCCTTGAGCCTGCCCGCGTCCAGCCGCAGCACCTCGCCGCGGGCGACCACCTTCAGCTCCTGCGGCGCGCCCAGCTCCAGCGCGGCCCGGGCGGCCCGGCGCAGCAGCTGCGTCATCCGGGCCGAGCCCTTGACCCGGGCCGCCTCCGGGGTGTCGTAGGTGTCCGCCTCGATGCCGTCCACCAGCGAGCCGACCGCGCGGATGGCGACCTGGCCCTCCTCGCCGAGCGAGGGCAGCACGCCCTCGGTGTACGAGACCAGCAGCGGCGTCGGGCTGACCACCAGGATGCCCCCGGCGTAGCGGCGGCGGTCCTGGTAGAGCAGGAAGGCGGCGCGGTGCAGGGCGACGGCGGTCTTGCCGGTGCCGGGGCCGCCGGTGACCAGGGTGGCACCGGCCGCGGCGGCGCGGATCACCTCGTCCTGTTCCTTCTGGATGGACGAGACGATGTCGCGCATCGAGTGGCTGCGGGCCCGGCCCAGCGAGGCCATCAGCGCGCCGTCGCCGACCACCGCCAGCTCGTGGCCGTCCAGGGTGGGGGTGAGGTCGGGGCGCAGCAGGTCGTCCTCGACGCCGATCACCTTGCGGCCCTTGGAGCGGATCACCCGGCGGCGGATGACCCGGCCGGGCTCCAGGGGGGTGGAGCGGTAGAACGGCGCGGCGGCGGGAGCCCGCCAGTCGATCACCAGCGGGCCGTACTCGGCGTCCAGCACGCCGAGCCGGCCGATGTGCAGGGTCTCGGCGACGGCCGGGTCGGCCGGGTCGAAGGGGGTGTTGGAGGGGATGCCGTGTTCCTCCGGGGCGTCGGGCCGCTGGAGGTCGATCCGGCCGAAGAGGAAGTCCTCGAACTCGTTGTTGAGCCGCTGGAGGTGGGCGCCGGCCCGGTAGACCTGGGCGTCGCGCTCGGCGAGCGCGCCGGGGGTGCCGACGTGGACCCGCTTGGCGGCGTCCTCCAGGATGTACTCGGCTTCGGCGAGCTTCTCCTCCAGGCGGTGGTAGACGGTGTCGAGGTGGCGCTGTTCGCCGGCGATCTCGCGTTCGCGGATGGTGTCCCCATCGGTGGCGGCGCCGGTGGTGGCGGTGGCGGTGTCCGTGTTGCTCTGCATGGCCTCGGTGGTTGCGGCGGAGTACTGGGTTGAGCCGTGCGCGCCCAAGAAGCCCCCTGACGTACGTCCTGCGGTGGGTGGATCCGGCTCGGAGAAATGAGCGGACGGAAAATCCTACGCCGCCGACCCTTGTCCGCGCTGCACCGCCTGCCGCGGCGCCGGCGGGCAGGGCGTCGGGTGGGGTACTGGTGGGGCGCCGGCGGACGGGCCGGGCACGACGAAGGCCGCCCTCCGGCTGGAGGGCGGCCTTCATGGTGTCAAACATGGGGTGGTGGAGATGCCGGGAATCGAACCCGGGTCCAGTGGAGTGGATTCAGGACTTCTCCGAGCGCAGTCCGCTGTGATTTTCTCGGCCCTGGCGGTCACGCGGACAAGCCGCCAACAGGCCCAGCTGCTGTTTGATTTCCCATCCGCCCTCGCAGCCCGGGCGGACGGTTGAGTTCCCTAGATTATGCCAGGGTCCGGGTCGGGAACTCCCCGGTCTGACACCCAAGCGCTATCGGTGCTTATTAGGCAGCGAGAGCGAACTGCTGGGAATCGCGCTTAGTGTTGGCGATTATTTTTTTGCGACAGATGGTTAACGAGATCATTGCCGCGTTCCTCGGCTCGCTTCTCCTGTTTCGACGTCCCCTGTCGAAACCGATCATCCCCATGTTTTGTTGAGAAACAGCTCGGCGGGCGGTGACCCGACCCGTACCGTGTTGCTGGCGCCATAGTACGCGAGACGACCAGCGGGGGTCCAGCGGATTAACCCTGGCGTCGCCGGGCCGCCGCCACCGCGCGGGCCGTCTCGCGGGTGTCCTGCTTCTCGCGCAGCGTCTGCCGCTTGTCGTACAGCTTCTTGCCGACGGCGAGCGCGAGTTCGAGCTTCACCCGGCCGTCCTTGAAGTAGAGCGAGAGCGGGATCAGGGTGTGGCCGGCGTCCCGCACCTTGGCCTCGATCTTGTGGATCTCCAGCTTGTGCAGCAGCAGCTTGCGCTTGCGCCGTGCCGCGTGGTTGGTCCACGTCCCCTGGGTGTACTCGGGGATGAAGACGTTGTCGATCCACGCCTCGTGGTTCTGGACGTAGGCGTAGCCGTCGACCAGGTTGGCCCGACCCTCGCGCAGTGATTTGACCTCGGTGCCGGTGAGCACGAGACCGCACTCGTAGGTGTCGAGGATGGTGTACTCGTGTCGCGCCTTCTTGTTCTGCGCGATCAGCTTCTGTCCGGTTTCCTTTGCCATAACGCCGATTATTCTCGCATCCCGACCCGGTGTCGGGCAGCCCCTTTACGTCCGCGTCCCCAGACCCGCCAGCACCCGCAGGGCCAGCGCGCCGGCGTCCTCGGAGCCGGCCGCGGGCACGTCGGGGGTCAGGCCGGTGCCGTCCGGGGAGCGGCCCGCCGGGGTGTAGTAGCGGCCGACGGTCAGTTCCAGCACCGCGCCGTCGGCGAGCCGGCTGGGCTGCTGGACGGTTCCCTTGCCGAAGGTGCGCCCGCCCACCACCACCGCCCGGCTGCGGTCCTGGAGGGCGCCGGTGAGCAGTTCGGCGGCGCTCATCGTGCCGCCGTCCACCAGCACCACCAGCGGGGTGCGCTGGTCGCCGCCGGGCGGCGCGGTCAGTTCTCGGGTCCCGCCGCGCTCCTGGTAGGAGCCGACCGGGCCGCCGTCGAGGAAGACGGCGGCGGTGCCGGCGGCCTCCTCGACCAGGCCGCCGGAGTTCCCGCGCAGGTCGAGCACCACCCCGGCGTGCGCGGTGCGCACCGCGGCGCGCACCTGTTCGGCCACCCCGCTGGTGAAGGCCCGTACGGTGATCCGGACGACGCCCTTGTCCAGCCGCTCCACCGTGACCTGCTGGGTGTCCAGCAGGGCCCGGCGCAGCCGCAGTTCGCGGACCTCGCCGTCGCCGCGCCGGACGGCGAGGGTGACCTCCGAGCCGGCCTGGCGCTCGCCCTCGCGCCCGCGCAGCCGGGCGACCACCTCGGTGACCGGCAGCCGGTCGGCCGGGTCGGCGTCGATCCGCAGCAGCCGGTCGCCGGGGGCGATCCCGGCCGCGGCGGCCGGGCCGGCCGGCTGCACCTGGGAGACGACGGTGACGCCGTCCTGACCGCGGCCGACCGAGAGGCCCACCCCGAGGTAGCGGCCGTCCAGGCCCTGGCTGAACTCGGCGTACTCCTGCGCGCTGTAATAGGCGCCCCAGCGGTCGCCGTTGACGCCGATCAGATGCTCGGCCTGCTGCTCGGAGAGGGTCGTGCCGGCCGGGTCCTGGCCGGTCGCGAAGCCCGCCCCGGCCGGGGCGGCTGCCGGGCGGTGCGGCGGCGCGCCCGGGTCGCCCCAGGCACCGGTGGCGGCCCCGGCCAGCAGCACGGCGCCGAACACCAGGCTGAGGGTGACCGCCTGACGTGCCCTTCGCGGAGTTTCTGGCATGGCATCGGAGTCTAGACACCGCGCGGAGCCCGCCGTACCGGAACGGCTGACGGTGAAACGGCGGCGGCCCCGGACGGCGCGGTGCCGTCCGGGGCCGCCGGGAGGCCGGCCGGTGGGAGCCGGGTCAGACCTTCAGGTACTTGCGCAGCGTGAAGAACGCCGCGATACCGGCCATGCCCATACCGACCACGACCAGCAGCGGTATCACCGCCAGCACCGAGCTCAGGCCGATGAAGTGGATGAACTGCACCCGGTCGGCCAGCCAGCTGTGGACGAAGAAGTGCCCGCCGAGCAGCAGTCCGGAGGCCATCACGGCGCCGAGCAGGGCGGCGAACGCGGCCTCGGCGATGAACGGCATCTGGACGTAGAAGTTCGAGGCACCGACCAGGCGCATGATGCCGGTCTCACGCCTGCGGCTGAACGCCGACACCCGGACGGTGTTGACGATCAGCAACAGGGCGACGAAGAGCATCAGCACCATGATGACGAAGGCCGCCGTCTGGAGGCCGTTGAGCAGCCCGAAGAGGTTCTCCAGGATCTTCCGCTGGTCCTCGACCGACTTGACGCCGGGCTTGCCGGCGAAGGCGCTCTGGATGACGTCGTACTTGGTCGGGTCCTTGAGCTTCACCCGCCAGGACTGCGGGATGGCCTCCGGGCCGAGGACGGAGATGAGCGGGTTGTCCGGGTTCATCTCCTTCCAGTGCTTGTACGCCTCCGCGGAGTTCTCGAAGGTCGCCGACTGGACCACCGAATCCATCTTGTCCAGCTGGGTCTTGATGTCGGCGACCTGCTGGTCGGTGGCCGCGCCCTTGTCGCACTGCGGCGAGTTGCGGGCGTCCGACTTGGTACAGAAGTAGATGCTCACCTCGACCTTGTCGTACCAGTACCCCTTCATGGAGTTCACCTGGTCACGGACCAGGAGCGAGGCACCGGCGAGGGCGAGGGAGAGCGCGACACTGACGACGACCGCGATGGTCATCGTCAGGTTGCGGCGGAGACCCACACCGATCTCCGACAGGACGAACTGGGCGCGCATGCGTGTAACAACTCCAGGGTCGGGACCGGTCCGGCAGCGTGGGCCGGCGGCCTACGGAAATCAGTGCTGGTGAATCAGTGCTGGTATCCGTAGACGCCGCGGGCCTGGTCGCGGACCAGCAGCCCCTTGTCGAGCTCGATGACGCGCTTGCGCATCTGGTCGACGATGGCCTGGTCGTGGGTGGCCATCAGCACCGTGGTGCCGGTGCGGTTGATCCGGTCGAGCAGCTTCATGATGCCGACCGAGTTCTGCGGGTCGAGGTTACCGGTGGGCTCGTCCGCGATCAGCAGCATCGGGCGGTTCACGAACGCCCGGGCGATGGCCACACGCTGCTGCTCACCACCGGAGAGCTCGCCCGGCATGCGGTCCTCCTTGCCGCCGAGGCCGACCAGGTCCAGCACCTCGGGCACCACCTTGCCGATGGCGCTCTTGGGCTTGCCGATCACCTCGAGCGCGAAGGCCACGTTCTGCGCGACCGTCTTGTTCGGCAGCAGGCGGAAGTCCTGGAAGACGGTGCCCAGCTGGCGGCGCATGTGCGGCACCTTCCAGTTGGACAGCTTGCCCAGGTCCTTGCCCAGCACGTGCACCTCACCGGTGCTGGGGCGCTCCTCGCGCAGGCACAGGCGCAGGAAGGTGGACTTGCCCGAGCCGGACGAGCCGACCAGGAAGACGAACTCGCCCTTCTCGATCTCCAGCGAGACGTTGTCCAGGGCGGGACGATTCTGCTTGGGATAGGTCTTGGAGACGTTGTCGAATCTGATCACGGCTGCATCACGGAGGCCATCCTAGGCGGCGCCAGTCCTCGGTCGGTCCACCCCGGGCGCCCGGCCCTGGGGCGGCGGAAGGAGCGGAAGAGGCCGCTCCCGGCTTGGGACCATACGCGAAGCGGCACCCGGCTCGCAGGACCGGCCGGTGACAGCCGGCGAAAGTTGGGGGACAATGTCCGCTTATGCCCCGAAAATTGCGAGGCATCTCACAGCCCGGGGGCCGGAACCCGCAGAACCTGGCAGAGTGGAGAGAGCGGCCGGGGTCGGCCGCTCCCCCGCACAGGGCAACCAGAGGAACCAAAGCCCCGTCCGGTGCGTTGGCTGTAGCAGCGAGGAGGAGATCGCATGACCTGCGACCATCTGGTGTGCGCCAACTGCAACGGCCGCGTGAGCGAGGGCCGCTGCCCGGTGTGCCGCGCCAACCGGGCCCGCCTGCAGGAGCAGCAGGGTCCGTTCGCCGCGCTCTCCCCCGCCCTGCTGCTGGCCCTGCTGGCCGGACTGCTCGCGGTGGCGCTGATCGCCCGGCAGGCACTGGCCTGATTCCCGGCTCCCGAACGTCACGAAGAAGGCCCCGACGGAGAACCGTCGGGGCCTTCTTCGTGTCACCGCTTACTGCGCGGCGGTCTCCCGCTGCTTGCGCCACCGGATGCCGGCCTCGATGAAGCCGTCGATGTCACCGTCCAGCACGCCCTGCGGGTTGCCGACCTCGTACTCGGTGCGGACGTCCTTCACCATCTGGTACGGGTGCAGCACGTAGGAGCGCATCTGGTTGCCCCAGGAGCTGCCGCTGTCCTTGAGCGCGTCCATCGCGGCCCGCTCCTCCTGGCGGCGCCGCTCCAGCAGCTTGGCCTGGAGGACGTTCATCGCGGACGCCTTGTTCTGGATCTGCGAGCGCTCGTTCTGGCAGGAGACCACCACACCGGTCGGGATGTGCGTGATGCGCACCGCCGAGTCGGTGGTGTTGACGCCCTGGCCACCCGGGCCGGAGGCGCGGTAGACGTCGATGCGCAGCTCGGACTCGTCGATGTCGACGTGGTCGGACTGCTCGACGACGGGGAGCACCTCGACCCCGGCGAAGGAGGTCTGCCGGCGGCCCTGGTTGTCGAACGGCGAGATGCGGACCAGGCGGTGGGTGCCCTGCTCGACCGAGAGGGTGCCGTAGGCGTACGGCGCCTTGACGGTGAAGGTCGCGGACTTGATGCCGGCCTCCTCCGCGTACGAGGTGTCGTACACCTCGGTGGGGTAGTTGTGCCGCTCGGCCCAGCGCAGGTACATGCGCATCAGCTGCTCGGCGAAGTCGGCGGCGTCCACGCCACCGGCCTCGGCCCGGATGTTGATCAGCGCCTCACGGGCGTCGTACTCGCCGGACAGGAGGGTGCGGACCTCCAGCTCCTCGACCGCCTTCTTGACGGCCGTGAGCTCGTTCTCGGCCTCCACGCGGGTGTCCGCGTCGTCCTCGGCCTCGGCGAGCTCGAACAGGACGCCGAGGTCCTCGACCCGGCTGCGCAGGCTCTGCACCCGGCGCAGTTCGCCCTGGAGGAAGGAGAGCCGGCTGGTCACCTTCTGCGCGTTCGCGACGTCGTCCCACAGGTCGGGGGCGGCTGCCTCCTCCTCCAGACGCGCGATGTCGGCCCGGATCTTGTCCAGGTCGAGGACGGCCTCGATCGACCCCATGGTCGTCTCGAGGTTCTTGAGCTCTTCGGAAGGATCGACGGCTGCCACGCACCCAGGGTAATGGTTCCGGGGGGGCATCCGGCGACACCGGGGGCCTTCGGCCCTTTACGGGGCCCTCGGTGCGCTGGTGACGGCGCCCGGACGGGGCGGGTTCCCGGTGTCCGGGACGTCCGCCGCGAAGGCCGTCCAGGCCGCGGCGGCGCCCGCCAGGAGCAGGACCACGGCCAGCAGGACGGCCAGCACCCGGCGGCGGCGCAGCAGCGCCTGGCGGTCCCGTCGGTGGCCGGTGCCCGGGGCGGTGCGCTGGGCACGGGACTCGGCCGCGTAGGAGGCCAGCTCGTGGGCGGAGGGGCGGCGCAGGCTGGTGTGGGTGTCGCGGGTGGAGTCGGGGACGGCGCCGGGCACCAGCGGGACGGCCGGGCCGCGGCGGCGCTTGTGGGTGCCCGGGGCGGCGTCCACCTCGGCGTACACGGCCTCGCCGGGGGTCAGCGGCTCCTCGGCCGGGGTGCGGCCCTGCGCGGGCACGGCCAGCACCGGCAGGCCGGTGAGCGCGGGCAGCTGCTCGCGCAGCCGCTCGGCCAGCTCGGCGGCGCGCAGCCGGGAGGCCGGGGCCTTGGCCAGGCACTCGGCGATGATCCGCCAGAGGCCGTCCGGCAGACCGGGCACCGGCGGCACCTGCTCGGTGACGTGCCGGCGCAGCACCGCGCCGGTGTGGCCGCCGCCGAACGGTGTGAAGCCGGCCAGCAGCTCGTACAGCACGGTGGCGAGGGCGTAGATGTCGACGGCGGCCCGCGGCTCCAGGCCCTCGATGATCTCCGGGGCGAGGTAGTCGGGGGTGCCGATGATCCGGGTGGCGCGGGTCCGGCGCGGGGCGTCGACCAGGCGGGCCACGCCGAAGTCGGTGAGCTTGGCGCGCGGGGCGCCGCCGGGGCCGGGGGCGGCGGCGAGGTCGAGCAGGACGTTCTCGGGCTTGACGTCGCGGTGGACGATGCCGGCCGCGTGTGCGGCGGCCAGGCCGTCGGCCACGTCGGCGATGATCGAGACGGCGGTCTGCGGGGCGAGCGCGCCGTCGCGCTCCAGCCGGGAGCGCAGGTCGGTGCCCTGGACGAGTTCCATGACGAGGGCGAGGTCGCTGCCGTCGACGACCATGTCGCGCACGCCGACCACCCGGGGGTGGTCGAGGCTGGTCAGCGCGGCGCGTTCCTGGACGAAGCGGCCGACCAGTATCTGGTCGGCGGCCAGGTCCTCGCGCAGCAGCTTGACCGCGACCGGGCCGTCCGGCCCCTCGCCGAGCCAGACCGTCCCGGCCGAGCCCCGGCCGATCACCTGGTGGACGGTGTACCGGCTGCCGATCTTGCGTGCCAATGCTGCTCCGTGGGCGGCGGGAGCGCGCCGGGGGTCCGGTGCGCTCGGTGGGGCGGGACAACAGCGACCAACCTACGCGCCCGAACACCCTTCCCGGGTCGCCTGAGGGCGCCGGACAGGCAGCGGCGGGCGAGAAATCTTGTGAATTGTCGACAAAGCGTCAATGTTGCCGCCGGGGCGGGGTGTTCGACCGGGCGGCCGGGCCCGGCGCGGTCCCGCGGCCGCGTCCGGCGCCCCGGCGCCCGTCCCCGGTCAGTTCTTCGAACTGCCGACCAGGTTGCCCACCCAGTCGCTCGCGCCGCTGAACCAGTCCTGGACGTTGGTCCAGTACTGCGGCAGCGGCGTGAAGTTCCACAGCGCCAGCGCCGCGACGGCCAGCACCAGCAGCACCATCAGGCAGCCCTTGAAGCAGCCGAGGCCCGGGATGTACATCCGGTTGCGGCTGCGCGGACGCGGCTCACGGGCGGGCGCGGGCTCCCGGCGGGCCGGCTCGCGCGGCGGCGCCTCCCGGCGCTGCGGGGGCTCCCGGCGCTGCGGGGGCTCACGGTGCTGCGGGGGCTCGCGGTGCTGGGGCGCCGGCGGCTCGGCCCGGCGCGGGACGGCCGGCGGGGCCGGCTGCGGGTAGCCGCCCTGCGGGCCGGCCGGGGGCTGCCCGGGGCGGCCCTGCCCCTGGCCGTACCCCTGCGGGGCCTGCTGGTGGCCGTGCGGGGGCTGGTTGTAGCCACCGGGCGGCTGCGGGCGGCCGCCACCGGGCGCCTGGTACGGCGGCGGGGCCACCGGCGGGCGCTGGGCGTAGCCGGGCGGCGGCGGCGGGCCCTGGCGGCGCGGGTCCTGCCCGTAGCCGGGCGGGGGCGGCTGCTGCTGGTAGCCCTGCGGACGGCCGGGCCCGCCGGCCTGGTACGGCGGCGGGGCCACCGGCGGGGCCTCGAACTCCGCCGGGTCGAAGTAACCGACCTCGGTCTGCTGGTTGCGGTCGCGCGCGGCGCGCAGCTGGGTCTGCCACGGGTGCGGCGCCTCGGGCTGCGGCGGGCCGGGCGGGACCGGCGGACCGGCGGTCGGCGGCATCACCTGGGTGCGGTCCGCGGCGCCGTACGGGGCGGCGGGCGGCGGCTGGGTGCCCATGAGGCGGGTCGCGGCCGCCGGGTCGTACTGCTGGCCGGGCGGACCGGCCGGCAGCACCTGGGTCCGGTCCTCGGCGCCGGGCAGGCCGGCCATCGGGCCGCCGGGGCCGGTGGGACCGCCGAGGCCTCCGGGGGCCGCCGTCGGCACCGCGGCCGGCTGCGGGTCGGGCAGCAGCAGCGCGCCGACCGCGAGCGCGGCGTCCACCGCGGCCGGGGAGGCGTGCACGCCGACGCCCGCCGCGACCACCCGCAGCGCGCGGGCCAGCGAGACCGCGCCCGGCCGCTGCGCCGGGTCCTTGCGCAGACAGCGCTCGATCACCGTCCAGAGCGGCTCGGGCAGGTTGGCCGGGCGCTGCGGCTCCTGGGCGAGGTGCGCCTGGAGGACCGCCAGCGGGCCGTCGCCCTGGAACGGCTGCCGGCCGGTGACCAGCTCGTACAGCATGATCCCGGCGCCGTAGACGTCCACCGCGGAGGTCTGCGGACGGCCCTCGGCGGACTCCGGCGCGACGTACGCCGGCGTGCCGACGAACTCGTGGGTGCGGGTGATGCCCGGGGAGTCGGCGAGCCGGGCGATGCCGAAGTCGGTCAGCATCGGGTGCATCTGCTCGGTGCCGTCCACGACCGTGGAGGCGAGCAGCACGTTGGCGGGCTTGAGGTCGCGGTGGACCACGCCGTCGGCGTGGCTGGCCGCCAGCGCGTCGGCCACCTGGGCCATCAGCAGGGCGCCGGCGATCGGGCTGAACGGGCCGTTGCCGCGCAGGTAGCGGGCCAGGTCGGGGCCGTCGATCAGGTCCATCACCAGGGCCAGCAGCTCGCCCTCGACGACCAGGTCGCGGACCTTGACGATATTGGGGTGGGTCAGCCGCAGCAGCAGCGAGCGCTCGCGCAGGAAGCGCATCACCACGTCCGGGTCGGCCGCCAGCTCCTCGCGCAGCACCTTGATCGCCACCGACTGCCCGGGCTCACTGCCGGGCACCGCGACATCCGCGCGCACCCGGCCCCGCCAGACGGTGCCGGTGGCCCCCCGTCCGAGGGTCTCCTCAAGCAGATACTTGCTGCCGACTGGCCGCACCTGTCGCACTCCTCGCCGTGCCGCCCGCGCGGGGCGCTCCTCCGCCGGTGCGGTGAGCCTGCCGGGCCCGTGTCCGGGCCACTCTAACGGTGTCCGTTCACGTTTCTGAGGCGACCGGCGAGGGCATCCGGGCGGCCCTGGGGGTCATCCCCTAGGGGATGACCCCGGGTGCCCCTCAGGCCTCCTCCCCGCGGTACGGACGGGCCTCGCCGAGGCCTTCCCCCGGGTACTCGCCGGGGTTCCTCCCCGGGTACCCGCCGGGGTTCCTCCCGAGGTCGGGGCGGACGGCCGCCCCCGGGGCGGTTGACCTGACCCTCCGTCGCCTCCACCATGGCGATGATCGCAAGATCGTCAAATCCGGTACCGTGCGCGGACTGTCCGTGACGGATGGCAGGATGACACTCGCCACTCTTGTGGCCCAAGGGTCGTCGCGACTGCCCCGGCAGCCTCCGCGGTGGCACGAGGCAGCGGTACCAAGCGTCACACCAGCAGAAGGGACCCGCGGGCGAGATGCAGATCCGGCTGACCGTCCTCCGACCGCGCAGCGGCCCGGCCGCCGCCGGCTCCGCCATCCCCTACGTGGACGTGCTGGTCACCGCGCCCGTCGGCACCGCGCTCGGCTCGCTCGCGGGCGCCCTCGCGGGCGCCGTGGGCGTGCGCGGCCCACGGGCCGCCACCCATGTGCACCTGTACGCCGGGGCGCACCGGGTCGACGAGCACACCCTGCTCGGCCACCCCCCGCTGCTCGACGGCGCCGTCCTCAGCCTCAACGAGCCCGACCCGACCGCCGACGACCCCGACGACGGGCCCGCCGCCGCCGAGCTGCGGGTCGTCGGCGGCCCCGACGCCGGCGGCGTGCACCGCCTGCACGGCCGGGAGATCCGGGTCGGCCGCTCCGGCGAGGCCGACGTCCCGCTCGACGACCCGGACGTCTCCCGGCTGCACCTCGCCCTGCACCTCACCGACGACGGCCGGGTCACCGTCCGCGACCTCGGCTCCACCAACGGCACCGCCCTGGACGGCCGGCTCGTGCCGCCCGGCCCGCCCGAGGAGGCCGTCCCGCTCGACGGCGGCGCCCTGCTGCGGATCGGCGAGTCCACCCTCCAGATCACCGTGCCGGATCTCGGGGACGCCTCAGGGGCGCCCGCCCGCGCGGCGCTCCCCGACGGCCACGGCCACCTCCAGCTCGCCGCGCCCGCCCCGGTCAGGCACGCCCCGCCCGTGTTCGAACCACCCGCCGCCCCGGAGCCCGCCGCCGGCCGCACCAGGGGCCTGCTCTCGCTGCGCCTCGGCCGCACCGTCGAACCGCCCGGCCAGGAGAGCGCCGAGCGCCACCACGCCGCCGTCCGCGTCCGGCAGGCCGCCGCCCAGCGCGAACGCTGGCCCGACCTCGCCACCGTGCTGCTCAACGCGCTCGGTCCCGGCCCCCGCCTCTGGGAGCGCGGCCCCGGCCACCCCGACGCGCTCACCCTGCGCCTGGGCACCGCCGACCGGCCCGGCGGGGCGGGCACCTCGCCCGGCACTATGCTGCCCGCCGTCCCCGTCACCCTCGACCTCCAGACCGCCGGCAGCCTCGGCCTCAGCGGCCCGCGCGAGCGCCTCGACGCCCTCACCAGGGCCGTCGTCGCCCAGCTCGCCGCGCTGCACCCGCCCACCGGCCTCAGCCTGGTCGTGGTCGACGCCGACCCCGCCCGGCCCGCGCAGGACCGCGTCGACACCTGGGCCTGGGCCCTCTGGCTGCCCCACCTGCGCCCCGCCGACGGCCAGGACTGCCGGCTGCTGCTCGGCCTCGACGACGACCAGGCCACCGCCCGCCTCACCGAACTCACCGCCCGCCTCACCGGCCCGACCGGCCTCGGCGGACACCCCGCCACCGTGGTCGTGGTCGACGGCCGCCCAGCCACCGCGGCCGCCCGCCAGGCGCTCGACCTGCTGCTGCGCCAGGGCCCCGCCGTCGGCATCTTCCCGATCTGCCTCGCCGAGCAGCCCGAGCTGCTGCCGCGCGGCCTCGGCGCCACCGCCCTGATCACCGGCGAGGTCGGCACCCAGCTCTCCATCGACCGGCCGGTCGCCCGCGGCCGCGAGACCCTGCACGAGGTCTCGCTGGACGCCGTCTCCGACGCCTGGGCCGAGCGGCTGGCCCGGGTCCTCGCCCCGCTGCGCGAGGCCGTGCCCGCCGCCCGCGGGCCACTGCCCGACGCGCTGCGCCTGCTCGACCTGCTCCAGCTCGACACCGTCACCCCCGCCAAGCTCTCCGCCCGCTGGGACGCCCACGCCGGAGGCATCGGCGCGGCCGTCGCACTGCTCGGCACCACCCGTGACGAGCTCTGCACCCTCGACCTCGCCGACCCCGAGCTCACTGTCCCCTCCCCCGACCCGGGCGGCCCGCACCTGCTCATCGGCGGCGCCCGGGGCAGCGGCAAGACGGAACTGCTGCGGACCCTGGTCGCCTCGCTGGCGGTCTCCGAGCGGCCCGAGCGGCTCACCGTGACGATCGTCGAGGGCCGGGCGGCCGAGGGCGACGGCGGTCTGGACGGCTGCACCGAACTGCCGCACGTCACCGGCCGGGTCAACGCCGCCGACGAACCCCGGCAGGCACTGCTCACCGCGGAGGCCCTGCAGGACGAACTGGCGCTGCGCGAGCGGCTCTTCGACGGGCTGGACTTCGCCTCCTGGCAGGCGGCCCGCATTCTCGACGGGGAGCAGGGCCTGGACGCGGACCGGCCCGAGGTGCCGGTGCCCGCCGCGGTCGGAGCGGGCGGACACCCCAGCGCCCCCAGGGTCGTCCAGCCGCGCAGCGGCGACACCCCCCGGCCGGCCGCCGCCCCGGCCGGACCGGCCCCCGCCCGGCTGGTCGTGGTGGTGGACGACTACGACGCCCTGCTCGCCCCCACCTCACCCGCCGGCCGCCCGCTCGCCCGCGCCCTGGCCGCCATCGCCCGGCGCGGCGGCCCGCTCGGCATCCACCTCGCCGTCACCACCGGCCGCCCCGAGGAGAGCGCCGGCACCGAGGTCGACGAGGCCGCCCTGCTCCGGATCGCCCTGCGCACGGACGACCCCGCCGACTCCGACCTGCTCATCCATCTCGGCGACGCCGCCGCCCTCGGCGAGGACACCCCCGGCCGCGGCTACCTCCGGCTGCCCGACGGCGGCGTCACCGCCTTCCAGACCGCCCGGATCAGCGGCCGGATCCCCCGCACCGCGACCCTGCGCCCCACCGTCGTCGCCATCGACCCGCTCCAGCTCGGCGCCCCGCCGGCCCGCCGCCCGGTCCGCGAACTGGGCAACGGCCCGACCGACCTCGCCCTGCTGGCCAGCGCCCTCCAGCGGGCGGCCGGGCGGTAAAACGGCTGTGGGGCCCGCTTCCACCGGGCCCCACAGCGCTCTGCCGGGCCCGCTACGGCCGGTCGCCCACCTGGTCGACCACCGCCCGGCCGAGGATCGTTGTCTGTCCGGTGACCTCCCCCTTCCTCCAGGAGCCGTCGTCCTTGACCGCCACCGTGCGCTCACCAAGGAACTCGAAGCTGCTCCGGTCGAAGATCCACTGCGTCTCGACCACCCCCCGGGAGTCCAGCCGAGCGACCGCGACACCCTGCCGACCGACCGCGTCGGTCACCTCGTCCACCACGGTGACCCCGGGGATCCGCGCGGCGGCCCGGTAGAGGGCCGCCCGCACCGGCGACGGCACCAGCTGCTCGCGCAGGATGTCACCGATGGTGGCGAAGGCCTCCTGGTCCGGGCCCGGCCCCTGCCCCTTGGTGTCCGCCTTGAGCTTCGCCAGCAGCTGGTCCGGGTCGGTCGGCAGCGCGGCGGCGTAGGCGTAGCCACTCGGTCCGGTGTTGCCTGGCGTCGGCTCCAGCCAGCCACCGCCCAGCGGGTGCGGCGCGGGCTCGTCCGGCCGCGCGTGCGGGTCCTTCAGGTCCTGCCCGGTGGGCCGCCGCTGGCCGTCCATGACCAGCAGGCCCCAGCGGCTGCCGTCGACGGAGCGCCAGATCTCCCGGTTCTGCGGCGTGCCCTTCGTCGCCTCGCCGGTCGCCTCGTCGGTCGAGGGGTACGTCTGGACGCTCTTCACATAGACGAACTGGTCCCCTCTCGGGGTGGTGTCCTGCGCCCGGTCCGCCGCGTCCGCCGCCTGGTTCAGCAGCCGTACCGCCGCGACCGGCGCCGCGTTCAGCGGGGCGGACCCGGCCGACGGCTGGGCCTGCGTTGCCTGCGGTGCCTGCGATCGGTCCGGTCCACTGGCGGATCCCCCGCCGGTCAGCACCAGCGCCAGCGCCAGGCCGCCCGCCAGGGCGGGCACGACCACCCGGCCGGGCCGGCCGCGCCGCACGCGGACCGGTTGTTCCCGCAGCTCGCTCATCAGATGTCCCCTCAACAGCCGGTGGCGGTCGGCGGAGAGCTCGGGCCGCGCGGGCGGCGGCAGCAGCCGGACCAGCTCGACGCGTTCGTCCTCGTTCATCGGTTCGTCTCCCGTATCGACCGGGCCACGTCAGCGCGGCCACCCGGTACCTGTCCGCCACCCGCATCGGGTTCCCGCCCACCGCACAGTTCCTCGTCCGCCAGCGCGCGCAGCCTGACGCGGGCGCGCGAGAGCCGCGAACGCACCGTGCCGACCGGCACCCCCAGCGCCTCCGCGGCGCTCACGTAGTCCAGCCCCGCCCAGACGCAGAGCGTGAAGACGTCCCGCTCCGCCTTCCGGAGCCTGCGCAGCGCCCGCTTCGCCGCCGCGAGCTGCGCGCCGTCGTCGAGTCGGCCCACCAACTCGTCGGCGAAGTCCGGCACCACCTCCCGGGCCGGCATCCGCGCCAACGCCTCACGGTGCCGCCGGGCCGCCCGGGCGGTGTTGCGCAGCACGTTCGCCGTGATCCCGAACAGCCAGGGCCGGACCGGGCCGCCTTCCTCGCGCAGGGTGCCGCGCAGCCGCCACGCTTCCAGGAACGTCAACTGGACGACGTCCTCGGCCACCGCCCAGTCCCCCGACACCCGCACCGCGTACCGGTACAGGTCCCCCGCCGCCTCGTCGAACACCTCCCTGAAAGCCCACTGGTCCCCACTTCGCAACCGACCCCGCAGTGACAGCTCCACACTCCCACCTGTCCGCACCGGCCCGGGGGTTCCCGAAGGCACGGTGCCAGACAGAAACGGTTCTGCCCCGGCCGAGGCCGGGGCAGAACCGCTTTCCCGCTCGGCCGCTCAGGAGCAGTACGCGCTCCGGTTGACCAGCGACATGCCGCCGACCTTCTCCCCCTCGACGGTGAACTCGTACTTCCAGCCCTTGGCTGCCTGGGCACCCTCGGCCGGCATCTCGTACCTGCCGGTCTTTCCCAGCTCCAGGCCCTTGTCGCCGTACACCCGCTTGAGGTCGTCCAGCGTCGAGCCGGCCCCGAGCCCCTCGGCGGTTCGGGCCTCTGCCGGGGCGGCCAGCTCGCGCAGACCGTCCAGGCCGAACTGCACCCGGCCGGTGGTCAGGAACGCCTTGTCCCGGGTCGCCTTCGCCGCCTTCAGCTCGTCAGCGGCCTTGCTCAGCTGGTCGAGCGTCGTCTGAGCGGCCTTCATCCGCTCGACCTGGGCCACCATCCGGTCGGCGCGCTCCTTGAGCTGCTCCACGGACGCGTTGGGCGGCAGCGGCTCCACCGTACCCACGGCGCGCTTCGCCGTCTGCTCATTGGCGTCCGCTTCCGCGAACCTCGCCTGGACGGCCGCCTCGGCCGCCAACCGGGCCTGGTCCGGCGCCGGGCCGCCCTTGAACGCGAAGTCGGTGCAGCCGTTGAGCAGCGACACCGGTGCCGTCTCCAGCGCGCCGGTCGCCAGCGCCACGTCCTTCGCCATCCCGAGGGCCAGGCCCCGGTAGCCCCCGGCGCCGAACACCTCCGGGACGGCCGTGGTGGTGGGCGCGGCCTTCGCCGCCGCCTTGTTCTCGTTTCCGTCGGAGTCGCAGGCCGCCGCCCCCGTGACGACCAGCGCCACGGACAGTACGGTTCCCGCCATGCGCCTGGTGCGCGTCTTCCCCAAGGTGATCTTCCCCCCTCTTTCCGCAGGCCACCGTACCGAACCCGGGCGGCCGGCCTCCACCGGGTTCACGCATACGAACGGGCCGTGCCGACAAGGCGTCAGTGCGCTGAACCACTGCCCAACCCACCCTCGTTCGCCCGCCCAAGGCGCGCCCCCGGCCACCGCCGGCCGGGGGCGCGCGAAACGAAGCCGTGGCGCGTCAGCAGCCTCCGGACAACTCCCCGGCACGGCCCCCGCGGCCAACGCCGACCAGGCGTCGGCGGTGAAGGGTTCGGTCTCCTCCGCCCGATACGCCCGAGGGCGGGGCCGCGGTGGTCACCACGGCCCCGCCCTCGTCCGTCACCACGCGAGTGGTCGGTCTCCGCTCGCACAAGGACGCGGAGCGAAGCGGAAGCGACGGTGGGTCAGGCGGTCGGGGGCGCGGTGGCGAGCCCGCGGGTGTAGTGCGCGGCGGCGAGGACCGAGGCCATCAGCTCGGCGTCGAGGACGGAGGTGTCGGCCAGCCGGGTCGCCGCCGCATGGGAGTTGAGCAGGGTCTTGGTGACCCGCAGGGCGGCTTCGGGGCGGCGCGCGATGGGCCTGGCCCACTCGGCCACGGCCTGGTCCAGGTCCTGCTCGGGGACGACCCGCTGCAGGATGGAGAGGCCGTGGGCCTCCGCGGCACCGACCGGGCGGCCGGTGAAGATGATCTCGCGGGCGCGGGCCGCGCCGACCTCGTGGAGGAGCCGGGGCAGCAGACCGCCCCAGGCGACGGGCAGGCCGAGGGCGAGTTCGGGCAGCCGGAAGCCGGCGGTGTCGGCACCGACCCGCAGATCGCAGGCGAGGGCCAGGGCGAAGCCGGCGCCGATCGCCCGGCCCTGGACCCGCGCGATGGTGACGGCGGGGCTGTTGGTGATGGCCTCGCAGACCCGGCGGGCCTTGCTGCCGTAGCTCCGGATGCCGCCGCCGGTGGGGTCCTCGCCGAGGGTGGCGCCGAGCTCTTCGCGGTCGCCGCCGAGGCAGAAGTCCGGGCCGGCGCCGGACAGGACGACGACGCGTACCGCCGGGTCCGGTGCGGCGAGGAGGGCGAGGAGTTCGTCCAGCATGGCCGAGGTGACGGCGTTTCCGGTCTCGGGGCTGTCCAGCTCGACGTACAGCACCGGCCCCTGGAGTTCGGCGCGGACCGTACGGGGCGCCACCGGGACGGGGGCGGCACCGGGCTGCGGATACCAGGCCCCGAACGCCGGAGGGTGCGAGGGGTACGGGGGGTGCTGCGTGTACGGGGGGTGCTGAGCCGCGTGCGGAGAAACGTTCATGCGGCAACTCTCAGGGACGTCACCCGATGGAAGACCATCCGGGGCGCGTACTCGGGAGGGCTCACCGCCCGCAGGGTCGGGAAGCGCTCCAGCAACTGGCCGAGCAGGGTGCGCGCCTCCAGCCTGGCCAGACCCGCGCCGAGGCAGTAGTGGGCGCCGCCGCCGAAGGCGATGTGGGAGCCCTTGCGGAGGATGTCGAAGGTGTGCGGGTCCGGGTTGCGGCGCGGATCGTGGTTGGCCGCGCCGTACATCACGTGGACCATGGTGTCCTTGGGGACGAGCACCCCGGACAGCACGGTGTCCTCGCCCGCGACGCGGCTGTTGAGGCGGATCGGCGGATCGTAGCGCAGCGCCTCCTCGATCGCGTCGTCGATGTGCTCCGGCCGGGCCCGCAGCCAGTCCCACGAGCCGGGGGACCGGAGCAGCGACCACACCAGCGAGGAGAGCAGCGTCGCCGTGGTCTCCAGTGAGGCGATGGTGACGAACATGGTGAGCTGGTAGATGATCCGGTCGGTGGCCTCGCGGTCGGACTCCAGCGCGTCCCAGGTGCGGATCCAGCCGGAGATCACGTCGTCGCCCGGGTTGTCGCGGCGCTCCCGGACGAGGCCGTTGAAGTACCGGCGCAGCTGGAGGGTCGCCGCCTCGGAGATCGCCAGCTGGCTCTTGGTGGGCAGGAGTTCCTGGGCGTGCACCTGGTTGTGGGTCATCTCCAGGATGTGCGCGTAGTCCTCCGGCGCGATGTCCAGCCAGCGCCCGACGGTGTTGATCGGCAGCCGCTCGCTGACCACGGCGGCCAGGTCCGCCTCACCGTCCACACGTATTCGCTCGGCCAGGCGGTCGAGCAACCCGGCGACGTCGGCCTCGATGTGCGGCGCCATGGCCTGGATGGTCTGCCGGTCGAAGAGGTTCCCGAGGCTGTGCCGCTGCCGGGTGTGGTCGGGGGCGTTGAGCCGGGAGAGGGTCCCGCTCATCTCCTGGGTGGCGACGGCGTGCCAGCGCTCGCTGTCGGTCTGCCGCTCCTGCCAGGCGAAGTCGGGGACGAGCCAGGTCCTGCCGCGCAGGACCTGGTTGCACGCGTCGTAGCCGGTGACGAGGTACCCGCCCCAGGGCGCCGGGACGAGATCGCCCATCGCCCGCAGCTCGTCGTAGACCGGGACCGGGCAGGCGAGCCCCTCGGCCGACCGCAGCCGCCGCAGCAGCGGCACCGCGGCGCGGCGGTCGACGGTTCCAGCGCGGCACTCCGGGTTCCCGGGGCGGGCTTCCAACATGGCGGTCACACGGGGCTCCTTGCACGGGCGGGCAGTACGGCGGCGATCTACCCAGCCCCAGCGCGCTCAAGCGTCGATCCGTGTTGCTCCCGTCACGTGCTCCGGAGGCGCCGGATTCCGTTCGCCTCACGGCGGTTGCCCGGAATCCGGCCCCCGGTCAGAGCCGGAAGACGTCCAGGAAGGAGCTCCACCACCCCTTGTGCTTGCCCGGGGCCCGGCCGGCGGCGGGTGCGGCGGCCTGCTGGTGCGGCGTCTCGGGGGCGGCGGTCGGCCAGGCGGCCGGCCCGTTCGGGGCGGCGCCCGTGCCCGGCCCCGGGGTACGGGCGGACGTCGGGCTGAACCGCACCGGCAGCGAGACCAGTCCGCGCTGGAAGGGGCCCGGCCGCCACTCCAGGCTCTGCGCGGGCACGGCGAGCGTGACGTCCGGGAGCGCGTTGAGCAGGCACTCGATCGCGGTCAGGGCGATCAGCTGGGCCGGGGACTTGGCCGGGCAGGCGTGCGGGCCGGCGCCCCAGGCCAGGTGGGCGCCCTTGCTGAGGGTCAGCCGGGCGTCCGTCAGCACGGGGTCGCTGTTGGCGGCGGCGAAGCTGATCACCACCGGGCTGTCCGCGGCCATCCGGACCCCGCCCACCTCGACGTCCTGCATCGGGAAGTGCGTCGCGTAGTTGGCGATCGGCGGGTTGTTCCACAGCACGTCGTCGAGGGCGTCCTCGATGCGCAGACCGGAGCCGCCGTCCGCGTTCTCACCGGACAGCAGCAGGAGCAGCGCGTTGCCTATCAGGTTGCGCTCGGGCTCGACGCCGGCGCCCATCAGCATGACCAGCTGGTCCTTGAGCTCCTCGTCGCGCAGGCCGGCCGGGTGCTGGACGAGCCACGAGGTGATGTCGTCGCCCGGCTGACGGCGCTTCAGCGCGACCAGGTCCATCAGGCAGGCGTTCAGCTCCTCGTTGGCCTGGATCACGTCCAGGCCGTCGAAGAGCGCGGACATGCTGCGGGTCAGCCGGTCGCCGATGTCGGCCGGGCAGCCGAAGAGCTGGTTGAACAGCAGCAGCGGCAGCAGCTTGGCGTAGTCGTTGAGCAGGTCGGCCCGGCCCAGCGGGCTGAACTGGTCGATCAGGTAGCCGGCGATCCGCTCGACGTGCCGGTTGAGCCGGTTGTCGTTGAGCCGCTCCAGGCTCTCGATGACGGCCTTGCGGAGCCGCAGGTGCTCGGTGCCGTCCGTGAAGAGGCAGTTGGGCCGGTAGAACATCATCGGCAGGACGGGGCTGTCCAGCGGCACCCGTCCTTCGTTCAGCGCCGCCCATCGCCGGGAGTCCCGGGCGAACAGCCCCGGGTTCTGCAGCACCCGCAGGGCGGCCTCGTGCGAGGTGACCAGGGTGGCCTCCACGCCCGGGGACAGCTCCACCGGGGCGGCGGGACCGTGGGCGCGCAGCTGGTCGTAGACCACGCCGGGGTCGGACGAGAACATCTCCCCGTACAGCGGTGTGCGCCCACCGTGCATCGGGCAGCCCGGGGGAGGCGACTGCGGGGCGGGTCGCTGCGGAGATTCCATGGGTCGTTCCTTGGAAGTGGCCCCGGGCGGGTGCGGCCCCGGGGGACGGTGGCGGGAGGAGAAGGTCAGGAGGCGCGTTCGAGCAGGTGCCGAACGAGGGTCAGCAGGGCGTCGGCCGACGACCGCTGGTCCCGCGCGTCGCAGAACACCACCGGCGTGTGCGGCAGCAGGTCGAGCGCCTCGCGCAGTTCGTCCTCGGTGTAGTCGCTCTGCCGGTCGAAGCTGTTGACCGCCACGGCGTACTCCAGGCCGTACTGCTCGATCAGGTCGATGACCGGGAACGTGTCCGAGAGGCGGGTCGGGTCGGCCAGCAGCAGCGCGCCCAGCGCCCCCCGCGCCATGTCCTCCCAGAGCTGCATGAAGCGCTGCTGGCCCGGCGTGCCGAACAGGTACAGCACCAGGTCGTCGCCGAGCGTCAGCCGGCCGAAGTCCAGGGCGACGGTCGTGGTCTTCTTGTCCGGCACCCCCCGGAGGTCGTCGACGCGGGTGGACGCCTGCGTCATCTTCTCCTCGGTGCTCAGCGGGGCGATCTCCGACAGGGCGCCGATCAGCGTGGTCTTGCCGACCGCGAAGTGCCCCACGACCAGGATTTTGACAGCGGTCGTCACCGCGCCCGGGACGTAGATGTCCTCAGGCGAACCGGCGTTGAAGTCCATGCAGTACCTTCTCTAGGAGTCTCGGATCCGGGGCCTGGGCCGGCGGCGGGGTCGCCCGGCGCAGCAGCCGTCCCTCGCGGATCAGGTCCGTCAGCAGCAGCCTCACCACCCCCACCGGCAGCCCCAGACGGGCCGAGACCTCCGCCACCGAGAGGTAGCCGCCGGAACACAGTTCCCAGATCGCCACGGTCTCCGGGCTCGGCAGGGCCGGGAGTTCCTGCTCGGGAGCGACGGTGACCAGGGTGATCAGGGAGAGATCGTCCGCACTCGGTAACTCACGGCCGCCGGTGATGACATAGGAGCGTATGAAACCGCCGGCCACCCGCTGCTCCTCGCCGGGCACCGTCATGACCCGCTGTGCGTACTCTGGCGCGGCGCCGCGGTCATCGCCCGGCCGAGCGCGCCCACCTGCTGCTGCATCCGGAAGGACATCGCCTCCATGTCGACGTCGGAGGCGGTGGAGGCCGCGAGGTAGGCTCCGCTGCCGGCCGCGATCAGGAAGATCCAGCCGTGGTCGTACTCCAGGAGGGTCTGGCGCCAGGTCCCGCCACTGCCGCCGACGAACGGGGCGACCGCCCGGCTCAGCGACTGCATCGAGCTCATCGCGGCGGCGTTGGTCTCCGCCTCGTCACGGCCGATCCCGCTGGACCGTTCGAGCAGGAGGCCGTCGGCGGAGACCAGAATGGCGTGCCGGGCACCGGGCACCTGGAGTACATCGTTGAGCACCCAGGACAGATCAGGGCTCACTGGTTCTCGGTTCCTTCCGTGGTCATGGTGTTGCGCCCGGAGAGCGTCCCGCGCTGGAACGCGCCGAGGCGGGACGCCGTCTCCTGGCCGGTGGTCCGCACCGGCTCGTCGACGCGGCCGGAGTCCTGCGGGTGCGGGACCACCGAGACGGTGCGCTGGCGGCGGCGCCGGGGCAGCCGTCCGTCCGCCGTCATCTCCGGTTCCGCCGGCTCCGGGGCCGCGGCGACCGGGGACAGGGTGGCCGGGGCGACCGGGGCGAGGGTGGCCGGGGCCGGCTCGGGCAACGATGCGAGCCGCTGCCCGGGGGCCTGACCCCGGACCGGCAGGGGCTGCTCCGCGGGCTCGCCCTGGTACTCGCCGCGCTCGGGGGCCGCCATGGGCGCGACCTCGCTGCTGAGCAGCTCGGTCGGCAGGAGCACCACGGCCCGCACGCCGCCGTACGGGGAGACCGAGTCGACGGAGACGCGGAAGCCGTAGCGGGCGGCCAGCATGCCGGAGACGGCGAAGCCGAACTTCGGGGGGTTGCCCAGGCTGGTGAGGCTGATCGGCGCGCCCGGGTTCAGCAGCGCGGCCGCGCGGTCCTTCTCCTCCTGCCCCATCCCGAGGCCCGCGTCGTCGATGATCAGGCAGACGCCGGTCGGGACGGCCTGGACGCTGATCTCCACCGGGGTGTCCGGGGCGGAGTAGTTGGTGGCGTTGGCCAGCAGCTCGGCCAGCACGACGGCGACCGGCTCGACCACCTTGCTGGCGAGCGAGACGCTGACCCGGGAGTGGATCCGCACCCGGTCGAAGTGCCGGATCCGGCCCTGGGCGCTGCGGGCCACGTCGTAGACCGAGGCGACGCTCTCCCTGCGGCCCAGCCAGCCGCCGCAGAGCACCGCGATGCCCTGGGAGCGACGGCCGAACTGGCTGTTCGCGTGGTCGACCAGCATCAGGTCGGCCAGGATCTGCGGGCTGTTGCCGTACTTCCGCTGCACCTTCTCGATGACGATCTGCTGCTCGTCGGCCAGGCCCTGCAGCGTCCGCATCGCCGCCTTGAGGACGGCCTTGGTGTCCTCCTCGGCGTCCCGGCGGACCTCCGCCAGCTCGGCCGCGTACTGGCCCTGCAGACGTGCGTTCAGTGCGCTCAGGTCGTCGCGCTGACGCTGCGCCAGGGAGCTCGCCTCCTCTAGGGAAACGTTTCTCCTACGCAGGGCGAGGTTCGTCCTGCGGGCCTGGAGGGCGGCCCCGACGGCTGCGAGCACCACCACGATAAAGACCCAGAAAAAGGGTTCCTGCACAAATGACGTCATGAAACTCTCTTCAGGTGGCATCGCGTCAGGAACGGCTCCGGACCGCCCTGCGCGAATGGGACTGGCGGCCTAGCCCCTTCGAAAGACACCTGTTGTTTCATCACGTCGGTGGAGCTCTTCCGGTACGAGACCTGCGGCAACGCCTATCGCGGAGTTAGCCTACTGCAACTCCCGGCATGCCAGAACAGCTGTCAAACAGGGCAGTTGGGGCAAAACTCCGCCCCCTGCCGCCACCCCGGCAGAGAAATGCCGAACATTGTGACACGGCGTCAACCCGCACGTCACACCCAGGCCACGAACCGGTTCACGCGCAGGGTGGTCGCGCGATCACCCTGCGGCCCCGGCTCCGCCGCCGCCTCCGGCCGCCAGGGCCCCGCATACGGCGGCGGGCCCGCGTCCGAAGACGCGGGCCCGCCGTTCCACCGGTTCCGTCAGCGCATCGAACCCGTGCGGAGCAGGGTGCGGATGACGCGCATGGCCACCGACAGGCTGGACAGCTCGTAGTTGTCCGAACCCCTTATGTCGTCGAGGGTGCTCTTCGCCCGGTTCAGCAGCGTGCCGTTGAGCTCCGCCCAGGCGCTGTAGCGCTCCTCGGGGGTGGCGCCCTCGGGGCCGCAGGCCAGGATGTCGGCGGCCAGCGCCGCGTGGGCCGCGAAGAGGTCCTCGCGGATGGCGGCCCGGGCCATCGACGACCAGCGGTCGGTGCGCGGCAGTTCGATGATGCGGTCGAGCAGGTGGGTGATCTGGAGGCGGTCGGCGAGGTCGTAGTAGAGCTCGGCGACCTCGGCGACGTCCTTGCCGGAACGGTCCGCGACCTCGGTGATGTCCAGGGTCGGGAAGGTCGAGGAGAGACCCGCGACCCGGGTGGCGAGCGCCTCCGGCACGCCGGCTCCGACGAGCTCGTTGTAGACGGACTCGTACCAGGCCAGGTCGTCGCCGCGGAGCGGCTTGGGCAGCGCGCCCCAGACCTGGTTGACCCGGTCGTGGAAGAACTCGATGGTGCCGGCGATGTCGAGCGGCTGGCGGCGGTTGTTGAGCATCCACCGGGTGGCGCGCTCGACGAGGCGCCGCGAGTGCAGCCGCATCTTGGTCTGGGCGTGAGCGGAGACCTGGTTGTCCAGGCCCTCGATCTCGGACCAGATCTCCTCCAGGCCGAAGACGGCGCGCGCGGCGGTGTGCGTGCGGGCGATCTCCTCGTACGTGGCGCCGGTCTCCTCCTTCAGCCTGAAGGCGAAGGTGCAGCCGCCGCGGTTGATCGTGTCGTTGACGATCAGCGTGGTGATGATCTCGCGGCGCAGCGCGTGGTTGTCGATCGCCTCGGCGAACCGGGCCCGCAGCGCGCTGGGGAAGTACTCGTGCAGCGCGGTGCGGAAGAACGGGTCGTCGGGCAGCTCGGTGGCGAGCAGCTCCTCGGCCAGGGTGATCTTGGTGTAGGCGAGCAGGACGGCCATCTCGGGCTGCGACAGGCCGCGGCCGCTCTGCTGGCGCTCGCGGATCTGGCGCTCGGCGGGCAGGAACTCCAGGGCCCGGTCGAGCTGGCCCTGGCGCTCCAGCCGGTTGATCATCCGGGAGTGGACGTTGACCATACTGGTCGCCTGGGCGACGGCGTTGGCCAGCACCACGTTCTGCGCGTAGTTGTTGCGCAGCACCAGGCGGCCGACCTCGTCGGTCATCTCGGCGAGCAGCGCGTTCCGCTGCTTGACCGTCATGTCGCCGTCGGCGACGACCTGGTTGAGCAGGATCTTGATGTTGACCTCGTGGTCCGAGGTGTCCACGCCGGCCGAGTTGTCGATGGCGTCGGTGTCGATCCAGCCGCCGGTGCCCGCGGGCCCGCCGGACGCGGCGTACTCGATGCGGCCGAGCTGGGTGCAGCCGAGGTTGCCGCCCTCGCCGACGACCCGGGCGCGGACCTGCTCGCCGTTGACCCGGATGGAGTCGTTGGCCTTGTCGCCGACCTCGGCGTTGGTCTCGGCCGAGGCCTTGACGTAGGTGCCGATGCCGCCGTTCCAGAACAGGTCGACGGGCGCCTGCAGCACGGCCTTCATCAGCTCGGCCGGGGTGAGCCGGGACTGCTCGATGCCCAGCACGGCCCGGGCCTGCGGGCTGAGCTGGATCGACTTGGCGC
Organism: Kitasatospora sp. NPDC087315; assembly: GCF_044744345.1. Taxonomy (NCBI): domain Bacteria; kingdom Bacillati; phylum Actinomycetota; class Actinomycetes; order Kitasatosporales; family Streptomycetaceae; genus Kitasatospora; species Kitasatospora sp. NPDC087315. The sequence goes on along the minus strand of NZ_JBIUYD010000013.1, from coordinate 27,841 downwards.
TGCGCGGGAAGACGCCGCCGCCCGCCGAGATCAGCGACTTGTCGTAGTCGTCCCAGGAGCTGCGCGGCAGCTCGAAGAGGCGGCGGCGCTCGGCGTACGAGGCGGCCGCGTCCGGGTTCGGGTCGAGGAAGATGTGCCGGTGGTCGAAGGCGGCGACCAGGCGGATGTGCTCACTGAGCAGCATGCCGTTGCCGAAGACGTCGCCGGACATGTCGCCGATGCCGACGACGGTGAAGTCCTCGGTCTGGGTGTCGACGCCGAGCTCGCGGAAGTTGCGCTTGACCGACTCCCAGGCGCCGCGGGCGGTGATGCCCATGCCCTTGTGGTCGTAGCCGGCCGAGCCGCCGGAGGCGAACGCGTCGCCCAGCCAGAAGCCGTACGACTCCGCGACGCCGTTGGCGATGTCGGAGAAGCTCGCGGTGCCCTTGTCGGCGGCGACGACCAGGTAGGTGTCGTCCTCGTCGTGGCGGACCACGTCGGCCGGGTGGACGACCTCGCCGCCGACCAGGTTGTCGGTGACATCCAGCAGCGCCGAGATGAACGTCTTGTAGGACGAGATGCCCTCGGCCATCCAGGCGTCCCGGTCCACCGACGGGTCCGGCAGCTGCTTGGCGACGAAGCCGCCCTTGGCGCCGACCGGCACGATGACGGTGTTCTTCACCATCTGCGCCTTGACCAGGCCGAGGATCTCGGTCCGGAAGTCCTCACGCCGGTCGGACCAGCGCAGGCCGCCGCGGGCGACCTTGCCGAAGCGCAGGTGCACGCCCTCGACCTGCGGCGAGTACACCCAGATCTCGAACGCCGGGCGCGGGGCCGGCAGGTCCGGGATGGCCTTCGGGTCGAACTTCATCGACACGTACGCGTGCCACTCGCCGTGCTCACCGGCGTGCTGGAAGAAGTTGGTGCGCAGGGTGGCCTTGATGAGGTGCAGGAAGGAGCGCAGGATGCGGTCCTCGTCCAGCGAGACGACCTCGTCCAGCGCGCCGGACAGCTCCTCCAGGATGCCCTCGGTCAGCTCGGCGGAGCCCTGCTGGTGGCTGGGGCTCAGCCGGGCCTCGAAGAGGTTCACCAGCAGGCGGGTGGTGTGGGTGTTGTTGCGGAGCGCGTCCTCCATGTAGTCCTGGGAGAACGTGGAACCCGCCTGGCGCAGGTACTTGGCGTACGCGCGCAGCATCATCGCCTGGCGCCAGGTCAGCCCGGCGGTGAGGACCAGCTCGTTGAAGCCGTCGTTCTCGGCCAGGCCGGTCCAGGTGGCGGCGAAGGTCTCCTGGAAGCGCTCGCGAGCCTCGTCGGTCAGCTCGACGGCCTCGCGCAGCCGCAGGCCGAAGTCGTAGACCCAGGCGGTGGTGTGGTCCGAGCGGGTCAGCGCGTACGGGTGCTCGTCGAGCACCTCGACGCCCAGCCGCTGGAGGACCGGCAGGACCTCGGTGAGCGAGATCGGGCCGCCGACCCGGTAGATCTTGAAGCGGCGCTCGTCGTCGCCCGCGCCGACCGGCTGGTACAGGTTGAGGCGGAAGTCGCCCTCGCCGTGCAGCGACTCGATCTGCTTGAGGTCGGCGACGGCGGTGCGCGCGGTGAAGTCGGCGCGGTAGCCGTCGGGGAAGGCGTTGGCGTACTTGCGGGAGAGCTCGGCGGCCTTCTCCTCGCCCAGCTCGATGTGCAGCTGGTCGTTGAAGCCGTCCATCCAGAAGCGGGCGGCCTCGGCGAGCTTGCCCTCGATCCGCTCGATCTCGGCGTCGGTGAGCTGCGGCAGTTCGCTGCCCGGGGTGACCCGGACGACGAAGTGCAGCCGGGTCAGCACCGACTCCGTCGACCAGACCGTGTAGTCGATCGAGGCGCCGTTGAGCTCCTGCATCAGGATGTCCATCAGGCGCAGCCGGATGCGGGTGGTGTAGCGGTCGCGCGGCAGGTAGACCATCGCGGAGAAGTAGCGCCCGTACTCGTCCTGGCGCAGGAACAGCCGCAGCCGGCGGCGCTCCTGCAGGTAGAGCACGCTGGTGGCGATCTGGAGCAGCTCGGCGGCCGGGGTCTGGAAGATCTCGTCCCGGGGGAAGGTCTCCAGGATCTGCAGCAGGTCGCGGCCGTCGTGGCTCTCGGTGGAGAAGCCGGAGCTGGCGATGACGTCCTGGACCTTGCGGCGCACCACCGGGATGCGGCTGACCGACTCGGTGTACGCGGCGGCCGAGAACAGGCCGAGGAAGCGGCGCTCGCCGATGACCTCGCCGTTGGCGTCGAACTTCTTCACGCCGACGTAGTCGAGGTAGGACGGGCGGTGCACGGTGGCGCGGCTGTTGGCCTTGGTGAGGACGAGCAGCTTCTTCTCGTGGGCCTTGGCGCGCACCGGCGCGGAGAGCCGGCCGAAGGCCTCGCTGACCGGGTGGTGGTCCTCGTCGCGGGTGAACGGGTCGGAGCGCAGGATGCCGAGGCCGGTGCCGGCGACGGCCCGCAGGACCTCCTCGCCGTCGTGCTCGACCAGGTCGTACTCGCGGTAGCCGAGGAAGGTGAAGTGGTCGTCGGCGAGCCAGCGCATCAGCTCCCAGGCCTCGCCGACCTCCTGCTCGGGCAGCCCGGTCGGGGGCTCCTCGGCCAGCTCGTCGGCCAGCCGCAGCGCGGAGTCGCGCATCTTGGACCAGTCCTCGACGACCTCGCGGACGTCGCCGAGCACGCGGCGCAGGTCGGCCTCGATCGCGCGCAGGTCCTCGCGGTCGGTCTCGCGGTCGACCTCGATGTGCATCCACGACTCGACCACCGCGTCGGCGGGCCACCCGGTGCCGGCGGCCTGGCTGCGGGCGCAGGCGTCGATGTCGAGGATCTCCAGCAGCTTGCCGGTGATGTCACGGCGGACCACGAGCTGCGGGTGGATCACGACGTGGATCGCGCGGTCCTGGCGGGAGAGCTCGTTGGTGACCGAGTCGACCAGGAACGGCATGTCGTCGGTGACGACCTCGACCACGGTGTGGCCGCAGGACCAGCCGTTCTCCTCCACCGAGGGGGTGTGCACCCGGACCTCGGCGGTGCCCTGGGGGCGCTTGAGACCGAGGCGGTAGTGGGAGGCGGCCGCGCCGTACACGTCGACCGGGTCGCGGTCGACCAGGTCCTCGGGCGCGGTGTGGAGGTAGTAGTGGTGCAGGTACGCGGTCAGAGCGCCGTTGCTCAGACCCTCCCCCGGCGCCGCTCCCCCCACCTGGCTGTTCTCAGCGGCTGCTGCTGCCTTCTTGAGCAGTTCGGCCTTGGCTGCGTCCAGCTTGGTCTGCATGACTTCTTGGCTCCTGTCGCGCGCCGTTGCGTGACTCGGTGGTGTATGGACACGCACCGCCGGGTCACTCGCAATCCTGCCCCACCACCCGGCTGAAAGGCCTCCATGGCACGCATGAAACACCTTTACAGCGGGTAGGACGAGACGTTCGGCCTGCGGAACCACCCGACGACGCCAGCCAGCCTAACGGGCTGAAACGAAGGTGTCAGGGGACAGGGAGGCGCAAACCCGCAGGAAGATCCGTCCGTCCTGGACAGCATGTCCAAACCGGTCCGTCATGTTCGCCATCAGCCCATATGCGGGTAGCCGTGGGCGGTCGGCGGGACGAAGGTCTCCTTGATGGAGCGTGCCGAGGTCCATCGCAGCAGGTTCTGCGCGGCGCCCGCCTTGTCGTTGGTGCCCGAGGCCCGGCCGCCACCGAACGGCTGCTGGCCGACCACCGCGCCGGTCGGCTTGTCGTTGATGTAGAAGTTGCCCGCGGTGAAGCGCAGTTCCTCCACCGCGCGGGCGATCGCGTAGCGGTCCTGGGCGATCACCGCGCCGGTCAGCCCGTACGGCGCGCCGCCGTCGACCCGCTTGAGGACGTCGTCCCAGCGGGCGTCCTCGTAGACGTGGACGGCGAGGACCGGACCGAAGTACTCGGTCCGGAACATCTCGTTGCGGTGGTCGGAGGAGACCAGCACGGTCGGGCGGACGAACCAGCCGATGGCGTCGTCGTACTGGCCGCCGGCCGCCAGCTCCACGGTCGGGTCGCTCTTGGCCCGGTCGATCGCGTCGCGGTTCTTGTCGAAGGCCCGCTGGTCGATCAGCGCGCCCATGAAGTTGGACAGGTCGGTGACATCGCCGACGGCCAGCGCGTCCACCTCGGCCAGGAAGTCGTCCTTGATCTTCTGCCAGAGGCTGCGCGGCAGGTAGGCGCGGGACAGCGCGGAGCACTTCTGGCCCTGGTACTCGAAGGCGCCGCGGATCAGCGCGGTCTTCAGGATCTCCGGGTCGGCCGAGCGGTGGGCGAGCAGGAAGTCCTTGCCGCCGGTCTCGCCGACGATCCGCGGGTACGTCCGGTAGGTGCCGATGTTGGCGCCGATGGTCTGCCAGAGCGACTGGAAGGTGGCGGTGGAGCCGGTGAAGTGCAGACCGGCGAGGGCCGGGTCGGTGAGCGCCACCGGGGAGAGCTGCTGCCCGTCACCGGTCACCATGTTGATCACCCCGGGCGGCAGCCCGGCCGCCTCCAGCAGCCGCATCAGGTAGTACGCGGCCAGCGTCTGGGTCGGGGCCGGCTTCCAGACCACGGTGTTGCCCATCAGCGCGGGCGCGGTCGGCAGGTTGCCCGCGATGGCGGTGAAGTTGAACGGGGTGATCGCGTAGACGAAGCCCTCCAGCGGGCGGTGGTCGGTGCGGTTCCACACCCCCGGTGAGGAGAGCGGCTGCTCGGCCAGGATCCGGCGGGCGAAGTCGACGTTGAACCGCCAGAAGTCGATCAGCTCGCAGGCGGAGTCGATCTCGGCCTGCTGCACGGTCTTGGACTGGCCCAGCATGGTCGCCGCGTTGAGGGTGTCCCGCCAGGGCCCGGCCAGCAGGTCGGCGGCGCGCAGGAAGACCGCCGCCCGGTCGTCGAAGGAGAGCGAACGCCACTGCCGCCCGGCGGCGAGCGCGGCGTCCACCGCGGCCCGGGCGTCCTCCCGGGTGGCGTTGCCGAGCACGCCGAGCTTGGCGGCGTGGTGGTGCGGCTGGACGACGTCGATCCGCTCGCCGCCGCCGAACCGCTGCTCGCCGCCGATGGTCATCGGCAGCGGGATCTGCTCGGCCGCCAGCTCGTCCAGCCGGCGCACCAGCCCGGCCCGCTCCGGGCTGCCGGGCGCGTAGCCCCGCACCGGCTCGTTGCCCGGGGTCGGGACCTGGGTGACTGCGTCGATGGGCATGGCGGCTCCGCTCGTCGTACTGATTGACCTGGCGTCAATCCAGACTGACGAGGGACGGGCCGGTTCGCCCGCTCAGACACGCCACCGGTGGACGTGGTTCACGCCACGCCCACCGCACCGGGCCCGCGCGGGTGCCGGACCCGCCTCAGCCGGCCAGCCGCCCGGCCAGCTCAACCGCCTCCGCGAGGCTGTCCACCACCGGCACCCCGACCGGCTCCAGCTTCGCCCGGGTGTGCGAGCCACCCGTGTACAGCACCGCGTGGGCACCCACGCCCAGCGCCGCCAGCGCGTCGTCCGCCGCGTCGCCGATCAGCACCGTACGGGCCGGGTCCACATGCTCCCCGAGCGCGGCCAGATGCCTGGTCAGGTGCTGCGCCTTCTGGCCGCCGGACGGGCCGCTGCGGCCGTCCACCCGCAGGAACTGGCCGGTCAGGCCGAACGTGTCGACCACCGGCAGCAGCCGCTCGTGGTTGTACATCGACAGCAGCGACTGGCTGTGCCCGGCCTCCCGCCAGCCGCTCAGCAGCTCCAGCGCGCCCTCGGTCAGGCCGCAGGCCGGGCTCAGCTCCACGTACCGGTCGTGGAACACGTCGTCCAGCCGTAGCCACTCGGCCTCGGAGGGCATCCGGCCGAGCAGCCGCTGGTAGAAGCGGGGGATCGGGATCTCGTACTGCTCGCGGTACTCCTCCATGGTCATCGGCCCGATGCCGATGGTCGCGAACGCGGCGTTGCTCGCGCCGAGCACCGCCTCCATGTCGTGGAAGAGCGTGCCGTTCCAGTCCCAGACGATATGAGTGCGCACGCAGGGAACGGTAACGCCGGTCACCGCCGCACCGGTAGGCCGGGGCTCGCCCCAGGGGCTCCCCCGGCCAGGCCCTCGCCGGTCAGGCCAGCAGGGCGGGGATCTCCTGGGTCGCGAACCAGAGCAGGTCGTGGTCCTCGGCGCCGTCCACGGTGAACTGGGCGTCCTGGTCACCCGCGTCGGCCGCCGCCACGGCCGCCACCGCCGCCTCGACGTCCGCGACCACCTCCTGGTCGGCCACGTCCGCGTGCACCGCGGCCGCCTTCGCCAGCCGGACCGGACCGGCCAGCACCACCCGGCCGAGCGAGGCCTGGTCCTGGTACTCGTCACCGGGGAACGGCTTCACCGCCGAGTCGGCGACGTCGAGCGCCACCACCACCCGGCGGCGCGGCGCGTCCGGCTCCGCGGCCAGCAGCCGCAGCGAGGACTGGGCGGCCCGGTTCAGCGCCGCGTACTCCAGCTCCTCGATGTCGTCGCTGACGTACCACTCGCGCAGCGCGGGGGTCACGGCGTACGCCACGGACTGCTCCAGGGCGCCGCCCGGGTGCGCCGCCGCCAGGCCGTTCAGGGTGGTGGGCACGTACACGCGCATCGGTGGCACTCTCCGGTTCGTCCAGCGGCACAGCTTCCAGCGCCCCCAGAATAAGCGCCGGAGCACGCCCGTGATCACCGGTCGGCGGCGCGCGCCCCCGGTCCGGTCCGGGCCGGGCGTCTCACCGCACGCCCGCCAGGGCCGCCCGGCTGGTGCACAGCGCGCTCTCCAGCACCGCGCCGCGGCGGGCCGGGTCCATCATGTTCGGGCCCATCACCGTCAGATCCGCCAGGGTCGGCGCGAGCACCCGCACCCGGACGCCCTCCGCCCGCAGCAGCCGGGTCTCGCGCAGCAGCTGCCGGGTCACCGCCCGCCGGTAGCGGCTGACCAGCTGGGCCAGCACACCACGCGGACGGTCCCGCGCGCGCCACTCGCGCAGCGCCGCCAGGGTGCCCCGGCCGGGTTCGGCCCGCCCGCGCGGGTGCAGCCGCAGCGCCATCGGGGCGAGCACGTAGACCTCGTCCAGGGCGCGGCCGAGCAGCAGGTCCGCGTTGGTGGCCGACCAGCAGCCGCCGTCCACGTACGCGGAGCCGTTCAGCCGCACCGGCGCGAACCAGCCGGGGATCGCGCAGGAGGCCATCACCGCCTCGGCGACCTCGGCGGGCGGCGCGCCCGGGTCGCCGAAGACCACCCGGTGGCCGTTGCGGTAGTCCACCGCCGCCACCCGCAGGGCCGAGCCGTCCGGCCAGCCGCCCGGGCCGTGCAGCCCGTGCACCAGCTCGCCGACCGACGCCAGTGAGCCGCGGCCGTGCGGCGCCATCGCCGACACCATGGTCAGCAGCGGGTACTCGCGCGGGTGCCGGACGGCGTCCCGCAGCAGGCCGGGCGAGCCGATACCGGCCCGTGGGCGCGGCGGCAGCGCGCCGCCGACCGCCGTGTCGTAGTCGAACGCCGCGCCGGCCAGCGGGCCGCTGGTGACCGGCAGGCCCCGCTGGTGGTCCCGGAGCTGTTCGGCGCCCACACCGCCGGCGAGCATCGCGCCGAGGATCGCACCGGCCGACGTTCCCAGGAGCACGTCGGCGCTGCCCGGCCGCCAGCCGGTGGCCTCCTCGACGGCGCAGAGCGCCCCGACCGTCCAGGCGGCGCCCAGCATCCCGCCGCCGCCCAGGACCAGGCCGCGCCGGGGCACGCCCTCGGCGGGCGGGGCCGTCGCGCCGTCGTCCGTCCCGGTCCGCCTCTCCGGAGCCTCCGCCTGGGCCTCCGCGGCGGCCGCCGCGGCCGCTGTCGCCGGGGTCCGGGCCCCCGTGGCCGCTGCCTCAGGGGCCCCCGCGGTGGAGGCCCCTGTCGCCGATGCCCGTGTCGCCATGTCGGCCGCCTGTCGTCGTCGGGGCGCTGTCGTCCTCTCTCCGCGGTACCCGGTCCGGCTCCGATCCTGCGCACCGACCGCCGGACGGCGCAACGGCGCACCCCGGGTGACCGCCACCCGGTCCGGCGTACCGGACCGTCCCCTTTCGTGCCTTCCCGGCTGCCCCCGCACGTCAACCGCGTGCCCGTCCGATTGGGCCGGTCACCCGTCGTCCCATTGGCCAGTTCACCCGGATAGGTGAACTTTCGGGCGGGCCGACGGGCAGCGGCGAACCCGGTTGCCGCCACGCGCGGGGCGCCGCTACCAAGGACCCGTCCACAGCCGCCCCCACCCCCCACGAGGACCGGACCATGATCCACCGCACCACCCCGGCGACCCCCGTCCCCCCGACGGCCCTACCGGCCCCCGAGGCCCCCGCCACCACTACCGCCGCCACGACCGGCACCACCACCACGGGCACCGCCACCGCCCCGAGGACCGGCCTCCAGACCCGTCCTCACCACCATCTGCGCTCCACCGGCCGGTCCGCCTGCGCCGCCCGGACCGGCCACCACCCGCCCGCGGACCGGCGCCCGCGCCACCCCCGCGCCGCCTGCTCGGCCGCCGCCGGCCACGATCCCCGCGCCGCGCTGACCACCCGCTTCGCCCACCAGCTGGTCGAGGTGCTGACCGGCGCCCGGCCGTCCGGCCAGTTGCTGCGCCACACCACCCTGGACGGTTACGGCCAGCTCGCCGCCCTCGTCCGCACCGGCGCCCTGCGTCGCGGCGGCGCCACCGGCCGGCCCCGCCTCGGACCGGTGCACGACCGATCGCCCTCCCCCGACGCGGTCGAGGCCTGCGTCCGGGTCGATCTCGGCAACCGGCACCACATGGTCGCGTTCCGGCTGGAGCAGCGCGGGCCGGCCGGACAGTGGCAGTGCACCGCCGTGGAGACCCGGTGAGCACCCTGACGGCGCCGCCGCCCGCGCCAACGGCGCAGGGCGCCACCCCCGTACGGGAGCGGCGCCCTGCGTGGCGTCGAAGCGGCCTGCGATCAGGCCTTGCGGCGACGGCCCTTGGCCGACTTGGCGGCCTTGCGGCGCTCGGCGCGGGTGAGCCCGTCGCCCTCGTCCTCCGGCGCGAGGTCCTCGAAGTCGCCCTCGACGACACCGCCGCCGACCTCGTCCGAGGGGGCCGTGTAGTGCAGCCGCTGCGGCTTGGGGGCCTCCAGGCCCTTGGCCTTGATCTCGGGACGGGCGGCGTCCTTCTCCAGCTTGTCGAGCACCACCGCGGCGTCCTCGACCGGCACCTCCTCGACCTGCTGCTCGACCTGGACCTCCAGGTTGAACAGGTAGCCGACGGACTCCTCCTTGATGCCCTCCATCATCGCGGTGAACATGTCGAAGCCCTCGCGCTGGTACTCGACCAGCGGGTCGCGCTGCGCCATGGCCCGCAGGCCGATGCCCTCCTGGAGGTAGTCCATCTCGTAGAGGTGCTCGCGCCAGCGGCGGTCCAGCACCGAGAGGACGACCCGGCGCTCCAGCTCACGCATGATCTCCGCGCCGAGCTGGTCCTCGCGGGCGCCGTACTGCGCCTGGATGTCCTCCTGGACGGCCTTGGTGAGGAACTCCGAGGTCAGCCCTGCGACGCCGCCGGCCTCCTCCTCCAGCTCCTCCAGGTCAAGGGTGACCGGGTAGAGCTGCTTGAGCGCGGTCCAGAGCTTGTCGAGGTCCCAGTCGTCCTCGAAGCCCTCGCCGGTGGCGGCCTTGACGTACGCCTCGACGGTGTCGTCCATGAAGTGGCCGACCTGCTCCTGCAGGTCCTCGCCCTCCAGCACGCGGCGGCGCTCGCCGTAGATGACCTCGCGCTGGCGGTTCAGCACCTCGTCGTACTTGAGGACGTTCTTGCGGATCTCGAAGTTCTGCTGCTCGACCTGGGTCTGCGCGGAGGCGATGGCGCGGGTGACCATCTTGGACTCGATCGGCACGTCCTCGGGAACGTTGGCCATCGAGAGCACGCGCTCGACCATGCCGGCCTTGAACAGGCGCATCAGGTCGTCGCCGAGCGAGAGGTAGAAGCGGGACTCGCCCGGGTCGCCCTGACGGCCGGAACGGCCGCGCAGCTGGTTGTCGATCCGGCGGGACTCGTGCCGCTCGGTGCCGAGGACGTAGAGGCCACCGGCCTCCTTGACCTCGTCCTGCTCGGCCTTGACGGACGCCTTGGCCTTCTCCAGCGCGGCCGGGAACGCGCTCTCGTACTCCTCCGGGGTGTCGACCGGGGTGATCCCGCGCTGCGCCAGCTCGGCCGCCGCGAGGTGGTCGGCGTTGCCGCCGAGCATGATGTCGGTACCGCGGCCCGCCATGTTGGTGGCGACGGTGACGGCGCCCTTGCGGCCGGCCTGCGCGACGATCTGCGCCTCGCGCTCGTGGTGCTTGGCGTTCAGCACCTCGTGCGGGATGCCGCGCTTGCGCAGCTCCTGCGACAGGTACTCGGACTTCTGCACCGACACGGTGCCGACCAGCACCGGCTGGCCCTTCTCGTGCTTCTCGGCGATGTCCTCGACCACGGCGGCGAACTTGGCCGGCTCCGACTTGTAGATCAGGTCGGGCTGGTCGATGCGCAGCGGCGTCCGGTTGGTCGGGATCGGCACCACGCCGAGCTTGTAGATCTGGTGGAACTCGGCCGCCTCGGTGGTGCCGGTACCGGTCATGCCGGACAGCTTGTCGTAGAGGCGGAAGAAGTTCTGCAGGGTGATGGTGGCCAGCGTCTGGTTCTCGTTCTGGACCTCCACCCCCTCCTTGGCCTCGATCGCCTGGTGCATGCCCTCGTTGTAGCGGCGGCCGGCGAGGATACGGCCGGTGTGCTCGTCGACGATCATGACCTCGCCGTTCATCACGACGTAGTCCTTGTCCGCCTTGTACAGCTCCTTCGCCTTGATGGCGTTGTTCAGGAAGCCGACCAGCGGGGTGTTCACCGACTCGTAGAGGTTGTCGATGCCGAGGTAGTCCTCGACCCGGGAGACGCCCTCCTCCAGCACGCCGACGGTGCGCTTCTTCTCGTCGACCTCGTAGTCGCGGTCGATCTTGAGGCGCTGCACCAGCTTGGCGAAGTCGGCGTACCACTTGGTCGCCTGGTCCGCCGGGCCGGAGATGATCAGCGGGGTACGGGCCTCGTCGATGAGGATCGAGTCGACCTCGTCGACCACCGCGAAGTTGTGGCCGCGCTGGACGAGTTCGTCCTTCGACCAGGCCATGTTGTCGCGCAGGTAGTCGAAGCCGAACTCGTTGTTGGTGCCGTACGTGATGTCCATCCCGTACTGGCGCTTGCGCTCGGCGGGCGTCATGTTGCCCAGGATCACGCCGACTTCGAGGCCCAGGAAGCGGTGCACCCGGCCCATCCACTCCGAGTCGCGCTCGGCGAGGTAGTCGTTGACCGTGATCAGGTGCACGCCCTTGCCGGTCAGCGCGTTGAGGTAGGTCGGGAGGGTACCGACCAGGGTCTTGCCCTCACCGGTCCGCATCTCGGCGACGTACCCGTGGTGCAGGGCCGCGCCACCCATGATCTGGACGTCGTAGTGCCGCTGGCCGAGCACGCGCTTGGCGGCCTCACGGACGGTGGCGAACGCCTCGGGGAGGATGTCGTCCAGGGTCTCGCCGTCAGCGAGCCGCTGCTTGTACTCGTCGGTCAGCGCGCGCAGCTCGGCGTCGGTGAGGTTGACGAAGTCCTCTTCGATGGAGTTGACCTGGGCAGCAATCCGCTGCAGCTTGCGAAGGATCTTGCCTTCGCCGGCGCGCAGGATCTTGTCGAAGACGGACACTTGAGCGGGCTCCTTGCCTGTATTGGCACTGGACGACTGCACGGCGGGTTCACCCCACCGCACGGGCCATCGTATGCGAGGAGTCCAATGCCCCGGGAGGTGCGTCAGCACGCTATTCCCGTGTCACCCGCGCGAGCACATGCCCCGATAGCGCCGCCCACCGGGGCAAAACGGTCAACCACCCCGGCGACCGGGCCTTTAATCGGATGCACGGATTCCTCTCTGCACGGAATAATCCGGCCATGGCAGAGACCACAGAACCCCGGGAAGAGCCCGCCGTCGAGCCCGTCACCCTGACCACCGCGCGGCTGGTGCTCAGGCCCCCGCGGGAGGCCGACGTGGACGCGGTCTTCGCGGCCTGCCAGGACGCGGACATCCAGCGCTGGACGGTCGTGCCGAGCCCCTACCGCCGCGAGGACGCCGAGTACTTCGTCAACGACCTCGGCACGAACGGCTGGCGCACCGGTGCGGCCCTCGTCTGGTGCGTCTTCGAACGCGGGTCGGACGCCCTGGTGGGTACCCAGGGGCTGGTCCGCCGGCCCGGTGACGCGGGCGCCGCCGAGGTCGGCTGGTGGACGGTCAAGGAGTACCGCGGCCGCGGCTACGCCGTCGAGGGCGCCCGCGCGGTGGCCCGTTACGGGCTCACCGAGCTGGGTCTGCGCCGTCTGGAGTGGCAGGCGTACGTGGGCAACGACGGCTCCCGCGCGGTGGCCGAGAAGGTCGGCTACCGCTTCGAGGGCACCCTGCGCTCGTACGCCGAGCAGCGCGGCGTGTTCCACGACGCCTGGGTCGCCTCGCTGCTCGCCACCGACCTCGACGACTGACGCCTCCCCGCCCCGGCCGGGGCTGTCGGTGCCCCCGTCTACGCTCGCCGACATGACCGTCACGACTCCCGTCACGACCCTCAGCGCCGACGACGCCCGCCGGATCGCCCTGCGCGCGCAGGGCCTGCTCGGCGCGCCGGACCGCCGGTCCGGCGTCCGCGGGGTGCTGCGGCACCTGGGCGCCGTCCAGCTCGACACCATCTCGGTGCTGGCCCGCTCGCACGAACTGGTGCCGTACGCGCGCCTCGGCGCGGTCGGGCGGCCGGCGGTCGAGGCGGCGTACTGGGGCGCGGGGGCGAGCTTCGAGTACTGGTCCCACGCGGCCTGCGTCCTGCCGGTCGAGGAGTGGCCGCTGTTCGCGTTCCGGCGCCGCCGGTACCGCGACCGCGGCCACCTCTGGGGCCACCAGGTCACCCCGGAGACGTACCGGCACGTGCTGGACAAGCTGCGCGCCGAGGGGCCGCTCACCTCCACCGAGCTGGGCGGCGCCAAGAAGACGGCCGAGTGGTGGGACTGGTCCGACACCAAGATCGCGGTGGAGCGGGCGCTGGCCTTCGGCGACGTGGTCTGCACCGAGCGCCGGAGCTGGAAGCGGGTCTACGCGCTGGCCGAACAGGCGATCCCCGCCGAGTTGTTCGGCTCGGACCCGACCGACCGGGAGTGCCTGCGCACCCTGGTCGCCCAGGCCGGCGCCGCGCTCGGCGTGGCCACCAGGGCCGATCTCCAGGACTACCACCGGCTGCGCGCCGAGGAGTTGGACCCGGTGCTCGCCGACTCCGGCCTCGTCCCGGTGGAGGTCGCGGGCTGGGGCCCGGCCGGCGCGCCGGCCGCGGCCTGGGCCGACCCGGCCGCACTCGCCGCCCCGCCGCGCGGGCGGCACCGCACCACGCTGCTCTCGCCGTTCGACTCATTGGTCTGGGACCGCCCGCGCACCGAACGGATCTTCGGCATGACGCACCGGCTGGAGGCCTACACGCCCCGGCACAAGCGGGTGCACGGCTACTTCGCGATGCCGCTGCTGGCCGGCGGCAGGCTGGTCGGCCGGGTCGATCCGGCCCGCGAGGGAAGGACCCTGGTGGCGCGTCAGGTGTCCCTGGAGGCGCCGCGCCACGTCGAGGCGCTGGCGGTCGCGCTGCGCGAGGCCGCCGACTGGGTGGGCTGCGACACCGTCCGGGTGGAGGCGCTGCACGACGAGGCGCTGCGCCCGGCCCTGGAGAAGCGGCTCGACGGCTGAGGACCGACGACGGAGGCCCCCGCCCCCCGCTCGGCCGTCAGCCTATCTCGAGGATCTTCTCCCGCATCGCGTAGACCACGGCCTCCATCCTGGAGTGCAGTTGGAGCTTCTCCAGGATGTTGCGCACATGGTTCTTCACGGTGTTCTCGCTGATGAACAGCTCCTTGGCGATCTCCCGGTTGTTCATCCCGGTGGCCACCAGCTTCAGCACCTCCAGCTCCCGGTCGGTCAGCCGGGGCGCCGGCACCAGGTCCCGGTCGTCGGAGCGGCGCTGGATCATCGACTTGAACTCGGTGAGCAGCTTGGAGGCCATCGACGGGCTGATCTGCGACTGCCCGTCGGCGACCGCCCGGATCGCGGTGGCGACCTCGTCGGTGGAGATCTCCTTCAGCAGGTAGCCGGTGGCGCCGGCCTTGATCGCCTCGTAGAGGTCGGCCTCCTCATCGCTTATCGTCAGCATGATGATCTTGGTGCTGGGCGCCACGTCCTTGATCGCGGTACACGCCTCGATCCCGCTGCGCCGGGGCATCCGGACGTCCATCAGGATGATGTCGGGCAGCAGGTCCGCCGCCTTCAGCACGGCCTCGGCCCCGTCCCCCGCCTCGCCGATGACCTTGATGTCCTCTTCCTCCGCGAGCACGATCTCCAGGCCCCGGCGGAACAGGGCGTGGTCGTCCACCACCAGGACGCGGATCGGCTCCCCTCGGTGCGGGGCGTACTCGGGCTGCCCCCCAGGCCCCGGTGACACCCCCCTGACCGGCCCTGTGGCGGGCCCCAGCCCGAAGTGATCCCCCATCCGCTCCTCCCCCGTCGCCGGTCGTCGTGCGCCAATCATTCCACGCCGCGGGCCCCCTCCGGTCACCCTCCGCCGCCGATTCCCCCGCACAGGGTGACCCCGCCGAACCCCCTGCCCGCCGCCCGCCCGGCGCGCGGTGCCGCCACGGCCCCCGAAACGCCGGTGACCCCGGCGGCCACGGCCGCCGGGGTCACCTCTCCAACACTGCCCGGACGGTCAGTCCTCGTCGTCGGACCCACCGATCGCACCACCGGCGCCGGCCCCCGCCCCGGCCGAGCCGTCGGCCTTCAGGTGGATGACACCGTAGTTGTAACCGTGCCGGCGGTAGACGACGCTCGGCAGGCCGCTGTCCTTCTCCACGAAGAGGTAGAAGTCGTGGCCGACCAGTTCCATCTCGTAGAGCGCCTGGTCCAGCGCCATGGGGGCGGCCGGGTGGGTCTTCTCCCGGACCACCAGCGGGCCTTCGCCCTCCACTTCCAGGGATCCCATCATGGTCTTGCGGACGGCTCCGTTGGTCTCGCCCTCGTGCCGCGTCGTGTCGGGCAGCGCGGCCAGGGCCGCGGTCGCCTCGGCGACGCTGATGGGGGTGCGGCCGTTGCCGCCCTTGTGCACCCGGCGCCGGTCTGCGGACTTGCGCAGCTGCGCGTCGAGCTTCGCCGAAGCCAGGTCGAGCGCCGCGTACGGGTCCCCGGCGGCGGCCTCGGCCCGGATCACCGGTCCACGAGTACGGAGAGTGATCTCCACCCGCTCGGACCGGTCGGCCTGACGCGGGTTGTGCTCCTTGGACACCTCGACGTCGAGGCTGATCACCTTGCCGTCGAACTTCTGGACCTTCTCCAGCTTCTCGGCCACGTGCTCGCGGAACCTCTTGGGCACCTCGGTCTTGCGGCCCTTGACGACGATGTCCACGCAGAACTCCGATCCCTCGTGCTGACGCCGATCCGGGTGCTACCGGATCGGGCTGAGACCCAGCTGGACCAGCCAATCCACTGCCGGCCCCCCGTCTCCACCGCCAGCGGCGGAAACGACTGGCCCTCACCTCACTTCCTCCCCACCAGGGACGGTTGAAACCCCCTGGAGCCTTATCGAACACCTCACACGGGGTTTCCGCCTCCCCAGGCGGAAAAGTGGGTATGACCCGATGCTGTGGGCTAGCGGTCAAGCTGTTGCACCCTGTCTACCCTCATGCGAGTGAAGTATGGGTAAATACCTGGACAACACCCCCCGTACGGCGCATTCTTTGCTCACTCTTCGTGCCTGCCGCCAGGAGCAGCCGTGCCGCCCACCACCGCTCCCGCCCGTCCCCGGCCCGCCCGGGGGCCGTTCGCCCACGCACTGGCCGGGCTGCTGGGCCTGCTGCTGCCGGCCCGCTGTGCGGGCTGCGGCGCCGATCGCGTCCGGCTCTGCCCGTCCTGCCGGCGCGCCCTGGCCACCGCCCGGCCCGGCCCCACCGTGCTGCCCCGGGTGCACGCCGCCGCCCCCTACGCCGGCCCGGTACGGCAACTGCTGCTCGCCCACAAGGAGCGCGGCGCGCTGTGGCTGGCCGACCCGCTCGGCGACGCGCTCGCCCGGGCCGTGTGCTCCGCCCTCGGGCCGCGCGCCGGGCTCACCCCGCTGCTGCTCGTCCCGATGCCCTCCGCCCGCACCGCCGTCCGTGCCCGTGGCCACGACCCGACGCTGCGGCTGGCCCGCGCCGCCGCCAGGTCCCTGCGCCGGAGCGGCCTGAACGCCCGGGCCGCGCCACTGCTGCGACACACCCGCCCGGTCGCCGACCAGGCCGGTCTGACCGCCGCCGAGCGCAGGCGCAACCTGCACGGCGCGCTCGCCGTCCTGCCCCGCGCGCACCGGCTGCTGGACGGCCGCCTGCCCGTCCTGGTGGACGACCTGGTGACCACCGGCGCCAGCCTCGCCGAGGCGGCCCGGGCGCTGGCCGCCGCCGGCCTCCCGGCGAGCGCGGCCGGCACCGTCGCGGCCGTCGTCCCGCACCGGCCCGGCCGGTTCCCCCCGGCCGGCCTCAGCCCGGGTAGATGAACGAGCCGGCCCGGTGCGTCAGGACGAGTTCGCGCCACTGGCTGTTGACCAGCCGGTAGATCTTGCCGTCGGCGCCCTGGAGCGCGAGCACCGGCGGCGGCACCTGGGCCGAGCTCTCCGCCCGGGACTCGGCCGCCTCCACGGTGGCCATCCCCTCGCCGCCCTGCAGGGAGCCGTCGGAGCTCTGCGAGCCGTCCGTGCTGATGTAGTACAGCTGCTGCAGCCGGTCCCGCTCCTTGCCCAGCACCAGCAGCTGGTCCGCCTCCGCCCAGGACACCGAGGAGACCTCGGTGAGAAGCGGGGCGATGGTGCGCAGCCCGATGATCCTCGCGGTGGGCGCGTTCGGGGTGCCGCCGTGCTGCACCAGGCCGACCGCCAGCCGCTGCGAGCCCTTCTCGGTCCTGAGCACCATGGCCGCCCGGACCCCGTCCGAGGAGATCTTGAGGCTCTGTACGGTGCTCTTCTGCAGGCCGTCGACCGGCACGGTGACGGGCTTGTTGCCGCGCACCAGCAGCACCTTGGGGTTCTGCGGGTCGCGGTCCACCACCCAGAGGTCGCCGCGGCCGTCCCAGCTGGGCGACGCGAGACCGTCCTCGCTCTTCTCGGTGGACCGGGCCGTGGAGGTGGCCACCGGCTCGGGCAGGGCCTGGGCCGTGTCCGCCAGCGGTACCGAGTAGAGCTGCTGGCCGTCCTTGCTGATGACGGCGGCCTGCAAGCCGTCGCGCCGCACCGCCACGGTGCCGAGCGGGCGCTTCGACTGGGGCTTGCCGAGCGGCCCGCGGACGGGACTGCCGTCGCCCGCGTCGTGGGCGTCCATCAGCACGCCGTCGTCGGCGCGCTGGTAGTACTGCTGGCCGGCCAGCGGTCCGGCCAGCGCGCCGGGGCCGTTGGCCGACACGTCGCTGCGGATCACCTGGCAGTTGTTGCCGTGCGGGCCCTTCAGCTCCAGCCGCTCCACCTGCCCCTTGCCCTGGTCGGCGAGGGTGTAGAAGAGCTGGGCCGCCATCCTCCGGCAGAGCAGGGTGCCGCCGAGGTCGGGGCCGGCGAGTTCGACGCGGGCGATACGGCCGTCGTCGACCGTCACCTTCTGGACGGTGACACCGGCCGGGAAGGCGGTCCGGGCCACCGGCGCGAGCCAGTCGGAGGGCCCGGCGACCACGGCCTTGGCGGCCGAGGTCAGCGGGTCTATTCGGCGCCGCAGGTAGATCGGGTCGGCGATCAGCACCTCCTGGGCGCCGGTCCCGGAGGTGGCGGACGAGGACGGATCGGGGACCGTGTAGAAGAACCGGTCCACCTGGCGGTAGCTGTTGCGGAAGTTGGTCTCGTTGATGATCAGACCGTCGGGCAGCTTGCCGATCCGCCACTCGCCGGACTTCTCCCGGACGAACGCGAATTCGAGGTAGACGCTCTCCGGGGTCTCCAGAAGGGTGTACGAGTGCTTGCCGTCGACCCGGGCGACGACCGTACCGGGGACGGAGGCGGTCATCGCGGTGTCGGTATCGGCCACGTTCTGGGCGACGGGCACGGTGGGGTTGGCGGAGAGCACCTGGATACCCGCCTCCGGGCTCCACTTGGCGGCGGCCTCGTCCGTGAGGTACTTGCGCGCGGTGTCGTAGCCCTCGTCGGCGGTGAGGGTGTCCAGGAAGCCCGTCAGCAGGTCACGCGGCTTGGCCCCCTTGGCGGGCTCCACCGGAAAGACCCTGACCTGGAGGTTCTTGTCCACGGCGCCCTGCGACGGCTCGACCCTGCCGATGCTGCCGGAGTCCGGCATCCCGGCGCAGCCGCCCGCCAGCAGGGCGCCCAGCACCGCACCGGCCACCGCGGCCAGCCTCGGCTCAGTCCTGCTGCTCGTCCCTCGCACGCCGCGACCCCTCCGTGTCCGTCCAGCCCGTGCCATGCGCGGCGGCCGCCGTGCCCGTCGTCCCCGGCTCCGCCGTCCGCTGTGCCACCGACGGCCGACCGGGCGTCGGGTCCACCATGACCTGGGCGCCGGTGGCACCGTACCCGGCCCCGACCGTCCGCACGTCCGAGGGATCGGCGCGCGGCCCCTCGGGCAGCCGGCGGGTACCCAGACCGGGGCCGAGGTTCAGCACCCCGCCCAGCCCGCTGCCGAAGCCGTTGCCGGTGCCCTCCGGCGTCTCCGGGACGGCCTGCTCCTCGGCGGCGGCCAGCGCGGTGGCACCGGCCGGCCGGATCGCCCGCCGGTACGGCGTCCCGTACGAACCGAGGCCCCGGTTGCTGCGGGAGTCCTCCGGCTCCAGCCGGAACGGCGCCCGGCTGATCTCGCCGCCGCGGGTGCGCGGCAGCGTGAGCCGGAAGTGCGAGCCGCCGCCGGGCTCGCCCCAGGCCTGCAGCCAGCCGCCGTGCAGGTGCGCGTCCTCGACCGCGATGGACAGGCCGAGGCCGGTGCCGCCGGTGGTCCGCACCCGGGACGGGTCGGCCCGCCAGAAGCGGTGGAACACCCGGGACGCCTCGCCCGGCTTGAGGCCGATGCCGTAGTCCCGCACGCCCACCGCGACCGCGCCGTCGGCCGAGCCCAGCCGGACCACGACGTCCCGGCCCTCGCCGTGCTCCAGCGCGTTGACCACCAGGTTGCGCAGGATGCGCTCGATCCGCCGGGAGTCGACCTCCGCCACCACCGGTTCGCCGTCACCGCGGATCACCACCGCGCTGCCCTTGGCCTGCGCCAGCGGGTCGGCGGCCTCGACCACCCGGCCGACGATGTCGCGCAGGTCGACCGGCTCGGCGTCCAGGATCGCGGCGCCCGCGTCGAACCGGCTGATCTCCAGCAGGTCGGCCAGCAGCGACTCGAAGCGGTCCAGCTGGCCCTGGAGCAGTTCGGCCGAACGGGCCGCCATCGGGTCCAGGTCCTCGCGGCTGTCGTAGATCAGGTCGGCGGCCATCCGGACGGTGGTCAGCGGGGTGCGCAGCTCGTGCGAGACGTCCGAGACGAAGCGCCGCTGCACCCGGGAGAGCTCCTCCAGCTGACGGATCTGGGCCTGCAGCGCGTTGGCCATCCGGTTGAACGATTCTCCGAGGCGGGCGATGTCGTCCGTCCCGGTGACCTTCATCCGCTCCTCCAGGTGCCCGGCGGCCAGCCGCTCGGAGATCCCGGCGGCCATCCGCACCGGTGTGACCACCTGGCGCACCACCAGCCAGGCGATACCGCCGAGCAGGATCACCACGAACACCCCGGCGGTCGCCAGGGTGCCGGTGACCATGCCCAGGGTGTCGGTCTCCTGGCCGAAGGAGAAGACGTAGTACAGCTGGTAGCTGGTGGCGTTGGTCGGGCCGACGAACTGCATGCCGACCGCGAGGCCGGGCTCGGGGTGGCGGCCGTTGTCGCTGGCCCGGCGGATCGAGGTCGGCTGGTCGAACGCCAGGCCCGGTTCCGCCGAGACCTTCGCCCGCAGCGTCTCGGGGATGCTGATCGGCAGGATGTCGCCGGAGTAGCGCGGGCCCACGCTGGTGTTCTCCGGCGAGACCGTCTGACCGCTGGGCAGGACGGCGATCACCGAGTAGACGCTCTGCCCGCTGGCCGCGAGGTCACCGACCTGCTTGAGCAGCCAGGTGCCCAGTTCCTCGGTGGTCGGATCGGGGGTGGCCCCGACCTTGAAGCGCAGGTCCTTCGCCTCGTCGATCTTCTTCAGCTCGGTCGCGAAGCCGTCGCTGGCCTGGTTCCGCGCCGAGGTCCTCTTGGTGTCCAGCAGCCCGGTGCGCACCTGGGCCACCACCACCACGCCCAGCACCAGCACCACCACGACGGACAGCATCAGGGTGGCCGCGACCACCCGCAGCTGGATGGAGCGGTGGTACAGCGCCGTCACCCGGTGCAGGGGGCGGCGCAGCTGACGGGTCACCGGCGCGAGCAGGGCACCCGGGCCGCGTCGGCGGCGGCTCCTGGTGGTCGAGCTCAGGACGTCCCCGCGCACGGCGGCGCCCCCCTCGGTCGCGGAACCCGAAGGGGTGTCGTCAGCCTGGTACGCCACGTCAGCTGGGCCCGGCCTTGTAGCCGACGCCACGGACGGTCACCACGATCTCGGGGCGCTCCGGGTCCTTCTCGATCTTGGAGCGCAGGCGCTGGACATGCACGTTGACCAGCCGGGTGTCCGCCGCGTGGCGGTAGCCCCAGACCTGCTCCAGCAGCACCTCACGGGTGAACACCTGCCAGGGCTTGCGGGCCAGCGCGACCAGCAGGTCGAACTCCAGCGGGGTCAGCGGGATGCCCCGGCCGTCCCGCTTCACCGAGTGGCCGGCCACGTCGATCACCAGATCGCCGATGGTCAGCTGCTCGGGCGTCGGCTCCTCGGCACGACGCAGCCGGGCCCGTACCCGGGCCACCAGCTCCTTGGGCTTGAACGGCTTGGTGACGTAGTCGTCGGCGCCCGACTCCAGGCCCACCACCACGTCCACCGTGTCCGTCTTCGCGGTCAGCATGACGATCGGAATGCCGGACTCCGCCCGGATCTGCCGGCAGACGTCGATACCGTCCCGTCCGGGCAGCATCAGGTCCAGCAGAACCAGATCCGGCTTGGTCTCCCTGAACGCGGCTAGCGCCCTGTCTCCATCCGCGACGAAAAACGGCTCAAAACCCTCACCACGCAGCACAATGCCGAGCATCTCGGCCAGTGCGGAGTCGTCATCAACGACGAGGACGCGTCCCTTCATGGGTCCATCCTCTCATTACCGGATTGTGACCTGCCGCACAGCAGTCCCATTGCTCCAGAACGGCCAACTGGCGACCCGGCGAATTCCGGCCATACCGGACGAATATCCTCCGGCTTCCCGCCCGGGAACCGTCCGGACCGGCCCGCCGTCCCCGCTCGGCGGCCCCGTCGCCGTTCAGCAACCGGATACCCATGAGAGGCGTCCGACCACCATGGCACGATGGGCGCTGCGCACGGGTGAAGATCCACCCGCCTCCGCGAACCCTGACGCCCCTCCGAGGAGCAGTGATGACCGACACTCCGGGCTGGGCCTCGCCCGGCTCGTCCGAGCGACCCCGCGACGACGCCCGGCCCCCGGCCGACGCGCCCGCCGCCGTGCCCGGACAGTCGGCACCACCCCACGGCGCACCCACCGCACCCCCCGCCTGGGGCGCCGGCTACGGCGGCCCGCAGTACGGTCCCGGGCCCCAGTACGGCCCCGGCGGCCCGTACGGGCAGGGCGGCCCGCAGTACGGCTGGGGGGCGCCGCAGAGCCCCAAGCCCGGCATCATCCCGCTGCGCCCGCTCGGCCTCGGCGAGATCCTCGACGGCGCCGTCTCCACCATCCGCAAGCACTGGCGCACCACGCTCGGCCTCTCGCTGGGCGTCGCCGTGGTCCAGCAGGCCGTGGGCACCGCCCTGGAGCTGTCCGTCAGCGGCGACACCGGCGACTTCACACCCGTGCTGTCCGCCCTGGCCAGCCTGCCGGTGACGCTGCTGCTCAGCGTGGTCGCCGCCGCCCTGCTGACCATGGTGGTCAGCCGCGCCATCCTCGGACAGTCCGCCACCATCCGCGACGCCTGGCGCGACGCCCGGCCCCGGGTGTTCCAGCTGCTCGGACTGACCCTGCTGACCGCCCTGATCAGCCTCGGCATCGTGCTGCTCGGCTTCGCCCCGATGATCGGCTACCTGCTGGCCGGCGCCGACGAACCCGTCATCGCGGCCCTGCTGTTCATCGTCGGCCTGCTCAGCCTCCCGGTCGCGGTCTGGGTCTGGATCCAGCTCAGCCTGGCCGCCCCCGCCCTGATGCTGGAGAAGCAGGGCGTGCTGACCGCGCTCTCCCGCTCCCGCCGCCTGGTCCGCGGCTCCTGGTGGCGGATGTTCGGCATCAACCTGCTCAGCCAGCTGCTGGCCGGCATCGTCGCCGGCGTGATCGCGATGCCGTTCATGATGGTCGGCCTGGTCCTCGGCTTCGACGACCTCAGCAGCCAGGTCGACTCCGGCGACCCGGCGAGCCTGCCCACCGCGATGCTGATCACCAGCGCGATCGCCGGTGTGATCTCCTCCACCATCACCATCCCGTTCACCGCCACCATCGGTGTGCTGCTCTACGTCGACCAGCGGATCCGCCGCGAGGCCCTCGACATCGAGCTCGCCCGCGCCGCAGGCCTGCCCGAGCACGGCGGCACCGGCGGCCCCGGCTGGGGCGGCCAGGGCGGTCCCGCCCCCGCGAGGCTCTGAACCGCATGCCGAACTGGGGGGACAGAATGTCGGCGGCGGGCGGCGCCCCGGTCACCGTCGGGCGGGACCCGGCCCGCGACGCGGCCCGCGACGAACTGCTCAACGCCGACTACCACCGCCACGACCCGAGCCTCCAGCAGCGGATCCTGGACTGGATCACCGACCGGATCGGCGACGCGCTCGACGCCATCTCGGGCAACGGCACCACCGGTACCACCGGGCTGGTCCTCTTCCTGGTGGTCGCCGTCCTGATCGGCGCGGCCCTGTGGTGGCGCCTCGGCGCGCCCAAGCGGGCCGTCCGCACCACCCTCGGCGTCTACGGCACCGCCGGGCCGCGCACCGCCGCCCAGCACCGGGCCGACGCCGAACGGCACGCCGCCGCCGGGCAGTGGGCCGAGGCCGTCCGCGAGCGGATGCGCGCCCTGGTCCGGGCCCTGGAGGAACGCGCCCTCCTCGACGCCCGCCCCGGCCGCACCGCCGACGAGGCCGCCGCCGAGGCCGGCCGGGCGCTGCCCGAGCACGCCGCCGCCCTCACCGCGGCCGCCGTCGTCTTCGACGACATCGCCTACGGCGAGCGCACCGCCGACCAGGCCGCGTACCGGCTGCTGCGCGACCTCGACCAGTCCCTGGAACGCGCCCGCCCGGCGCTCGCCCCGGCCCCGGAAGGAGCGGCATGACGACCAGCGCCACCCCCGCGTCGGCCGCCCCGCCGGCCACCGCCGCGCCTGCGACCGCCCCGCAGGCCGCCGGACCACCGCCGCCCGCCGCCCCCAGCAGCCTCGCGCCCACCGGCCGCGGCCTCTGGCACCGCTCGCGCTGGTACCTGCTCACGGTGGCGGTCCTGCTGCTCGCCGCCACCGTGCTGGCCGGCCTCAACCAGGAGCGCCGCTACGCCCCGCTCGACCCGCGCTCCTACGACGCCTCCGGCAGCCACGCCGTGGTCGCCCTGCTCCAGCGCGAGGGCCTCAAGGTCGACATCACCACCGACCTGGCCACCCACACCACCGGCGCCGACACCCTCGTCGTCCCCGAACCCGACCTGCTGGGCCCGGAGCAGCTGCGCGCCCTCGCCGCCGCCCGGCACACCCGGCTGGTCCTGATCTCCCCCGGCCCGGCCGCCCTCAGCGCGCTGGCCCCAGGCGTCCGCCCCTCCGACGAAGGCAGCGGCCCGCCCTACGCCTCCGTCCGCAGCACCCCCGCCCAGTGCTCGCTCACCGAGGCCGTCCGGGCCGGCAGCGCCCACCTCGGCGGCCTGCTGTACACCGCCGGCACCCGCGGCGAGGGCTGCTACCCGCGCGGCCACGGCTACCCCCTGGTCAGCGTCCCGCTCGGCCGCGGCGGCGGCGATGTCATCGTCCTCGGCAGCGGCGAGTTCCTCAGCAACGAGCTGCTCAAGAAGGACGGCAACGCCTCCCTCGCCCTCGGCCTGCTCGGCTCCCAGCCCAGCCTCACCTGGCACCTGCCCGACTACAGCGCCCCGGTCGCCACCCACGGCGCCAAGCAGTTCACCGACTTCATCCCCGACGGCTGGCGCTGGGCCGCCTACCAGTTCGGCATCGCCGCGCTGCTCGCCGCCGTCTGGCGCGCCCGCCGGCTCGGCCCCGTCGTCGGCGAGGACCTGCCCGTGGTGGTCCGCGCCGCCGAGACCACCGAGGGCCGTGCCCGCCTCTACCGGCGGGCCAAGGCCCGCGGCCGCGCCGCCGACGCGCTGCGCCGCGCCGCCGCCCACCGCCTCGCCCCGGCCCTGGGCGTCCCGCTCAGCGCCGGCGCACCCGACTCCACCGCGCTCTGCGCGGCCGTCACCGACCGCCTCCCCGACCGCCCCGCCGGGGACGCCCGGGCCCTCCTGTACGGCCCGCCCCCGACCGACGACGCCGCACTGCTGCGGCTCGCCGACGATCTCGACGCCCTCGAAAGGCAGGTACGGAAGCCGTGACCGAACAGGCCACCGCCACCCCGCTCGACACCCCCGGCACGGCGACTGCCACCCCTGGTACCCCCGGCGGCACGGACGACCCGCGCCAGGCGCTCACCGCCCTGCGCGCCGAGATCGCCAAGGCCGTGGTCGGCCAGGACGCCGCCGTCACCGGCCTGGTCGTCGCCCTGCTCTGCGGCGGCCACGTGCTCCTGGAGGGCGTCCCCGGCGTCGCCAAGACCCTGCTGATCCGCACCCTGTCCACCGCCCTCAGCCTGGACACCAAGCGCATCCAGTTCACCCCCGACCTGATGCCCGGCGATGTCACCGGCTCCCTCGTCTACGACGCCCGCACCGCCGAGTTCTCCTTCCAGCCCGGCCCGGTCTTCACCAACCTGCTGCTCGCGGACGAGATCAACCGCACGCCGCCCAAGACCCAGGCCGCCCTGCTGGAGGCCATGGAGGAGCACCAGGTCACCGTGGACGGCGAGCCGCGCGCACTGCCCGCCCCGTTCCTGGTCGCCGCCACCCAGAACCCCGTCGAGTACGAGGGCACCTACCCGCTGCCCGAGGCCCAGCTCGACCGCTTCCTGCTCAAGCTGATCCTGCCGCTGCCCGACC
Organism: Kitasatospora sp. NPDC087315; assembly: GCF_044744345.1. Lineage (NCBI taxonomy): Bacteria > Bacillati > Actinomycetota > Actinomycetes > Kitasatosporales > Streptomycetaceae > Kitasatospora > Kitasatospora sp. NPDC087315. The sequence continues at coordinate 2,582 of NZ_JBIUYD010000013.1, read as the reverse complement.
GGGACCAGGAGTTCCAGATCCTCGCCCGGCACGCCGCCGGCTTCGACCCGCGCGACCTCGCCTCGGCGGGCGTGCGCCCGGTGGCCGGCCCCGAGCACATCGCCGCCGCCCGCGAGCAGATCGCCAAACTCACCGTCTCTCCCGAGGTGCTCGCCTACGTCGTCGACCTCTGCCGGGCCACCCGGCAGTCCCCGTCGCTGTCGATCGGCGTCTCCCCGCGCGGCGCCACCGCACTGCTCGGCGCCTCCCGCGCCTGGGCCTGGCTGGCCGGCCGCGACTACGTCACCCCCGACGACGTCAAGGCGCTCGCGCTGCCCACCCTGCGCCACCGCGTCGCGCTGCGCGCCGAGGCCGAGATGGAGGGTGTCACCGCGGACTCGGTCATCCAGGCCGTCCTCGCCCAGACGCCCGCCCCTCGCTGACCCCTTCCTTCCGTCCCTCCCCGTAGGAGCGCACCGCATGGCCCTCACCGGGCGAACCGCCCTGCTCGCCGCACTCGGCGCGCTCGTCGTGGGCCTGCTCCTGCCCTCCGTGACCGGGATCGCCGCCGTCACCGGCGCGGTCCTGCTCGCCGTCCTCACCGACCTGGTGCTCGCCGCCCCGGTCCGCAGTCTGCGGATCACCCGGGGTGGCGACACCAGCGTCCGGCTCGGCGAACCCGCCACCGTCGAACTGACCGTGACCAACCCTTCGGGCCGCCTGCTCAGGGGGCGCCTCCGCGACGCCTGGGCACCGTCCGCCTGGCGGCCCGGCACCGAGATCGCCGCCTCCCGGCACGTCCTGCGGATTCCCGGCGGCGAGCGGCGCCGCGTCACCACCGTGCTCACCCCGACCCGGCGCGGCGACCACCACGCCAGGAAGGTGACGGTCCGTTCCCTCGGGCCGCTCGGCCTGGCCGGCCGACAGGGATCGCACCTCGTCCCCTGGGCGGTCCGCGCCCTGCCCGCGTTCAACAGCCGCAAGCACCTGCCCTCCCGGCTCGCCCGGCTGCGCGAACTCGACGGCCGCACCTCCGTCCTGACCCGTGGCCAGGGCACCGAGTTCGACTCCCTGCGCGAGTACCTGCCGGGCGACGACGTCCGCTCGATCGACTGGCGCGCCAGCGCCCGCCGGAACACCGTCGCCATCCGTACCTGGCGCCCCGAACGCGACCGGCACATCCTGATCGTCCTCGACACCGGCCGCACCTCCGCCGGCCGGGTCGGCGACGCCCCCCGGCTGGACGCCTCCCTCGACGCCGCGCTGCTGCTCACCGCGCTCGCCACCCGGGCCGGTGACCGGGTCGACCTGCTCGCCCACGACCTGCGCAAGCGGGCCTCGGTGGCCGGCCGTTCCCCCAGCGAGATCCTGCCGGCCTTCACCAGCGCGATGGCCCTGCTGGAACCCGCCCTCTACGAGACCGACATGCGTTCCCTGGTCTCCACCGCGCTCACGATGGCACCGCACCGCTCACTGATCGTCCTGCTCACCGGCCTCGACGCGGCACCGGTCGAGGACGGCCTGCTGCCGCTGCTGCCGATGCTCACCAAGCGCCACGAGGTCGTGCTGGCCTCCGTGGCCGACCCTCGCCTCGACGAGCTGGCCACCGGACGCGGCACCGTCGAGGCCGTGTACGGCGCGGCGGCGGCCGAGCAGACCCGTGCCGACCGCCGGCTCACCGCCGACCGGCTCACCCGCCACGGCGTGACCGTCCTGGACGCCCCGCCGACCGCGGTGGCCCCGGCCCTCGCCGACGCCTACCTGGCGCTGAAGGCCGCCGGCCGGCTCTGAGCCCTCCCGAGCGCTCCGAGCCGGCTGGCTGGCTGGTGATCCCTAGTAGCGGGGCTTCACCCAGACGTGGACGCCGCGTGCGGTCCCCTCGTCCTCCTCGGACTCCTCCACCACACTGCCCTGCCACTCGGTGATCCCCGCCGACAGCGCGGCCGCCGAGGACTTGTCCCCGTGGAAACCCTCCCGGGCCGCCTGGTAGGCGAACCAGCGCTCCACGTGCGCGAGCCAGGCCGACTCGTTCGGGGCGAAGTGCATGACGAACCGCGGGTGCGCCCGAAGCCAGTTGATGACCGTCGGCGACTTGTGCGTGAAGTAGTTGTCGCAGATCAGGTGGACCTCGCCGCCCTCCGGCAGCTCCTGGTCCAGCCTCGACAGGTACTGCCGGAAGGCCACCCCCCGCCGCCTGCGGTGCAGGGTGCCGACGACCTTCTCCGAGGTGGCGTCGAGCGCCCCCAGCAGGGTCGCCACGGTGGCCGGCAGCGGCTCGTGCCGCAGCTCCTCCAGCGCGGCCCTGAGCTTCGGCCGCAACACCGTCTCGGCGTCGACGTGCAGTGCCAGCACCCGCTCCGGCGGGGCCAGGTACAGACCGGCCACCTCGTGCGAGCTCTCCATCGTGAACGGGTCCGTCGCCAGGCTGAAAGGCTCGGTGCGCGGCTTGGTTTCTTCGGGGTTGGCCTTGGGGCCAGGACGACGTGCCATACCGCGATCGTATCCTGCGTAAACGCAGAGAACCCCCACCCGGAATCGGGTGGGGGTTCTCTGGAATAATTGTTCGGCGGCGTCCTACTCTCCCACAGGGTCCCCCCTGCAGT